>NZ_MSGP01000447.1 GCF_002078235.1 Streptomyces viridosporus
GAGGGTGCCGGTGAGGACCGGCGCTGTCGTCTCGTTCCAGGTGGTCAGGGTGTCGGTGCGCTCGTCGGCGGACAGGACGTCCACGGTGCCGACCGGGGCGTCGGGGGTGGCCACGACCGCGCGGAGCACGCGCTCCAGCCGGCCGGTGAACGCCTCGATCGTGGCCCGGTCGAACAGGTCCACGGCGAAATCCACGAACCCGTCCAGCCCGGCCGGGGAACCGTCCCCGCCCGACCGCTCACCGAAGCTCAGCGCGAGGTCGAACTTGGCCGCTCCGGTGCCCAGCGGCAGGATCTCCGCGTCGACGTCGGCCAGCGCGAGGTGACCGCGTGCGTCGTTGTCCAGGGTGAGCATGACCTGGAAGAGCGGGTGGCGGGCCAGCGAGCGCTCCGGGCTGACCAGGTCGACGAGGCGTTCGAAGGGGACGTCCTGGTGGGCGTAGGCCTCCAGGTCGCTCTCCCGGACCCGGTCCAGCAGCTCGCGGAAGGTCGGGTCGCCGGAGGTGTCGGTGCGCAGCACCAGGGTGTTGACGAAGAAGCCGACGAGGTCGTCCAGGGCGCTGTCGGTGCGGCCGGCGACCGGGGTGCCCAAGGGCACGTCCGTGCCGGCGCCGAGCTTGCCCAGCCAGACCGCGACGGCGGCCTGCAGCACCATGAAGAGGCTGGCGCCGGACTCCCGGGCCAGCGCGGCCAGCCCGGCGTGCACCTCGGCGTCCAGGGTGAACGGGACCACGTCACCGCGGTAGGAGGCGCGGGCCGGGCGCGGCCGGTCCACCGGCAGGGGCAGTTCCTCCGGCAGTCCGGCCAGTGCCCGGCGCCAGAAGTCCAGCTGGCCGGAGACCACGCTCGTCGGGTCGTCCTCGCTGCCCAGCACCTCCCGCTGCCACAGCGCGTAGTCCGCGTACTGCACCGGCAGCTCGGTCCAGGCCGGCGCCTCGCCGCGGCACCGTGCCGCGTAGGCGGCCGACAGGTCACGCGCCAACGGGGTCAGCGAGGAGCCGTCGGCGGCGATGTGGTGCAGGACGAGGAGCAGCACGTGCTCCCGCTCGCCGGCCCGGAACAGCGTCGCCCGCAGCGGCAGATCGGCCGCGAGGTCGAAACCGCGCGTCACCTGCTCGGCGAGGAGCGCGTCCAGGCCGGGCCCGTCCGCGTCCACGTCGACGACGGCCCACTCGGGCCGTGCGTCGCACGCGTCGAGAACACGCTGGTGCGGCACGCCGTCGGTGTCGGGGAAGACGGTGCGCAGCGGCTCGTGGCGGCCGACCACGTCGTGCAGGGCCGCGGCCAGCGCGGCGGAATCCACCGGGCCGGTGAGCCGCAGGGCCAGCGGGATGTTGTAGGTCGCACCCGGGCCCTCGAAACGGCCGAGGAACCACAACCGCTGCTGCGCGTACGACAGCGGCACCGCCTCGGGCCGGGGCATCGGGGTGAGCGTCCGCCGGGCCACCGCGGTCTCGCCGCCCAGCCGGGAGGCGAGACCGGCCGGGGTCGGGGTCTCGAAGAGCGCGCGCACCTGGAGTTCGGCGCCCAGCGCCACCCGGATGCGGCCGGTGAGACGGGTGGCGAGCAGCGAATGCCCGCCCAGCTCGAAGAAGCTGTCGTCGGGACCGACCTCCGGCACGCCGAGGGCGTCGGCGAACAGGGCGCAGAGGATCTCCTCCTGCGGCGTGCGCGGGGCGCGGCCGGTGCCGACGGTGGTGTGCTCGGGGGCGGGCAGGGCCTTGCGGTCGAGCTTGCCGTTGGCGGTGAGCGGCAGGGCGTCCAGGGTGACGAAGGCCGACGGCACCATGTACTCGGGCAGCACGGCGGAGAGCGCGGCACGCAGCGCACCGGCGTCCGGGGCGGAGGCGCCGTCGGGGACGGTGTAGGCGACGAGCCGCTTGTCGCCGGGGCGGTCCTCACGGACCAGGACGACGGACCGGCCGACCCCCTCGCAGGCCGTGAGCGCGGCCTCGATCTCGCCGAGCTCGATCCGGAAGCCGCGCAG
>NZ_MSGP01000448.1:0-125 GCF_002078235.1 Streptomyces viridosporus
CACCGCCCTCCCGGCCGCCGACCCCGAGGGGCTGGACGACCTGGTCCCGGACACGGTGCTGGACGGCGCCCGCTACGGGGCCTGCACCCTGCGGGCCGCCTCCGTGCGCGGGGACTCCGCGCGGT
>NZ_MSGP01000448.1:143-5319 GCF_002078235.1 Streptomyces viridosporus
TCCTGCTGCCCGCCGACCCCGCGTGCCGCACCCGCGTCTTCTTCGGGGTCGGCCCCGGCGGGCTGTTACGGCTGCGGGACGGTGCGTGGCAGGACATCGAACCGCGGGTGAGCGAGGTCAGGGGGGAGCCCGTCGTCGGCTTCGGCTCACCGCCCTCCGGGACACCCGGGGGCGACCACCTCACCATGGACCTGGGCATCCCCACGCCCCCGAGCCCGTACGAACCGGCCCCCGAGTCCTTCGAGCGGGGCGGTGCCCCCGCGGAACCACTCCGCGAGCCCTTCCGCTTCCGCACCTCCATAGCCCGCCCGGGTGACGTCCTCCTGATGTGCGCGGCCGGCTTCGCCGACCCGCTGCACGGTGAGCGAGAGCTCCGCGCCCACCTGGCCGACCGCTGGTCCCGCCCCGAACCGCCCGGCCTCGCCGCCTTCCTCGCCGACACCCAGGTACGGGTCAAGGGGTACGCGGACGACCGCACCGCCGCCGCCGTCTGGGAGGCGTGAGCGCGGCGGGTGTGAATTCATGGAACCCGGAGGGACCTTCAAGGACACCCGAAGGGGCATACGAGAGCCATGGCCAAACAGAACCTCGCGGAACAGTTCGTCGACACCCTCACCCGCGCGGGGGTCAAGCGCCTCTACGGTGTCGTCGGCGACAGCCTCAACCCCGTCGTCGACGCCGTGCGCCGCCACTCCGCCATCGACTGGATCCACGTCCGGCACGAGGAGACCGCCGCCTTCGCGGCCGGCGCCGAGGCCCAGATCACGGGCAGGCTGGGCGCGTGCGCCGGCTCCTGCGGGCCCGGCAACCTCCACCTCATCAACGGGCTCTACGACGCCCACCGCTCCATGGCCCCGGTGCTCGCCCTCGCCTCGCACATCCCCTCCAGCGAGATCGGCCTCGGCTACTTCCAGGAGACCCACCCCGAGCAGCTGTTCCGCGAGTGCAGCCACTACTGCGAGCTGATCTCCAGCCCGCGGCAGATGCCCCGGCTGCTGGACACCGCCATCCAGCACGCGGTCGGCCGCTCCGGTGTCAGCGTCGTCGCCCTCCCCGGCGACATCGCCGACGAGCCCGCGCCGGAGCCGGCCACCGAGACCGCCCTCGTCACCTCCCGGCCCACCGTCC
Organism: Streptomyces viridosporus; assembly: GCF_002078235.1. GTDB lineage: Bacteria > Actinomycetota > Actinomycetes > Streptomycetales > Streptomycetaceae > Streptomyces > Streptomyces viridosporus. The sequence goes on from NZ_MSGP01000448.1 coordinate 1,272, forward strand.
GCCCCGGCGACGCCGAGATCGACCGCCTCGTCGACATGATCGACGAGGCCGAGAAGGTCACCCTGTTCTGCGGCGCCGGCACGCGGGGCGCGCACGCCGAGGTCATGGAGTTCGCCCAGAAGATCAAGTCCCCGGTCGGGCACGCGCTGCGCGGCAAGGAGTGGATCCAGTACGACAACCCGTACGACGTCGGCATGAGCGGGCTGCTCGGCTACGGCGCCGCCTACGAGGCCACCCACGAGTGCGACCTGCTGATCCTGCTCGGCACCGACTTCCCGTACAACGCCTTCCTCCCCGACGACGTGAAGATCGTCCAGGTCGACGTGCGGCCCGAGCACCTGGGCCGGCGCACGAAGCTGGACCTGGCGGTGTGGGGCGACGTGAAGGAGACGCTGCGCTGTCTGACGCCGCGGGTGCGGACCAAGGACAACCGCACGTTCCTCGACCGGATGCTGAAGAAGCACGCGGACGCGCTGGAGGGGGTGGTGAAGGCGTACACGCGCAAGGTGGACAAGCACGTGCCGATCCACCCCGAGTACGCGGCCGCCGTCCTGGACGAGGTCGCCGACGACGACGCGGTGTTCACCGTCGACACCGGGATGTGCAACGTCTGGGCAGCCCGCTACATCTCCCCCAACGGCCGCCGCCGGATCATCGGTTCGTTCACCCACGGTTCGATGGCGAGCGCGCTGCCCATGGCGATCGGGGCGCAGTTCGCCGACCGGGGCCGGCAGGTCGTGTCGATGTCCGGCGACGGCGGATTCGCCATGCTGATGGGGGACTTCCTCACGCTGGTCCAGTACGACCTGCCGGTGAAGGTGGTCCTGTTCAACAACTCCTCCCTGAGCATGGTCGAGTTGGAGATGCTGGTCGCCGGACTCCCCTCGCACGGCACCGCCGTCAAGAACCCCGACTTCGCCGCCGTCGCCCGCGCCTGCGGCGCCCACGGGGTGCGCGTGGAGAAGCCGAAGGAGCTCGCCGGGGCGCTGAAGGCCGCGTTCAAGCACAAGGGACCGGCCCTCGTCGACATCGTCACCGATCCCAACGCGCTGTCCATCCCGCCGAAGATCAGCAAGGAGATGGTGACCGGCTTCGCCCTGTCCGCCTCCAAGATCGTGCTGGACGGAGGGGTCGGCCGGATGCTGCAGATGGCACGGTCCAACCTGCGCAACATCCCGCGCCCGTAGGACGGTTCAGCCCGCCTGGGGCGCCCAGCGGCGTGCGGAGGTGTCGTACGTGTAGCGGGGCAGGCCCTCGATGCCGCTGGTGCGGAACGGACGGCCGTGGTCGTCGACGCGGACGGTTCCGGTACGGCCCCGGGAGGACCAGTCCAGCTCCAGGTACCAGCGGCAGTCGCAGGTGCCGGTCCGGGCGGTGACCCGCAGCACCTCCGGGTCGGCCGCCGACACCCGGTAGGGCAGGCGCACCGCCGGGATCGGCGTGCCGGCGTCGTTCCCGGCGACCGCGCGGGCGATGGGCCGGTCCTTGTCCAGGTCCACCGCGAAGTGCCGCGGGGTGAGCGCGCCGCCGCAGCCCTGGTCCATGGCGTACGCGTTCCCCGGGGCGGGGGCGGTGCGGCCGACCACGCGGACGCGCAGCGCGGTGAGGACGACGGCCGTGTCGGACGTCCCCTGCACCGACAGTTCGACGATCGTCTCGCCCCCGTGCACGGCCGACTGCGTCGCCGCCCAGGTCCCGGCGTCCTGCGGGGCCGGCGGGGGAGGGACCTGCCCCGGAGGCTTGGCGACGACGTAGTCGTGGCCGCAACCGTACGCCCACACCTGGGAGTCGGCCGTCCAGGCGAGGGGAGGCCCGGCGGGGGCGGAGTCCGCCGGGGCGGTCGGGCCGGCGGCCGGTCCGGAGGCCGGGGCGGTGGCCGGGGCGGAGGACCTGCGCGGCGTACCGGTGGGGACGGGGCTTTCGCCCGGTGCCGCGGAACCGGACGGGACGGGCGAGGAGGCCCGGGCCCGGGGCGTCGCGGGACCCGCCGTCACGGAGGCACCCGGGGCGGCGGAGGGGTCCCCGCCGGCGGAGGGGCGCCGGTCGTCGCCGGGCAGGGCGGAGAGGCTTCCCACGGTGGCGAGCAGCGCTCCGGCGGCGGCCAGCGCGACGGTGACGCGCTTGCGGCGGCGGTACCAGGGCCGGCCGCGCGCGGCATCGTCCAGGGGCCCGCTCACGACGTCCCCGTCGGCGCTCCCGCACCCGGCGAACGGCTCCCCGGCGCTGGCGCGTTCGGCCGCCGGGCCGTCCACGCCGTCCGCCGCTCCGGGCGCCCCACCGCTCGCCCGCTCCCGCGTCGGGGCGTCCTCCCCGTCCGGCTCCGAAGCCGCATCGCCGGCCGTCGCCGCCGGGCGCGGCCGGCGCCGTGCCGCCACCGCGCGGAGCCAGCGGCGGTGGAGCTCCAGACGCTCCTCGCCCGACGCGCCGCACAGGGCGGCGAAGCGCTCCACGGGGGCGAAGTCGACGGGCACCGCCTCACCGGCGCAGTAGCGGTGCAGCGTGGAGGTGTTCATGCCCAGGCGGCGGGCCAACGAGCCGTAACTGCGGTCCGTGCGCCCCTTCAACTCCCGCAGCAGCGCCGCGAACCGCGCCACGTCGTCCTGTGCCGACACCGTCACCCCGCACTCGTCCGGCCCGGGCCGGCCCCGGGACCGCGTCCCACGGACGCCCCGGGCATCCCAGGCACCTCATGTACCTGCACGTCAAAGGGGCTGGGATGGTTCCACGCCCGCGAATCCGGCGACGGCGCTTGCGCCCGCCTCCGGAGGCGGCCGATGCTCTGGGTGCTGCCCCGACGGCCGCCGGACGGACCGTCCCGGCCGCCTCCGGCGCACCGTTCCGCATTCCACCACGCACTCCTCACAGGGGACATCCATGCCCATGCGCACCCGAGCCGCCACCCTGGCCGCACTCACCGCCGCGGTCCTCGCGGCCGGCACGGCACTGACCGCGCCGGCCGGAGCCGCGCCGAAGAAGGCCGCGCCCAGGTTCCTCACGGCGTCCGAGCTGCCGCCGCACCCGTGGTCCGACTGGACCGCGGGCCCGGTCACCGACGGCTTCCCGGCGGAGCTCGCCTTCTGCCTGGGCGAGGGCGTGCCGGCCCACGACCACCGGCACCGGGTCTTCCGCACCGAGCTGGACACCGGCGCCGTGCAGGTCACCACCGTCACGCGCTCCGCCGCCCGGGGCAAGGCGCTGGCCGCCCTGCTGAACAAGAAGATCCGCTCCTGCGCGGACCGGATCGAGCGGTCCTCCCCGGAGACCGAGGCGGAGGGCCGGTTCTACGGCTCGCTGCCGGTCGAGGAGGGCGCACAGGTGCACGGTCTGCACACCGCCACCTCCTGGGGCGCCACGGACGTGCACCTGCTGTCCGTGGGACGGGACGGCAGGACGGTGACCGTCGTGGGCTGGGGGCAGATGGGCGACTTCGACGACGCCCCGGTGGCCGCCTTCAAGAAGACGACGAAGAGGGCCGTCAACAAGCTGTACTGACCGCGCGACCACCGCGGAAGCCGGGGTCGTCCTCTCGCCACGGGGGTCGGGAGGACGGCCCCGCGCGGTTGTGTGGCCATCGCACTTCGGCCAACAACCGGCCGTTGACGGCCCGGCATGACTGGCGCGTGGGTGACGGGGCAAGCATTCCCGTGAACGTGTTCGAGCAGCAGGGGGACCGACATCGGCACGCGGGCGGGGGAGCATGGAGAGGCAGGGACGAGGAGGCGGTTCCGCCACGGTCGGAGCCTTCTCGGGGAAGACCGCGGACACGACGACGGACGGCGGTGCGGCGGCGCAGGCGCCGCCGGCCCGGCTGAGGCGCCGGCTGGGGCGGGCGGACCTGCGGGCGGTGCCCGAGTCGCGCAGGGCGCTGCGCGAACTGCTCGGCCCGTGGGGGAGACCGGAGCAGTGCGCGATCGCGGAACTGCTCACCAGTGAGCTCGTCACCAACGCGCTCGTCCACACCGACCGGGAGGCGGTCCTGACGGCCACCGTCGGGCCCCGGGGACTGCGGGTGGAGGTGCGGGACTTCGCGGCCCGCGAGCCCCGGCCG
>NZ_MSGP01000449.1 GCF_002078235.1 Streptomyces viridosporus
CCGCTGCCAGGCGCTGCCGCCCACCGACTGGCAGTCCGTCTTCGGCGGCAGCGCCTGGCAGCGGGTGCCCGACGGACAGTGGTACCTGCACCTGTTCGCCGCCGAACAGCCCGACCTCAACTGGGGCCACCCGGACGTCCGCGCCGACGCCCGCACCACCCTGCGGTTCTGGTCCGACCGGGGCGTGGACGGCTTCCGCGTGGACGTCGCGCACGCCCTCACCAAGGACCTGAGCGAGCCGCTGCGCGACCTCGGCGCCCCCGAGCTGAGCGGCGAGGCCGCCCTCGCCGAGTTCCCGCCCGGCACCCACCCGCTCTACGACCGCGACGAGGTGCACGAGATCTACCGCGACTGGCGCAAGATCCTCGACGCCTACTCCCCGCCCCGCATGGCCGTCGCCGAGGCCTGGGTCCCCGGCGCCCGCCGCGCCCTGTACGCCCGTCCGGACGAGCTGGGCCAGGCCTTCAACTTCGAGTACCTGAAGACGCCGTGGAACGCCGACGCGCTCCGCCGGGTCATCACCGACTCGCTGGAGACCGCCCGCGCCGCCGGCGCCTCGGCCACCTGGGTCCTGTCCAACCACGACGTCGTCCGCCACGCCTCCCGCCTGATGCTGCCGCCGGACACGGACGAGAACGCCTGGCTGCTGTCCGGCGGCAGGGCCCCCGCCGTCGACCCGGACGCGGGACTGCGCCGGGCCCGCGCCGCCACCCTGCTGATGCTGGCGCTGCCCGGCTCGGCGTACGTCTACCAGGGCGAGGAACTCGGCCTGCCCGAGGTCGCCGACCTGCCCACCGAGGTCCTCCAGGACCCGATCTGGGAGCAGACGGGGCGCGTCCGCAAGGGCCGCGACGGATGCCGGGTGCCGCTGCCGTGGACGACCACCGGACCGTCGTACGGCTTCGGCGCGAACGGGGCCTGGCTGCCGCAGCCGCCCGGCTTCGCCGCGTACGCCGTCGAGGCCCAGGACGGGGTCGAGGGCTCGACCCTGGAGCTGTACCGCACGGCGCTGCGCCTGCGCCGCAAGCTGATCGAGGACGAGACGCTGACCTGGGCGCAGGAGACCCCGCGCGGGGTCCTCCAGTTCGACCGCGGCAGCGGCTGGCGCTGTGTGACCAACCTGTCCCCCGACCCGGTCGGCCTCCCCGCGGGCGAGGTCCTGCTGACCAGCGCGCCCCTGGAGGACGGCCGGCTGGGCCCCGACACGACGGTGTGGCTGGGCCGCTGAGCCGGGGCGCCGTGCGGTCCCGGCCGGTCTCCTCGGGGCGGGCCGGGACCACCCGTACGGGTCTCCTCGCGGGCGGCCCGCGCGCGCACCGCGCAGAATCGCTTCCGGGTGCGTCCGTGGCGCCCGGTGCCCGAAGCCCGCAGTCTGCCCAGGGAGCCCGCCGACGATGAACAGGTCGAGGAAGACAGCGGCCGTCGTACTGGCCGCGGCCGGCGTCCTCGCGGGCGTGTGGCCGGTGGCCGGGTCGTACGCCGCGGCCGACGACCGCGCCGCTCCGACGCCCGGCCCCCGGGTCCTGTGGGGCGAGGTGACGATCCCGCCCGGGCGGGAGGGCACCGTCGAGGCCGCGGGCTTCACCGATCCGCCCCCCGGCACCGGCTCCACCCTGACCCTGACGGCCCCCGCCGGGACCCGGGTGACCGGCGTGCCCCTCGACGCCCCGGGCTACCGGGGCTCGGTGGCCGCCGACGGACGGACCGCCGCGTACACCGTGACCTCGGCCCGGCGGCAGGGGCACGAGGGGACCTTCCCCTTCGTGCTGGCGATGTCCGCGGACGCCGTGCCCGGGACCCGGCTGAGCGGCTGCGCCCTGCGGGTGGCCGACGCGGACGGCGTGCCCCTGGCCACCGGCGGCTGCCAGGTGACCGTGGGGCTGACCGAGCCGGTCCTGACCCGGCCGGAGTCCGGGGTGCCGCTCGGCACACGGCCGGCGATCGCCGGTACGGCCCATCCGGGCGCGCGGGTCACCGTCTCGGACAAGGACGACGACGAGGTGTGCGCCGCCACCGCCGGGCCCGAGGGCCACTGGAACTGCACGCCCGGCCCGGCCCTTCCGGCCGGGCCCAACCGGCTGCAGGCCATCGCCACGCTGAACGGGGTGAGCGCGGCGAGCGAGCAGATCCAGATCACGGTGGGGGACGCCGCGCCCGACCGGCGGCACACCGCCCACCGGTAACGCACGCGCCCGCCCCGCAAGGGAGCGCGCCGCCCGCTCCCTTGCGGGGCGGGCGTCTTCGGGGAGGAGAGCGGTCAGACGTGTCCCGGGCCGCCGCTGCCGAAGCCGCCGCTGGAGCCGGGCAGCCAGCGCTTGCGGATCTGGTCCTTCCCCGTCCTGGTACTGGCGTGGTGGAGCTCGTAGGGCATGAGCCGTGCGCCGCTCTTCGGCGACAGGGGCACCTCGTCCGGTTCGCGTATCTCCCGCATCTCGCGGACCGCACCGCCGTCCGGCAGTCTGGTCTGCTCCTCGGGGGTGGGGCGGTGCTCCTCACGGTCCATGACCTGCATGCCGATACGTACGGCCCAGATCAGCGCGCCGGCCACGACCAGCCCGCCGATGAAGGCCCCGATCAGGCTCCACACTTGTGCGCTTGCGGCCAGAAGTTCGTACGTTGCCGTGCTCATGGTCCGATTATGGACGACGAAATGCGATAAAGCTCCTGGAATGTCCGATGGGGAGAACGGGCCCTCGGAACGCCCCCGCCTCGTTCGGCCCGTCCCGGCGGGCGGCCCGCCCCGCGGAGTGGCAGATTGCGGTCAGCGGGAAGGCCGGGCCGGACCGTCGCGTCCCCACGTGTGCAGCTCGGGGCTCGGCCCGGCCTTTCCGCACGCCGCCTCCGGGAGCCCCGCGCCCGCCACGGCCTTCCGGGCGGCCCCCGCGCGCCGCCCGGAAGGCCGTTCCCCGCATCTCCGGGCCGCCCGCGGGCCGGGTGGTACCGCCTGCTCCCGGGCGCGGCACCCGCGTGCGCTCACTCGATCTCGCGCATCATCTTCTCCATCGAGCCGACCGCGAGCCGGGTCTGCGTCAGTTCGTCCAGCAGGTGCCGCTGCTCGTCGGTGGTGCGGCGCTGCAGCTCCACGGTGTCCTCCAGCAGTCGCGCGTACCGGGTCGCGAGCTCCTTGTACTGCTCCTCGCGCGCGGCCAGCATCCGGGCCCGCCAGGTGGCCGCGACCTGCCAGACGATCACGATCATCAGGCTGAAGAACCCGGCCGCGCCGACGGCGCCGACCAGGACTCCGAGCTCCTCGGCCCCGGCGGCGTGCGTCACCAGCTCCTCGTTCATTTCGCTTCCTCTTCCGCGTCCTCTTGGGCGCCTCGGTCCGGCCGGCCCGTGGTCCGGCCGGCGGTGTCGTCCCCGGGGCCGTCCCCGGTGCCGGTGAGCGTTGCGGCCGCGCGGGCGATGACGTGCGGGGTGAGCTCGTAGACGAACGGCGTGACGTCGTAGTACTTCATCGTCTTGCCGTCCTCCGCGAGTTCGCGCGTACCGGTGACGAGACCGGCCGCCTCCAGCCGCTGCAGGTGCATGTGCAGCAGCGGGCGGCCCATGCCGATCTCGCGGGCCAGTGCGCTGACGTAGTTCCGGTTCTCCAGGAGCGCCGCGACGATCCGCATGCGGTGCGGGTTGCCGAGCGCGGAGAGCACCTTCAGCAACGCGTCACCCGTGGTCACCCCGTGCGGGACCTCGGGCATCGCGGCCCCCTTCCCTCGTACCTGTCAGAAAAGGCTGACAGTCGCCGGTGGCACCCGTCAAAGATTTCTGACACATCTCCGGGTCGAGTGGGGGACGCCTCAGGGTCGGCTCGGGGACGCATCAGGGAAGCCCCCGGGGAGCACCGGGCCGTGCCCCGGACCACGCCGAGTCACGCCGGACCGTACCGGGCCGTGCCCCGGACCACGCCGAGTCACGCCGGACCGTACCGGGCCGTGCCCCGGACCACGCCGAGTCACGCCGGACCGTACCGGGCCGTGCCCCGGACCACGCCGAGCCATACCAGGCTGCACCCCGTACCGTGTCGGGCCGTACCGGGCCGTACCCGCCCGGCGGCGGCGCGGCCCGCACCGCCTCACCCGCACGGGTGACGCACAGAGAGCGCAAGACCTGTCGCCGCCGCGGCAGATTTTCCGCCGGGCCGACTAGAGTTCTCCTGTGGGGAACCCCTCCCCGCAGCGGGCCGTTTCCCTCAGGGTCCGCAGGAAGGTGCGTATGCCCTCGGAAAGTCAGCCGCCCGCCGACGGCCGGCAGCCGGACGAAAACCGGCTCCCCGTCGCCGACCGGCTCGACGACGACCATTTCCCGGCCTACACCATGGGCAGGGCCGCGGAACTGGTCGGAGCCACACCCGCTTTTCTCCGCGCCCTGGGCGAGGCGCGGCTGATCACCCCGATGCGGTCCGGAGGCGGCCACCGCCGTTACTCGCGCCACCAGTTGAGGCTGGCCGCCCGGGCCCGTGAACTCGTCGACCAGGGGACGCCGGTCGACGCCGCGTGCCGCATCATCAGCCTGGAGGAACGGCTGGAGCGGGCCGAGCGGGCCAACGAGGAGCTGCGCCGGGGCGACGGGGACGCCGTCCGCGGACACCGGTGAAGAATCTGTCCCCGCCGGAGCAGAAATCCCACCACCGCTGCGGAAATATCTCTTCCCGAACAAGTCGTCGGTGTTTTCCCGGTGATTTTCCTTTTCCTCGTTCCTGTCGGTCTCCGTGCTAGGCTGACGCCAGTTGCAGTTGTGGTTGCCAGTTTGCTACCGGGTCTCCGGGCAGGTGATCATCGCGACGATGAGGGAATTCGTGAAGTGCGATTTCCCAGCACTGTCTCAGGAGATGTGATATGGCCACCGGTACCGTGAAGTGGTTCAACTCGGAAAAGGGCTTCGGCTTCATCGAGCAGGACGGCGGCGGCGCCGACGTCTTCGCCCACTACTCGAACATCGCCACCTCGGGCTTCCGTGAGCTCCAGGAGGGCCAGAAGGTGAGCTTCGACGTCACCCAGGGCCAGAAGGGCCCGCAGGCGGAGAACATCGTTCCCGCCTGAC
>NZ_MSGP01000045.1 GCF_002078235.1 Streptomyces viridosporus
CCCCGACACGGCCTCCGCCCCGACGCGGCCCCGGCCCCGACGCGGCCCCCGGCCGTACGGTCCGTCGCGGCGGACCCGACGCCTCGACTGTCGCGGCCGTTACCGCCGGCTCGGCCCCACCAGCCCGTCGGCACCGCGGACATCACTTCACCACGACGTTGTCCCCGGACGACGTCGACGGCCCGGTGGTGGTGTTGCCGTAGTACACCCAGCGCCACGTACCCGTCTTGGAGGCCTTCACGGTCGTCCTGAGATCGCCCGAGCCGTTCGCGTACACCTTCTTCACCGTGGTGTAGGAGGTGGTGCCGGCAGGCTTGAACTGCAGGCTCACCAGGCGGCCTCCGTAGGAGGCGTACTTCCTGGTCTCCCAGTTGGCCCGGGTGACCTTTCCGGTCACGGTGATGGTCTTGTTCTTGGACACCGGTTCGGGCGAGGCGTTGACGGTCAGGCGGGAGTTGCGCTTGACGTGGACCGTCAGACCCTCGTCGTCGGTGTCACCACCGCCGCCCTCGAAGTACACCTCGGCCCCGACCTTCCAGGCCCCGGCCTCGCTGTTGCGCATGTCCCACACGCTCGGGTCGAAGTACATCGTCTCGTTGAAGTCGCAGACGCCCGGGCTCACCTTGATGCAGTCGCTCGTCTCGATGGCGTGCCACAGCCGGTCACCCGCACCACCGCGGTACAGGAACACCGCCGACCACTTCCACTGGTGAGTGGTCGCCATCCGGAAGGAGGCGGGCACCGCGACCTCCTCCGACACCCCGATCACGATCGGCTTGCCGCCGTTCACCTGGACACGGGTGAACGAGACCCCGCCCTCGGCCGCCCCGGCCGGCACCGCGGCCACGGCCGTGAACACCGCCGCCGCACCACCGGCCACGACGACTCTCCAGACCTGCTTCCCCACCTGATCCCCCATCTCCTTGTCTCCCTACGGAAAGGCACCGAAGGCTCATCCCTCCAGCGCCTTACAGACAGCCGGCATCTGCACGGGGTTGTACGCCCGCGCATCACCATGGGGCATCAGACGATCAAGGTGATCGGCTCACTGCACCGCCGGCACCGGGCCGAGGAGTTCAGGAAGTTCCTGATCAAGCTGGACCGGGAGGTCCCGCAGGGCCCGGGCGTGCATCCGGTGCTGGACGACTACGCCGCCCACAAGACCCCGGCCATCAGGACTTGGCTGCCGGTCCGTCCCCGCTTCCACCTGCACTTCACCCCACCGGATCGTCCTGGCTCGACCTGGTCGAGCGCCGGTTCGCCGAGCCGACCGACAAGCGGGTACGGCGCGGCGAGCATCGGTGCGCCGGTCCCGGGGCCCTCGGGCTCGGGCGGCGGGAGGGCTCCTGTCGCGGGCGGGGGGAGCGGCGGGGTCAGTGGCTGTCGAGGCCGTCGACCAGGCGGTCGAGGAACCGGGTGAAGGTCGCTTCGGGGGTGAGGGGCCGCCCGGGTGAGGCGAGGGCCTCGGCGAGTTCGGGATGGCGGCCGTCCGCGGCGACGGCGGCGAGGTAGCGGGCCTCGGCCTCGGCCCGGGCGGAGGACCGCGAGGCCGGGGCCCGCGCGATCTCGTGCGCGACGTGCCCGGTCACGAACGCGGTGAGCTGGGCGAAGATCTCCAGCTTCGTCCCGCCGTCCAGTCCGGTGGGCCGCAGGACGGCGAGCGCGTGCTCCAGGAAGGCCAGGGCGCGGGGGCCGGGGGTGCGGTGGGTGGCCAGGGCCGCCGGCAACCAGGGGTGGCGCAGCATGTGGGCGCGCTGGAGGTGGGCGACGGCCTTCAGGTCGGCGCGCCAGTCGCCGGTGGGCGGGCCCGGGGGCGACAGTTCGCCGCTGACGTGGTCGACCATCAGCTCCAGCAGCGTCTCCTTGTCGGGGGCGTAGCTGTAGAGCGACATGACTCCGGCCCCGACCCGTGCCGCGACCCGCCGCATGGTGACCGCCTCCAGCCCCTCCGCGTCCGCCAGGGCGACGGCCGCCGCGGTGATCGCCTCCCGGCTGTAGGCGGGCCGGCGGCCCCTGCGGGGCCGGGGGTCGCCCAGCCAGAGCCGGTGCGGGTTGACGCCCGCGGTGCCGGGGCCTTCGTCGCCGGTCACGGTCTTCGCACTCCTCTCGCCGCGCCCGCGGTGGCGCTCGACGGCGTCATCCAACCATCCTCCATTCCCGTACGCTGTACTGGAATGAGGAGGGGGACCCACGATGACTTCACGCACGCACGACCCCGCACCGGCCCCCGCCTGGACGCCGCCGTCCGGGCGACCGCCCCTGGTCGCACGGCTGACGAGGGCGACCTGGCGCGGCCTCCCGGACAAGCGGTACGAGGCCGGGTGGGAGCCGGGGCTGGTGGTTCCGGCCGCCGACGGCAGTCCGCTGATCACCGACCACTACTTCCCGCGCGGGCGGGGCGACTTCCCCACCCTGCTGGTGCGCTCGCCCTACGGCCGGGGCCTGCCGTGGTCCCCCCAGTACGGCGTGCTCTTCGCCGAACAGGGCTTCCACGTGGTCCTGCAGAGCTGCCGCGGCACGGGCGGTTCGGGCGGCACGTTCGACCTGTGGCGCAACGAGACCGCCGACGGCCCGGCCACGGTGTCCTGGCTCCGGCGGCAGCCCTGGTTCGACGGAAACCTGGGGACGGTCGGCCCCAGCTACCTGGGCTACGCGCAGTGGGCCCTGGCCCTGGACCCGCCGCCCGAGTTGAAGGCGATGGTGGTGCAGGTGGGGCTGCACGACCCCTGGGCCCTGTTCCACGCACCGGGCACCCTCCGGCTGGAGAACGTCCTCGCCGTGGGCGCGGGCATGACGTACCAGCACCAAGGGGCGATGCCGCTCCTGAAGGCCACGCTGCGCCTGCGGCGCCGCCTGCGCGAAGCCACCACCGCGCGGCCGCTGCGCGGCGCGTACGCGCCCGCCCTCGGGGGCGAGGTGCCCTGGCTGGACGAGGCGACGGCCCACCCGGACCCCGAGGACGCGTACTGGCACGGCGCGTCGCTCGCGCGGGCGGCGGAGCGGGCGGCCGTCCCGACCGGACTGATCACCGGATGGCACGACGTCCTGGCCGACCAGACCTTCGAGCAGTACGAGCGGCTCCGCCGGGCCGGATGCGACACCGCCCTGCTCGTCGGCCCCTGGACCCACACCTCCGCACTGCGGCAGGGGTGGCCCGAGGTGTTCGCCGAGAGCCTCGCCTGGCTGCGCGCCCACCTGTGCGCCGACCCCTCCGGCCGGCGCCCCACCCGGGTGCGCGTGCACATCGGCGGCGAGGACGCCTGGCGGGACCTCGACGACTGGCCGCCGGCCACGGCCGGCACCCCGTGGTTCCCCACCCCGGACGGGCACCTCACCCGGCAGGCCCCCACGGACTCCGACCCCCTGACGTCGTTCCGCTACGACCCGGCCGACCCCACGCCGTCCCTCGGCGGCCCCCTGCTCTCCGGCACCGCCGGTCCGCGCGACAACGGCACCCTGGAGGCCCGGGACGACGTCCTGACGTTCACCGGACCCCCGCTGACCGAACCCGTGGACGTCCTCGGCCCGGTCTCGGCGCGGCTGACCGTCTCCGCGGACACCGGCCACGCCGACCTCTTCACCCGTCTGTGCGATGTCGACGCGACCGGACGATCCGTCAACGTCTGCGACGGGCTGGGCCGTCTCGGCACGGGCGAGCGGACGCCCTCGCACCTCACCGTGCCGATGAGCTCCACGGCCCACCGCTTCGCCGCCGGACACCGCATCCGCTGGCAGATCAGCGGGGGCGCCCACCCGCGCTACGCCCGCAGCCCCGGCACGGGGGAGCCGTCGGCCGACGCCACCGCCTTCACCCCGGTGCGCATCACGCTCCACACGGACTCGGCGCTGGTGCTGCCCCACGCTCCCGGCCCCGCCTGAACCGGCGGCCCCGTTCAGCCCTCCTTCCCCGTCGCGGCGAAGAGCCGGGCGGGGCCGGGGCCGAGGGGGACGCGGAGGGCGAGGACGGCCATGTCGTCGTGGCCGTCGCCGGGGTGGTGGTCGGCCAGTGCCTGCGCGAATTCCTGCAGGGGCCGTGCGACATGGGCGGCGGCGAGACCGGCGAGCGCGGTCAGGCCCTCGTCGAGGGAGCGGGCGGGGTGCTCGACGAGCCCGTCGGTGAAGAAGACCAGGGTGGATCCCGCGGGCAGGGGGCGGCGGTGGTCGGGCCGTCGCTCGCCGGTGTTCACCCCGAGCGGCAGGCCCGGTTCGGCCTCCAGGTACCTCGTCTCCGGGCCGGGGCCGACCAGCAGGGGCGGGAAGTGCCCGGCGGTGCTCCAGTGCAGCGCCCACCCGGACTCCCCGGGTTCGATGCGCGCCAGGCAGGCCGTGGTGACCGGGATGCCCGCGGTGACGTGCAGGGTGCGGTCCAGCTGGGTGAGGACCTCGCTGGGCGGGGTGCCGCGGTCGTAGAGCAGCGCGCGGAGCATGCTGTGGGTCCGGGCCATGGCGGCGGCCGCGTGCAGGTCGTGGCCGCCGACGTCGCCGATCACGACGCCGACCGCGTCGTCGGGCAGCACGAGGGCGTCGTACCAGTCCCCGCCGAGCCGGTTGGGCTCGGCGGCGGGCCGGTAGACGGCGGCGGCGGTGAAGGGGCGCAGGTCGGGCAGCGTGGGCAGCAGCAGCCGCTGGAAGGTCTCGGCACTGTCGCGGACCCGACCGAACAGGCGGGCGTTCTCGATCGCGATGCCGGCGGCGCCGGCGAGGGCGACGAGGATGTCCTCGTCGTCCCGGTCGAAGGGCTGCCCGTCGCGGCGTTCGGACAGGTAGAGGTCCCCGTAGATCTTGCCGCGGACGCTGATGGCGACCCCCAGCAGGGTGCGCATGTGCGGATGGCCGGGCGGGAACCCGACCGAGGCGGGATGGGAGGGGATGTCGTCGACGCGCAGCGGCTCGGGGTCGCGGATCAGGAGTCCGAGCACGCCGCGGCCGTGGGGGAACGCCACCCCGGCCAGGTCGGCGCGTTCGTCCTCGCTCAGCCCCGCCGTGATGAGGTCCTCGAGGTGCTCACCGGACTCGTGCAGCACGCCCAGGGCTCCGTAGCGGGCGCCGACCAGTTCCGTGGCGGTGCTGACGACGCGCCGCAGCACCGCCGGCAGATCCAGTTCCCTGCTGATGGCCAGCACCGCGCCCAGCAGACCCTGCAGCCGGTCCCTGGCATCGGTCAGAGCCTGCAACCGCGCGCCGATCCGGTCCAGCTCGGTGTTCAGACGCAGCCCGGGGTCGGGAGGCCACGGCTGCTCGGGCCGGCCCTCGCCGCTCACCGCGCACACCCCTGACGCCGGGGTGCGGCGGAGGCCGTGTCCCGTGCGCCGCACCGGGCGCCGGGGACCACGGCGGCGGCCGTCGCCCGCGCCGGGACCGCCGGACCCACCCGGCGGTCACGACGGATCCGCTCATCCAGCCACTCACACGGTCGGTACACCCGGCCTCCCGACACGACCGTGATCGAACAGGATCACAGCGTGACACGGCGAACAGTTCCCTCCGGTCATTACTTCGAATTATCACCCGGAAAGGGGCATATCCGGCTTGAACAGAAGCGAGCGGCTCTTTCCGGCCCGGTGGGGCGTGGCCGCGGGGGCCACCGGTGTGGGCGAGGGCGGCGGGGGCCCGGCAGCCGACGGTCGCCGGGGCCTCCCGGGGACGACCAGGATCACCATGACGCCGGCGGGCACGCGGGTGCTGAGATACCGCACGGTGGCGCCGGTCCGCCTCGGACCGTCGCGGCCGGCTGTCCCGGCTCGAGTGAGAACGGCGGCCGGTGCCGGCCGGGCGGGGCCCGGGGCGCATCGACGCCCCCGAGCCCCCGACCAAACCCAAGCGTCCTCACTGTGCCCCGGCGGCCTGACGGCCCTTTCCGGCACATGACGAGGGCCGGGGCCCGAAAGCCCCGCTCGAACGCCGCGAAAACCCGGCTCAGGGCCACACCAGCCGCCCGCGCCGCGATGGCCCAGGCGGTCCGGGCGGACAACACCAGCCAGGCGGAACAGATCCTCGTCGAGACCGGGAGCGGGCGCGGTTCGTCGGACTGACGGGCCGTCGCTGGGCGGGTCCGGCGGAACGGTGCCGGACGGCAGGGGGGAGGTCAGCCGCGCCACTCCACCATGAGCAGCGTCGCGTCATCGCTGGTCTGTCCGCCCCGCGCCCGCTTGAGCGTGTGGGACAGGGAACGCGTCACCGCCCGGATGCCGCGGCCGGTCCTCTCCAGATGGTTCACACAGTCGATCAGCTTGTCCTCCCCGAACTCCTCCCCACCGCTCTTGTGCTCCTCGACCAGTCCGTCGGTGAAGCAGAGGACGCGGTCCCCGCGCACCAGCCCCAGCTCGCTGATCCGAGGCACCGAACCCCCCAGGCCGACGGGGAGGGTCGTCGGGGCGACCAGGCGCTGCGCGACGCGGTGGTCGCGGACGAGGATCGGTGACGGGTGCCCGGCGTTGACCCACTGCAACCGCCCCGTCGTCGTGTCCAGCTGCATCATCTGCGCGGTGACGAAGTGCTCGGGACCGAACTGCTCGGCCACGGCGCGGTCCATGAAGTCGTAGATCTCCGACAGCCCGATGCCGAGGCGGCGGGCGTGACGGTAGGCGCCGATGGCCACGGTGGCCATCGTGGCCGCGTCCAGTCCGTGGCCCATCGCGTCGATCATGACCACATGGAGGACGTCGCCGTTGAGCGCGTAGTCGAAGCTGTCGCCGGCCACGTCGTAGGCGGGTTCCAGGACACCGGCCACGGCCACCCGCGGCATGATCATCGCCAAGGGCGGCAGCAGGGACCACTGGATCTCCGCGGCGACGCTCATCGACTCACCACGCCGGACGCCGAAGAACAGGTCGGAGTAGCCGTGCTTGGTCACCAGCAGGTCGGCCACCAGGCCGGAGATCCTGTGCAGCAGGCGACGGTCGTCGTCGTCGACGCTGTCCAGCGTCACCGCCATGACCCCCACCTGGTCACCGCCGTCCAGCAGGGGCAGATGGACCCGGACGCCGTTCTCCTGGGGCAGCTCGACGGGGACGGCGTCGAGAAAGCAGCGGCCCGCCTCGGAATCGTCGATCACCTCTGGTTCCCCGCCCGTGAGGCCCTCACCGGGCAGGGGCACGAGCAGCAGCTGCCCGTAGTCCTGCAGCAGCACCTGCGGCCGGCGGCCCCCCAACCGCTCCACCACATCGGCGACCAACGGCCCGATCAAATGGGGCGGCAGCTCGTGCGCGCGATCGAGAACCGCGCCCAGCAGCGCCTCCCCGAGGCTTTCGGAACGGTCCGCGCGCCGCCCGTGCGTCACCGCCTCACCCGCCGTACTCCGCACGTAGCGGTGGCGGTGGGAGGGGACGACGAAGAGACAGCTCGTGCCATGGGCTCCAACCGGGAACGTCGACGACCGGAGCGACCGGCCGGTCACCTGGGCCCGACGGACGTCAGGCCCTCACCTGGGTCCGGGACCTCCCTCCGACTCCCCTGCGGCCTCTGCGCCGAGCTCGTTCTCGGCGAGTGCCAGGATGCGTGGAGCCGACAACGGGTTCTCGGGGTCGGCGGCGGCGGTCAGCAGCCGGGCGGCCGCTCCGGCCGGCTCGTCGGGTGGGATCACCAGCAACTCCCAGCGACCCACCGTGCCGCAGTCCACGGTAATGGCGTGCGCCTCGGCGGCGAGGTCGGTCCGGACCACCTCGATCACGTGGTCGGGCGCCATCACCGTCCGCGGGACATCGGGCCAGGACGCGGTGTCCACGGTGACCCGGGTGACCGTGCCGACGGCCGGATCCAATGAGCCGACGAGTGCGGGCAACTCCAGTTCCAGCGCGTTGCAGCGAGGCCACCAGGCTCCGTCCAACGGGCCGTGGCTGACGCCCGGCGTGAGGCGCAACCGGGGCAGGGGCATCCGATAGGTGTCGGCGTCACCGGATGACGCGGCTTCGTCGGGCCTTGTGATGGCATCCGTCATGCGATCCCCTCCCGGACGGCCTGCGGCTGTCCGCGTCTGTCACTCGCCGGGGCGGTACCGCCGGGGGACGGGGGCCCGAAATGCTCCCGGTACGTGCCAGGCTACTCCCGGCCCTGACGGACGGCGCGGCGCGCAGTCGCCGCGCGGACACAGGTTCGTACGGCGGACGACAGGCTGCGACGTGACCGCCTCGAAGCGGCAGGGCCGCCGGCTCGTCGCCCCCCACTGCTTGATCACCGGGCTGTCGGGGACGGCGCTCCCGTGCTCAGGACGAACAGACAGGGGGCGACACGTCCGGGCAATCCGATGACCTCGCCCATGTTCTCCCAGCCCCAGCACGAAAACGCGGCCTGTCCCGCCCGGTCGGCCGGATGGAGGAGGGTGACTCCGAGGGAGGAGTGCCGGTCGGTAAGCAGATGCTGCTGCAGGCGGCGGGCGATGTCGCGGTGTTGAGGGTGCGGATGGGCCACGACCTGGGTGAGGACGACGAACCGCGCGCGGGAGGTCAGCCGTTGGACGGTTTCCTGGAGCGTTCCGGCGATCCCCTGGCGGCCGGAGCCGTCAGGGCCCACGGGAAAGCCGAAGACACAGCCGACCAACACCGTCGTTTCGGCGACCAGCAGCGCGAAACCGGGACGCCGGGCACTGACCGCCAAGCGGCGCAGGAAGTCCGCACGGTCGTGGTACGCCTCACCGGAGGTACCTGCGACAGACTCCCCGGCGAGGTCCGCGATGTCTTCCCGCACCCCTTCGGCCTGCCACCGGGTCAGTCGGCGGACGCGGATCCCTTCCTTGGGGATCGGCTGATCCGATCGGTATCCCGGGCTCTCGCTCCTCATGAGGTTGCCGGACGCCGTGGGCGACACGGGACTCACGGGGGCCTCAGGGAGCAGCGACGTCGATCCGGTGACCGTGAGGAGCTGAGCGATCTGCGCGCACGGGTGGTGCAACCGCAGTGAGGCGTGTACGAGGTCGGCACGCCGTGACGCCGACAGGAGGACGTCCAAGCCCTTCACGTCGCAGCATCCGACCGCCGCCAGATCGACGTCGATGAGGGTGACGCCGTCGCGCAGGCACTGCTCCAGTGCGGCCCGCAGCAGGGGCGTGGTTGCCGGTCCGATGTCACCGGCGAGCGTGACGAGGGTCTGTTCCCCCCGGTTCCGCCGGTGGACGTCCAGCCGGGAAAGGGCCGTCACGCCTCCGCTCGGCCGGGCCCGGGGCCCGGTACGAGGCGCTGCCACAGCCGTGGAGAGGTCGGGTGGTGTTGCTTCGACCGCGGTGGACATGATGCCGACCCGTCTCCGCACCGGCCACAGGGACGGCCCGGGGTTCGTTCCTCGCCGAGGACGACCCGGCGTGGTGGCCGGAGTACGTGATGCCCTCGGTATCTCAACAGTACGTCGCCCGCAACCGGCGGAGACCGTGACGAGTCCCAGGAGTACCGTGGGAGACGTCGAGGGTACTTCGTACACCGGTGACAGGGCCGGTCTCGTCCTCGGCGCGTGGCACGGTCCGAGTCGCGCGACACCACACGAGCCGCTTTCCACGGCCCGGGGCAGGTTCCGCCCCATGACCACCGAGTTCCCGCACCGACCCGCGGACGTTCCGAACGGTGCCCCCGCCGAGGGCAGGGGCGGGGTACGCATCGTTTCCACGGACGTCGAGGTGGCCCGGCACGTCGCGGATGCTCTCCGGCCGCTGTGCGCAGGGGGCGAGCAGCGCAGCTGTCCGGCCTTCCCGTCGGGGCGGGGGACGCGTCCTCACCTCACGCTCGACCCCGCCCCGGGCGCCGGCCCGCTCCTTCCCCGGCCGGAGGCCGGCAGACCACCGGCCGACCGGACACGTGCAGGCGGGACCGCGCCCCAGCGGCGGACGCCGGGCCGACCGACGCCTGCCGGACTCCCGACCGCGCCGAGCCCCCCGTCCCTACGGCTCCAGGAGCTCTCATGACTTCGCCCTTCCTCCATCCGTCCTCCGCCCGGCTGCGGCTGGGAGAGCACTCCGGCCCGCGTGGCTCGGCCCGGCACATCGACGGGGCCTGGTGGCCGAGGTCGTACGACCTGACCACCGAACTCCCCGGACTCCTCGCCGCGTTGCCGCACCGCTGGGGACACATCACCAGCGTCCTCGTGAACGGGGCCGTGTGGTCGCTGTCCGGGGACGGCATGCTCATCGAGGACCAGTGGGTGCACGCGCGCGGGACGGACTCGCCGCGAGCCGGACACACCGCCTGCCTCCTCGCTCCTGGACAGGGCCGCTGGGACCTGCTCGTCGTGCCACCCGCCGCGACGGAGGCGGAAGCCGAACGGCTCATGGAGACGGCCGCGGCTGACGACCCGTTTGTGGGGCGGACTGCCTGACCCCGGCGGCCCGGGCTGGGCCGGTGCGCCGACGGGCCGCCCGGCGGCCCCCGGCACATGACGAGGGCGGGGCCCGAAAGCCCCGCCCGAACGCCGCGAAAACCCCGGTCAGGGCCACACCAGGCAGTACGGCTGGTGCCCCGCCTCGTGCAGCCGGTGACTGAAGTCCTGCCACTCGTGCAGCAGTCGGTACACGTTGAAGGCGTCCCGCGGTCCGCCCCGGTCCGGGACCGTCGACCAGATGAACGCCGCCGCGCCCACCGCCTCCTCGCCTATGTCCCGCAAGGGGTCGACGACCGTCATGGGGAGTTTCACGACCGCGTAGTCGGGGTGCAGGACGACCAGCTCCAGGGGCGGGACCTTGTGCAGGGGGACGCCCTCGATGCCGGTGAGGACCATGGCGGCCATGGTCTCCGGCTTGATCTTGGTGAACATGCCGTTCATGCCGAGCTCGTCGCCGCCGAGTTCCTCGGGGCGCATCGAGATCGGGACGCGGGCCGCGGTGGCGCCGTCCGGAGCGCCGAAGTACTTGTACGTCACCCCCACCCGACCACCATTCCTGCTCCCCGCCCTCAGCGGGTCGACCCGTCCGTCGATCCGCCCGAGCTCGCTCGGTACACCGTGTGCCTGACGCGTTTCGTCCGTGCTCTCCGCGTTCTCTGCGTGCTCTGCGTGCTCCGCCTCGCGTCGGTGCCTTCCCCGCCGGGCACGTCGAGGACCCAGGCCGTCGGTCCCCTCGCCCAGTCCGCCACCGCGATGCATATCTCCACCCGACTGCTTTTCTAAGGCGCGCGGCCCCCGGCGCGCAACCCGATCATCGTGTCAGTGACCTCCCCCACGGCCGCCCGCCGAAACGTGCGGTGAGACATCTGTCCGCGGGGACCTCGCAGCCTTCGGCCGTCACGGGCCGTGTGAGCTGCGTGTATCGGACGCCAGTTTCGCAGATCACGGCGGATCGGGGGGCCGGAAGCCGCAGGGTGTGGCTTGATGTGCCGGGGAGGCCGCCCCGGGTCCCGGCCCCCGGCCGCCCCGTCCGCCCCTGGCCTACCCTGAACAGGTCACGCGCTCCCGGAGCCCGGGAAGCCCGAGAAGTCGGAGAAGGTCGGAGAAGTCGCAGGCCATGAGCGAACTGCCATACCCGTACGAAGCCCAAGCCTCGCAGGCGCTGTTCGATCGTGCCGCGGCCGTCACACCCGGTGGCGTGAACTCGCCGGTGCGTGCCTTCCGCGCCGTCGGCGGCACTCCCCGGTTCATGGTGTCCGGCAGCGGGCCGTACCTGACCGACGCCGACGGGCGGGAGTACGTCGACCTCGTGTGCTCCTGGGGACCGATGATCCTCGGGCACGCGCACCCCGAGGTGATCGCCGCCGTGCAGGAGGCCGTCGCCCGCGGTACGTCCTTCGGCACGCCCGGTGAGGGCGAGGTCGCGCTCGCCGAGGAGATGGTCGCCCGGATCGAGCCCCTGGAGCAGGTGCGGCTCGTCTCCAGCGGGACCGAGGCCACCATGTCGGCGATCCGGCTCGCCCGCGGCTTCACGCGGCGCTCCAAGGTGGTCAAGTTCGCCGGCTGCTACCACGGCCACGTCGACTCGCTGCTCGCCTCCGCCGGGTCGGGGGTGGCCACGTTCGCGCTGCCGGACACCCCGGGCGTCACCGGTGCCCAGGCCGGCGACACCATCGTGCTGCCGTACAACGACCTCGACGCCGTGCACGCCGCCTTCGCCGCGCACCCCGGCGAGATCGCCTGTGTGATCACCGAGGCGTCGCCGGGCAACATGGGCGTCGTACCGCCGCTGCCCGGGTTCAACCAGGGGCTGAAGGACGCCTGCGCCGCGAACGGCGCGCTGTACATCTCCGACGAGGTGATGACCGGGTTCCGGACCAGCCGCGCCGGGTGGTTCGGCGTGGACGGGGTCCGGCCGGACCTGATGACCTTCGGCAAGGTGATGGGCGGCGGCTTCCCGGCCGCGGCCTTCGGCGGGCGGGCCGACGTCATGGCGCACCTCGCCCCCGCCGGGCCCGTCTACCAGGCCGGCACCCTCTCCGGGAACCCGGTCGCCACCGCCGCGGGCCTCGCCCAGCTGCGCCTGCTCGACGACGCCGCCTACGAGAAGGTGGACGCCGTCTCCGCGCAGATCCAGTCCCTGGTCACCGAGGCGCTGACCAAGGAGGGCGTGGCGCACACGCTGCAGAACGCCTCCAACATGTTCTCCGTGTTCTTCACCGACCGCCCGGTGCGGAACTACGAGGACGCCAAGGCGCAGGAGTCGTTCCGCTTCACCGCCTTCTTCCACTCCCTCCTCGGGCAGGGCGTCTACCTGCCGCCGTCCTCCTTCGAGTCCTGGTTCGTGTCCACCGCGCACGACGAGCGGGCCGTGCAGCGGATCGCCGACGCCCTGCCGGCGGCGGCCCGGGCGGCGGCGGAGGCGACGGCGTGAGCATCCCGAAGAAGGACGACGACGTCACCGTCGTCCACCTCATGCGGCACGGCGAGGTCGAGAACCCCGAGGGCGTCCTCTACGGCCGCCTGCCCGGCTACCACCTCTCCGCGCTGGGCCGGCGCATGGCCGACCGGGTCGGGGAGCACCTCGCCCCCCGCGACATCACCCACGTCGTCGCCTCCCCGCTGGAGCGGGCGCAGGAGACGGCCGAGCCCATCGCCAAGGCGCACGGCCTGGACATCGCCACCGACGAGCGGCTGATCGAGGCCGAGAACGTCTTCCAGGGCAAGACCTTCGGCATCGGTGACGGCGCGCTGCGCCGCCCGGCCAACTGGAAGCACGTCGTCAACCCGTTCAAGCCGTCCTGGGGCGAGCCGTACCTCGACCAGGTTGTCCGCATGATGGGCGCGCTGAACGCGGCCAAGGACGCGGCGCGCGGCCACGAGGCGGTGCTCGTCAGCCACCAGCTGCCGATCTGGATCGTGCGGTCCTACGTCGAGAAGCGGCGGCTGTGGCACGACCCGCGCCGGCGGCAGTGCACGCTCGCCTCGCTGACCACCTTCACCTACCAGGGCGACCGGATCGTCTCCGTCGGCTACAGCGAGCCGGCCCGCGATCTCGTCCCCGCCCATCTGCTCGCCGGCGCCAAGCCGGTGAAGGGGAAGGGGAAGGCCTACGGGGCCTGAGCCCCGGCGGGGACGGGCGCGCCGCGCCGCCCGGGCACCGTCGCCGCGTTCGTTGCGAAACCTCCGCATCTGACGGGAACCCCCGCCTCCGTCACGTCCTCTGACTGAGTGACCACCTTCAGGACGTGACGATCGGGGAGGCCATGCGCACTCTCACCCGCAGGGGAATGCTCGGGCTCGGCGCGGGCGCCGCGGCCGCCGTCCCGCTGGCCGGCTGCGGCGGCCACACAGGGTCGGACGGCGCCGCCCCCGCCGGCGGTTCCCGTTCCGGCGGGGGCGGCGACCGGTCCGGGACGCCGGAGCCGAAGCCGACGCAGACGGTCCGCCCGATCGGCGACGGCTCCACCGCCTACACCGGCAGGCAGCCCCACCAGCCCGCCCGGCCCGTGCCGCTGGAGCCGGGTCAGGCCCCGCCGCAGTTCGTCGTCTTCTCCTGGGACGGGGCCGGCGAGGTCGGCAACGGGCTCTTCCCGCGCTTCCTGGACCTCGCCGAGGAGCACGGCGCGCACATGACCTTCTTCCTCTCGGGCCTGTATCTGCTCCCCGAGTCGAAGAAGCGGCTCTACGACCCGCCGAACAACCCGCGCGGCGCCTCCGACATCGGCTACCTCACCGACGAGCACATCAGGGACACCCTGCGGAACCTGCGCCGGGCCTGGCTCGAGGGGCACGAGATCGGCACCCACTTCAACGGCCACTTCTGCGCCGGCTCCGGCAGCGTCGGCACCTGGACGCCACGGCAGTGGCGCAGCGAGATCGAGCAGGCCAAGTCGTTCGTGAAGGAGTGGCGGACCAACTCCGGCTGGACCGACCTGGAGCCGCTGCCCTTCGACTACGACAAGGAACTCGTCGGCGGCCGTACGCCCTGTCTGCTCGGCCAGGACAACCTGCTGCCCACCGCCCGCGCGCTCGGCTGGCGCTACGACGCCTCCTCGCCGGGCGGGCGCCAGGTCTGGCCGGGGAAGAAGAAGGGCGTATGGGACCTTCCGCTCCAGCAGATACCTTTTCCCGGACGTTCCTTCGAGGTCCTGTCGATGGACTACAACATGCTCGCCAACCAGTCGCTCCACTCGACCAACGCGCCCGCCCGCCACCACCCGCGCTGGCGGGAGCAGGCGACCCAGGCCTACATATCGGGCTTCAAGCGGGCATATGAGACGAACCGGGCACCCTTCTTCATAGGCAACCACTTCGAGCAGTGGAACGGCGGCATCTACATGGACGCCGTGGAGGAGGCGCTCCGGCACATCGCGCGCGAGAAGGAGAAGGGCGGCGATGTGCGCCTGGTCTCCTTCCGGCAGTTCGTCGACTGGCTGGACGTGCAGAAGCCGGAGGTGCTCGACCGGCTCCGCACCCTGGACGTCGGCCGGAAGCCGGCCGGCGGCTGGAAGGGCTTCCTGCGGGAGACGGGCGGCTCCGGTGCGGGCGACTCCGGCACGGGCGGCTCCGGTACGGGGGCGGGTGGCGCCGACGCCGGAACGGGTGACCGGAACGCCGCCTGATACGCGGGTTCCTCCCCCGCACGGGGGGTGCGCAAGATCCCCAGAACGGGCATGCGAAACTTTTCACATGAGTGCCGCCAGCCGTGCCCCCCAGCGCGCGAACCGCGCCACCCGCGCCCGCCGCCGCGCCGTCCTGACCGTCGGTGCCGCCGCGGCCGCGCTGCTCGTCTCCGCCTGCAGCTCCGGCGGGACGTCCGGTGGGGGCGGCAACACCAACTTCGTCACCGGCACCGACGGCATCGCCACGGTCGCCAAGGGCGAGCGCGCCGCCGCGCCCGACCTGTCCGGCAAGACCCTCGAGGGCGAGCAGCTCGACGTCGCCGACTACCGGGGCAAGGTCGTCGTCCTCAACGTCTGGGGCTCCTGGTGCAACCCGTGCCGCGCGGAGGCCAAGCACTTCGCCAAGGTGTCCGAGGACTACGCCGACCGGGGCGTGCAGTTCGTCGGCATCAACACCCGGGACACCAACACCCGCTCCGCCCTCGCGTTCGAGGAGGAGTTCGGCATCGCCTACCCGAGCCTGTACGACCCGGCGGGCAAGCTGATGCTCCGCTTCGAGAAGGGCACGCTCAACCCGCAGGCGATCCCGTCCACCCTGATCCTGGACCGGGACGGGAAGGTCGCGGCCCGCTCACTGTCCGCGCTCAGCGAGGAACGGCTGCTGAAGATGCTCGAGCCGGTCGTCGCGGAGAAGTGACGTGACGGTCCTGCACACGCTCGCCGCCGACGCCGGCTACAACGGCACGGTGCTCAACGGCGCCCTGCTGGTGGCCCTGCCCATCGCCCTGCTCGCCGGGCTCGTCTCCTTCTTCTCGCCCTGCGTGCTGCCCCTGGTCCCCGGCTACCTCTCCTACGTCACCGGCGTCTCCGGCACCGACCTGGCCGATGCCCGGCGCGGCCGGATGATCGCCGGCGCCTCCCTGTTCGTCCTGGGCTTCACCGCCGTGTTCGTCTCCGGCGGCGCCTTCTTCGGCTACTTCGGCGAGACGCTGCAGGAGCAGTCCGGCATCCTGACCAAGGTGCTCGGCGGCTTCATGATCCTCATGGGCGTCTTCTTCATGGGGCTGATGCCCTGGCTCACCCAGCGCGAGTTCCGCTTCCACAAGCGGCCGGCGGCCGGACTGGCCGGCGCCCCCGTCCTCGGCGCCCTGTTCGGCATCGGCTGGACCCCCTGCATCGGCCCCACCCTCGCCTCCGTCCTGACCCTCTCCGCCCAGCAGGAGAGCGCCGGACGCGGCGCCGTCCTGACCGTCGCGTACTGTCTGGGACTGGGCGTGCCCTTCGTGCTCGCCGCCGTCGCCTTCCGCAAGGCGCTCGGTGCCTTCGGCTGGGTCAAGCGGCACTACGCCTGGGTGATGCGCATCGGCGGCACGATGATGATCGTGACCGGTGTGCTGCTGCTGACCGGCGCGTGGGACAGCCTCGTGACGCAGATGCAGACCTGGTCCAACGGCTTCACTGTGGGGATCTGACGCGATGAGCACGACTTCGAAGACCGGCCCCGGGAAGACCGGGACCGGCCCCGGGACCCCCGAACAGGAACAGGGCCTGGACGCCGCCGGCTCCCGGCTCTCCACCGCTCCCACGGAGGAACCGCCGAACCTGCCCTCCCTGGGCGTCATCGGCTGGGCCCGCTGGTTCTGGCGGCAGCTCACCTCCATGCGGGTCGCCCTGCTGCTGCTCCTGCTGCTGTCGCTCGCCGCGATCCCCGGCTCGCTCATCCCGCAGACCGGCATCGACCAGACCAAGGTCGCCGACTTCCGAGAGCGGCACGAGACCCTCGCGCCGATCTACGACAAGCTCGGCCTGTTCAACGTCTACAGCTCGGTGTGGTTCTCGGCGATCTACCTCCTGCTGTTCATCTCCCTCATCGGCTGCATCGTGCCCCGCACCTGGCAGTTCGTGGGCCAGCTGCGCGGCCGTCCGCCGGGCGCGCCCCGGCGGCTGACCCGGCTGCCCGCCCACACCACCTGGCGCACCGGGGCCGAGCCCGAGCAGATCCACCGGGCCGCGCTCGCCCTGCTGAAGAAGCGCCGGTTCCGCGTCCACCGCGTCGGGGACGCCGTCGCCGCCGAGAAGGGCTATCTGCGCGAGGCCGGCAACCTGGTCTTCCACCTCGCGCTGATCGTGATGCTGATCGCCTTCGGTTGGGGCCAGCTGTTCAAGTCCGAGGGCAACAAGCTGGTCGTCGAGGGCAGCGGCTTCTCCAACACGCTCCCGCAGTACGACGACTTCAAGTCCGGCAACCTCTTCTCCGCCGACGACCTCGAACCCTTCAGCTTCCACCTGGAGGACTTCCGGGGCACCTACGAGCGCAGCGGCCCCAACAAGGGGACGCCGCGCACCTACGAGGCCGACCTCACCTACAGCCAGGGCGCCTACGGCGAGGAGGAGAAGACCACCGTCAAGGTCAACGAGCCGCTGGAGCTCGGTGACGCCAAGGTCTACCTCACCAGCCACGGCTACGCGCCCGTGGTCACCGTCCGCGACGGCGAGGGAGAGATCGTCTTCCAGGACGCGGTGGCGCTGCTGCCGCTCGACGGCAACGTGACCTCCTCCGGCGTGGTCAAGGTCCTCGACGGCTACCGCAACCCCGAGGGCAAGAGGGAGCAGCTCGGCTTCCAGGCGTTCTTCGTGCCCACCTTCGGCGGCTCGGCCAGCGGCACGATGATCTCCCAGTTCCCCGCGCTGGACTACCCGGTGCTCGCGCTGAACGCCTACCACGGCGACCTGAAGGCCGACTCCGGCATTCCGCAGAGCGTGTACCAGATGGACAAGACCAAGATGAAGGAGTTCAAGGACGCCGACGGCGAGCTGTTCAAGAAGCTGCTCATGCCCGGCGAGACCATGGAACTCCCGAACGGCGCCGGCTCGGTCACCTTCGAGAAGGACATCAAGGAGTGGGCCCAGTTCCAGGTCGTCCAGGAGCCGGGTGCCGGCTGGGCCCTGGGCGGTTCCGTCGCCGCGATCGGCGGTCTCGCCGCCTCCCTGTTCATCCAGCGCCGCCGCGTCTGGGTGCGCGCGACCGAGGGCGCCGACGGCGTCACCGTCGTGGAGATGGCGGGCCTCGGCCGCAGCGAGTCCGCCAAGGTGCCCGAGGAACTCGGCGACCTCGCCGCGATCCTCTACGAGCAGGCACCCGGCGCGCCCGACCCGGAGCCCGGCCCCGATCCCGGCCCGGACGACGGCCCGGACAACGACCCGGACGACGGCCCGGAGGCATCCTCCGGGCCCACCGACACCGACTCCCGTGTCACACCCGCTGAAGGGGCTGAGAAGCAGTGACTCCCGCCGCCGTGACCGAGCTGGCCGCCTCGACGAGCCTGGCCGCCGCGTCCAACGAGAGCCTCGCGGAGATGAGCAACGTGCTCATCTACTCCGCGATGGCCGTCTACACCCTGGCGTTCTTCGCGTACATCGCCGAGTGGATCTTCGGCAGCCGCAGCAAGGTCGCCCGCACCGCCGCCGCGCTCACCCCCCGCACCCAGGCGAAGGGGGCCCCCGCCGTCACCGTGCGGCAGGAGGGCGGCACCGCCGTACTGGAGCGGCCGAAGGTCGTCGTGCGGGCCGCGTCCGGCACGCGGGACGTGCCCGACGGGCCCGGGGCGCACGGCGGGGACGAGCAGGGCGACCTCTTCGGGCGGGTCGCCGTCTCCCTCACCGTGCTCGCGTTCCTGCTCGCGTTCGGCGGGGTGCTCACCCGCGCGCTCTCCGTGGAGCGGGCGCCGTGGGGCAACATGTACGAGTTCAACATCACCATCTCCACCACCGTGGTCGGTGTGTACCTCCTGCTGCTGGCGCTGAAGAAGAACGTGCGCTGGCTCGGGCTGTTCCTGACCACGACGGTCCTCCTCGACCTCGGCCTCGCCGTCACCGTCCTGTACACCGAGAGCGACCAGCTGGTCCCCGCGCTCCACTCGTACTGGCTGTACATCCACGTCTCCACGGCGATCCTGTGCGGCGCGGTGTTCTACGTCGGCGCGTTCGGCGTGATCATGTACCTCTTCAAGGACTCCTACGAGAACAAGCTGGCGAACGGCGGCAAGCCCAGCGCCTTCGCGTCCTCGGTCCTGGAGCGGCTGCCCGCCGCCGCCTCGCTGGACAAGTTCGCCTACCGGATCAACGCGGCCGTCTTCCCGCTGTGGACGTTCACGATCATCGCGGGCGCCATCTGGGCCGGTGACGCCTGGGGCCGCTACTGGGGCTGGGACCCCAAGGAGACCTGGTCCTTCATCACCTGGGTCGCCTACGCCGGCTACCTGCACGCCCGCGCCACCGCCGGCTGGAAGGGCCGCAAGGCCGCCTACCTGGCCCTGGCCGCCTTCGGCTGCTGGCTGTTCAACTACTACGGCGTGAACATCTTCGTCTCCGGCAAGCACTCCTACGCCGACGTCGGCCTGGGCGTGCTGCAGGCCGCCGGTTTCTGAAGCCCCGTACCGCAGCCCCGCACCGCCGAGGCCGGTTCCCGTGACCCAGGTCACCGGGAACCGGCCTTTGCCGTGCGGACAGGTAGGAGTACGTGGACACACAACTGCGGAAACGCATCCGCGCGGGGGACCACGACGCCTTCGGTGATCTCTTCGACGCGTACGCACGCTCCGTCTACAACCACGCCTTCCGGCTCACCGGCGACTGGACGATCGCCGAGGAGGTCGTCTCCCTGACCTTCCTGGACGCCTGGCGGCTGCACGCGGACGTCGACGAAGGGGGCGGGTCGCTGCGGCCCTGGCTGCTCGGCATCGCCACCAACGTCACCCGCAACACCCGCCGTGCCGCCCGAAGACACGCCGCCGCCGTGGCCCGCCTCCCGCGCGACGGGACGGTGCGGGACTTCGCCGACGAGGTCGCGGGCCGCGTGGACGACGCGGCGCAACTGACCCTCGTACGGACCGCCCTGGCGAAGCTGCGCCGGGCCGACCGCGAGGTGCTGGCGCTGTGCGTGTGGTCCGGTCTGGACTACGCGGCCGCCGCCGAGGCACTGGGGGTGCCCGTGGGAACCGTGCGGTCACGGTTGTCACGGGCCAGGGCAAAGCTCGCGAAACACATGGAACCTCCCCGAGCGCACGGACAGCTAAGAGGTGACCGCGGCACCGCGGTCGGGCCCATCACGGAGGGAACCCGATGACCCAGCTTCCCGAACACGGCCTTCCGCCGGGCCGTCACCGACTGCTCAAGGAGCATCTGATGACCGAGATCCGGCGCACCGACCGTCCCGCCCCCGCCCGGAAGCCGTCCGGGTGGCTGCGTCCCGCACTGGTGGCGGGTGCCGCCGTGGCCGTTCTCGCCACCCTCAGCGTCACCGTACCGTCGTCCGGCGAGTCCGCACCGGCCGCGTCGAAGGAGGCCGTGGCCCTGCTGGAGGACATCGCGCTGGCGGCCGAGCACGCGGACGTGCCGCACGGCATCCGCGACGACCGGTTCGTGTACCTCAGGAGCAAGGTCGGCTGGACCGTCCAGGAGGGCGACGGGCCCGCGAAGCTGGAGCCGGTCCACCAGCGCGAGGTGTGGCTCTCCGTCGACGGCAGCCGGGAGGGCATGCTGCACGATCCCGTGGTCAGGTCGGACCACGAACTGCTGGAGAAGCAGACCCCTGGCCTCCCGGACAACACCAACTACCGCCATCTCCAGACCCTGCCGACCGACCCCGACGAGATGCACGACTGGCTGCACGACAACAGCGCGGGGCACCGCAGCAAGGACGAGGCGACCTTCGCCCTCGTCGGCGCCCTCGCCCGGGAGTCCCTGATGCCGCCCGCCCAGGGCGCCGCCCTCTACCGCGCGGCGGCGAAGATCCCCGGAGTCTTCGTGATCGACGACACCGTGGACGCGGCCGGACGGCACGGGGTGGCGGTCGCCCGGGTCGACGCCGGGCAGCGCGTCGAACTGATCTTCGACAAGCGGACGAAGGAGTTCCTCGGTGAGCGGACGGTGGCCGTCGAGGACCTTCCCTGGGGCTTCGAGAAGGGCGAGGTGACGGGCCGTACCGCCGTTCTGGAGCGCGCCGTGGTGGACGAGCGGGGCCGGCGGCCGTAACCGTGTGCGAAAGGCTCCGTGCGGGGGCAGGCTGGTGTCATGACCGGTTCCATCGAGCAGGGCACCAGCCGGACCCGCGGGAACACGCACCTCCTGCACTTCCTGGTGCGGCTGCCGCGGCCCATGGCGCGGGTGTGGCCCGCGCTGGCCACCCCGGAGGGTCTCGCGGGCTGGTTCACGCCCGCGGAGGTCCTGGAACCGCGGCTCGGCGGCGAGGTCACGCTGCGCGGGCTCGGCAGCGGGCGGATCACCGCCTGGGACGTGGACCGGGTGGCCGAGTACACGGTGGAGGGCGGGCGGATCAGGTTCCACCTGGAACGCGACGGCGACGAGGGCTCCGCCCTGCGCTTCACCCACGAGTTCCAGGGCGAGACGGAGTCGGAACAGCACTGGCGCATGCGCTTCGAGCGGCTGATCGGCCTGCTGGAGGGCGGTGCCTGAGGACCGGGTTGCGGCACCCCGGAGCCGCCGGGCGGACCGCGCCGTATGACGCGCCACAGGGCCTCTGTACCCTTGGCCGATCATGCCGCGCGGGCGGCAGTCGGGTCCCTGGGAGGGGAACGGTCATGGGTGCCGCACCGGTACTTGAGGAGCTGCGGGAGATCTGCCAGCCGCAGGCCAAGCTGGCGAGCCGCAACGGCGAGCACTGGGCCGGCCGCCTCTACATGCGCAAGATATCCCTGCGCACGACCCGTCAGCTGGTGCGCACCCCGGTCACCCCGGACCAGCTGACCTGGACCATGGTCGTCTGCGGGGTCGCCGCCGGTGCCGCGCTGATGATCCCCGGCCTGACCGGTGCGGTCCTCGCCGTGCTCCTCATGCAGCTGTTCCTGCTCTTCGACTGCGTGGACGGCGAGGTCGCCCGCTGGAAGGGACAGAACAGCGCGACCGGCATCTACGTCGACCGGCTCGGCGCGTACCTCGCCGACGCCGCGCTGCTGGCGGGCGCCGGCTACCGGGCGGCCGAGTCGGGTGTCGGCGGCTGGCTGTCGGTCGGCATCGCGACCGCCCTCGGCGTCGTCCTGCTCAAGGCGTCCACCGACCTGGTGGACGTGGCCCGCGCCCGGCGCGGACTGACCGTCGCCGACGACGAGTCGACCCGCCCGCGCTCGCAGGGCGTGGCCACCGTGCGGCGGATCGCCGCCGCGTTCAAGATCCACCGGGTGACCAACGGCATCGAGGCCTCCCTCGTCCTGCTGGTCGCGGCCGTCGCCGACGCGGTGACCGGCGGCATCGAGCCGACCCGCTGGGCGCTGGGCGCGCTGGCCGTCATCACCTGGGTGATGGTCCCGGCCCACCTGCTGTCGATCCTGTCGTCGTCCCGGCTGCGCTGAGGCGCTCTCGGTCCCCCAGGTAGGCGTGCAGGGCGCCCGCGCCCTCCAGCATGGCCCGGGTGCGGGCGGTGAGCGCCTCGTCCCGCGCGTCGAGCGCCGCCCGCAGGGCCTCGCCGCTGCCCTCCCGGCGCAGACCGTCCAGCACCGGGCGGATCCGGTCGAAGAGGTGGTGGCTGCGGCGCAGGGTGTGGACGAGGCGGGCGTCGCGCACGTCGGCGGGGCCGAACACGCGGTACCCGGTGCCGCGCTCCCGCCGCGGCGCCAGCAGCCCGGCCGCCTCCCACACCCGCAGCGCCGACGTCCGCACGCCCAGCAGCGCGGCCACCTCGCCGATCCGCAGGCCCGGAGAAGCGGGCGGGGGCGCGGGGTCCTCCCCGGCCAGGGACTCCAGCGCCTCCCGCGCGGCCCGCAGCGCGTTCCGCTCCTCGTGCAGCGCGGCGTGCGCGGCGTCCACCCGTGCGAGCGCGCCCGGTACGTCCCCGTCGTGCACGCACCGCATCACCGGGGTCGCCGTCACCGGCCCGTACCCCCGCAGCAGGGCCCGGTACGTCAGCAGCGCCCGCCGGTGCACCTCCCCGAAGACCCGGTAGCCGGACGCGGTCCGCGCGGCCGGCGGCAGCACACCGGCGTCCTCGTAGTTGCGGATCTGCTGCGTCGAGAGCCCGGCCAGCCGGGCCAGATCGACGGAGCGGAGCCGGTGTTTCCCGGACATCGGTGGGACGTCACTCCATGCTGACCGACCGCCAGATGCGGTCCGGCAGGAGGCGTGCCGCCTCGTCGAGGTCGATGTCTCCGATGGTCAGCCAGCGGCGGCTGGCCCCGATGACGGGGCCGAGGACGAGGGATTCCAGCAGGGACGGCGGGAGCGGGGCCAGTTCGCCGGCGGCGATGCGGGGTTCGAGCCACCGCGCGAACGCCGACACCCTGGCCTCCTGGGTGTCGCGCAGCTCCTTGGCCCGTTCCATGCCGACCCGGTCCGCGCGGGAGGAGTGCAGGAGCAGCGCGGCGTCCCGGTGCTCCCGGACGAAGGCCAGGTACGCCCGGACCAGGGCCCCGATGCCCTCCCGGGCGGTGTCCGCCCCCCGCAGGGCCGCGGCCGTCTCGTCCAGCAGCCGTTCCAGCCAGCGCATCAGCAGGGCGTCGACGAGCCCGTCGATGCTGCCGAAGTGGTGGTAGAGACTGCCCAGGCTGACCCCGCTGGCCCGGGTGACCGCGTTGACGGTGAGCCCCTGCTCGCCCGATTCACCGTAGACGCGCAGGGCCGCGTCCAGAAGGATTCCGGCGGTGACCTGGCCACGGTGCTGTTTGGGGCTCATCGCAGGGCCGCCGTACCTTTCTGGAGTGAATTTCTAGAATTCTCTTCCGATCCTAGTCCGCACTGGTTCAGACTGGCCCTTGTCGGCGTGCGCGTCCGCCCGTCTGCAGCGGGGGAACGGGCGGGCCGCCGTCGGCCGGACGACGCGGCCCGGGCTCCGGCCCGGGCGGCTCCGGCCCGAGGTGCCTCATCGACGGCAGCACGGCCGTCGACGGCCGGTGCGGCACGACGGACGGCCGGGAACGGCGCCCCGGCCCGGGCGGCCCCCTCCGCGACGCGGAAGAAGCGAGAAGCAAGAAGCAAGAGGAAGCGGGACGCGTGTCCGAGCCCCACGGCAGCGGCACGGCCGTCTCCCGGCCGTGCGACGGCCCGGCGCCCGACGCCGGGCCGGGACCCGACCGCTTCCGGACCCGATCGCTCCGGACCCGGTCGGTGCGGGCGAGGGCCCGTCAGGACCCGTCGCGCCCGCCGTCCCCGGGCTTGTCCCCGGGCTTGTCGTCGTCCTTGCGCTCGTCGTCCAGCGACTTCAGGAAGTCGGGGTTGTCGTCCGGCGCGACCCACTGACGGTTCGGGCGCCCGTTGCGCACACCGGACCAGCCGTCGGCGGCCGGGCTGCGCCGCTTGCCGGCGATGATCCAGGAGATCGAGCCGACCAGCGGGAACAGCAGCACGAGGATCGCCCACAGCGGCTTGGGCATGTGACGGATGTCCTCGTCCTTCGTGCTGATGCAGTCGATGAACGCGTAGATGCTCAGCGCCAGCGGCACGAGGAACATCAGCACCCGGAGCATGGGGCCTCTCCAGACTGTCGGGGGGCGTCGGGGCCGTCGGCACAGCCCCCAGGTACAGGGTCAGGGTAGCCGCTCGGGGATACTTGACCCCATGGCTTACGACGATCTTCGCTCCCTGCTCAGGGCGCTGGAGCGCGAGGGTGACCTCAAGCGCATCAAGGCCGAGGTCGACCCGCACCTGGAGGTCGGTGAGATCGTCGACCGGGTGCAGAAGGCCGGCGGTCCCGCCCTGCTCTTCGAGAACGTGCGCGGCTCGAGCATGCCCCTCGCGATGAACGTGTACGGCACCGACCGCCGCCTGCTGAAGGCGCTCGGCCTGAAGTCGTACGCGGAGATCGGCGAGAAGATCGGCGGCCTGCTCAAACCCGAGCTGCCGCACGGCTTCGTCGGTGTGCGCGAGGCGTTCGGGAAGCTCGGCTCGATGACCCACGTCCCGCCGAAGAAGGTGAAGGACGGACCCGTGCAGGAGGTCGTCCTGCAGGGCGACGACGTGGACCTCGACCTGCTCCCCGCCCTGTTCACCTGGCCCAAGGACGGCGGCTCCTTCTTCAACCTGGGCCTGACCCACACCAAGGACCCCGAGTCGGGCGTCCGCAACCTCGGCCTGTACCGCCTCCAGCGGCACGACAAGCGCACCATCGGCATGCACTGGCAGATCCACAAGGACAGCCGCAACCACTACCAGGTGGCCGCCCGGCGCGGCGAGCGACTGCCGGTCGCCATCGCCTTCGGCTGCCCGCCGGCCGTGACGTACGCCTCCACCGCCCCGCTCCCCGGCGACATCGACGAGTACCTCTTCGCCGGGTTCCTCCAGGGCAAGCGGATCGAGATGGTCGACTGCAAGACGGTCCCGCTCCAGGTCCCGGCCCAGGCGGAGGTGGTCCTGGAGGGCTGGCTGGAGCCGGGCGAGATGCTGCCCGAGGGCCCCTTCGGCGACCACACCGGTTTCTACACCCCGCAGGAGCCGTTCCCGGCGCTGACGATCGACTGCGTGACGATGCGCAAGCGCCCGCTGCTCCAGTCGATCGTGGTCGGCCGGCCGCCGACGGAGGACGGCCCCCTGGGCCGCGCGACGGAACGCTTCTTCCTGCCCCTCCTGAAGATCATCGTCCCGGACATCGTGGACTACCACCTCCCCGAGGCCGGCGGCTTCCACAACTGCGCGATCGTCTCGATCGACAAGAAGTACCCCAAGCACGCGCAGAAGGTCATGCACGCCATCTGGGGCGCCCACATGATGTCGCTGACCAAGCTGATCGTGGTCGTCGACTCCGACTGCGACGTGCACGACCTGCACGAGGTCGCCTGGCGGGCCCTCGGCAACACCGACTACGCCCGCGACCTCAGCGTGGTCGAGGGCCCCGTCGACCACCTCGACCACTCCTCCTACCAGCAGTTCTGGGGCGGCAAGGCGGGCATCGACGCGACGAAGAAGTGGCCCGAGGAGGGGTACACGCGCGACGGCGGCTGGCCCGACATGGTCGAGTCCGACCCGGAGACGGCCGCGAAGGTGGACCGCCGCTGGAAGGAGTACGGACTGTGACGTCGGCCTCCGCCGCGCTACCGCGGCAACCGGGGCGCACGAAGGCCTTCCTGCGCCTGGTGATGATCGAGCACTCGGTCTTCGCGCTGCCCTTCGCGTACATCGCCGCGCTCACCGCGATGTACGAGTGGGACGGGAACATCCACTGGGGCCGGCTGCTCCTGGTCACCCTCGCCATGGTCGGCCTGCGCACCTTCGCGATGGCGGCCAACCGGATCATCGACCGCGAGATCGACGCCCGCAACCCGCGCACCGCCCACCGCGAGCTGGTCACCGGCGCGGTGTCGGTGAAGCACGCCTGGACCGGCGCGCTGATCGCGCTCGCGGTGTTCCTCGGCGCGGCGGCCCTGCTCAACCCCCTCTGCCTGATCCTCGCCCCCGTCGCGGTGATCCCGATGGTGGTCTACCCCTACGGCAAGCGGTTCACGGACTTCCCGCAGGCCATCCTGGGTCTCGCCCAGGCCATGGGACCGATCGGCGGCTGGCTGGCGATCACCGGCGCGTGGTCCTGGGACGCGGTCGTGCTCGGCCTGGCGGTGGGCATCTGGATCGGCGGCTTCGACCTGATCTACGCCTGCCAGGACGTCGACGCGGACCGCGAGATCGGTGTGCGGTCGGTCCCCGCCCGCTTCGGCGTCCCGGCCGCCATCTGGGGCGCCCGCGCCTGCCACACCGTGACGATGGCGCTGTTCGTCTGGTACGCGGTCCTCACCGACGCCGGCGCGTTCTTCTGGCTGGGCCTGCTGATCGTCGCCGCGGCCTTCGTCTACGAGCACACCATCGTCCGCCCGCACGACCTGTCCCGTCTGAACCGGGCGTTCTTCTCGACGAACGGCTTCATCGGCATCAGCCTCTTCGTCTGCGCACTGATCGACCTCCTGGTGCGCGGGCTCACGCTGTAGCCCTTCGCCCGTTCCCCGCCTCTCCGCACACGCGGGGACGACCGTTCGGGGCCGTCGGCCCGGGCGGGGCGCACGCACCCGGGACCGGCCTCACCCGGCGGGCACGCCCCGGCGGCCGGGACGGCGGCGGAACAGGAAGGCCGCGGCCACGCCCGCCAGCAGGCCGATGAGGTGGCCCTGCCAGCTGACACCGGCCTGGCCGGGGGCGATGCCCGCGAGGATGGAGCCGCCCCACACGGCGCCGACCAGCACACCGACGACCACGCCCATCGGCCGGCGCTCCACGAAGCCGCTGCACAGCAGGAAGCCGAAGAGGCCGAAGATCAGGCCGGAGGCGCCCGCGGTGTTGGTGTGCGCCGGGGCGATCAGCCACACCCCCAGACCGTCGCAGACGATGATCAGCGCGCACACGGCGGCGAACCGGCGCAGACCGCCGAGGGCCGCCAGGAAACCGAGCACCAGCAGCGGCACGCTGTTCGCCGCGACGTGGGCGAAGCCGAAGTGGACGAAGGCGGAGGGGACGACGTCGACCAGCTCACCGGCCGTGCGCGGCCGGACGCCGAAGCCGTCCAGGGCGTGGCCGGAGACCACGTCGACCACTTCCAGCAGCCACAGCAGGGCCACCCAGACCGCCATCACCACGGCCGCGGTCCTCGCCCGCTCACGCCCCGACCACTGCGGACCGGTGTCGGACATGGCAACCCCCCTACGGCGCGCTCGCTCGCTTGAGGAACGGAACAGCCCCCTGAACCGGTTCCCGTCCCACGATTCCGGATAGGCTCGGTGTCGTGAACCATCTCAAGCCAGGAGAGACGACGCGAACACCTTGGATCCTAGGGGTGTCCGGCGCTTCCGGCACGCCCTATGCGGCAGCCGTGCTGCGTGCGCTCCTCCAGGCGGGGGAGAGCGTCGACCTCGTGGTCAGCCGGGCCTCGCGACTCACCCTGCTCGACGAGACCGGCATCTCCTTCCGGGACGCCCACTGGCGGGACGACCTGCGCCAATGGCTGTCCCGGGGTGCGGACGGCAAGCCGGACACCTTCACCGTGGACCTCGACGGCGTACGGCACTGGACCGCCGGTGACCTCGCGGCCGGACCGTCCTCGGGGTCGTATCCGAGCAAGGGCATGCTGATCGTGCCCGCCTCCACGGCCTGTGTGGCCGGGGTGGCGCTCGGGCTGTCCAAGGACCTGCTGCAGCGGGCGGCGAGCGTGACCCTGAAGGAGGGGCGCAGGCTGGTCGTGGCCGTGCGGGAGACCCCGCTGAACGGCCAGACCCTGCGGCACATGGTCGCCCTCGACGACGCGGGCGCGATCGTGCTGCCCGCCTCACCGGCCTTCTACGCGGGCGCGACGCACATCCAGGACCTGGTGGACTTCGTCGCCGGACGCGTGCTCGACGCGGCGGGTGTCGAGCACCGGCTCTACCACCGCTGGGAGGGCGAACTCGGCGGCGCGCGGGCGGACTGAGCGCGACGGCGTCCCCATCGGTCACCCTCCCTCCGGGAACTTACCGACCCGATTTCCAGGACCCCTGGAACCTTCAGCACCTCCGGAACTCTCAGACCTCTTCAGCGGAAGGCTTCGAATCGATGGACGCGGTGGACAGGCAGCTCATCCAGGCCCTGAGGGAGAACGGCCGGGCCTCCTACGCGGAGCTGGGGCGCCTCGTCGGCCTGTCGGGACCCAGCGTCACCGACCGCATCAACCGGCTGGAGGCGGCCGGGGTCATCACCGGTTACCGCGCCACGGTGGACTCCGCCTCGCTCGGCCTCGGGGTGACCGCCCTGATCGGCGTCTCGCTCTCGGACGCCGCCGACCACGAGGACGTGGCGCGGCGGTTGAAGGACCTGAAGGAGATCGAGGACTGCTGGTTCATCGCCGGCGAGGACTCCTTCATGCTCAAGGTGCGGGCGAGCGACGTGGACGGGCTGGAGAAGACCATCCGCCGGCTGACCGGGACCAAGGGCGTCTCCCGGACCCGTACCACCATCGTGCTCTCCACGAAGTGGGAGAACCGCGTCGGCGAACTGCCCGAAGAAGAGGTGCGGGAAGGACGGTAGGGGCGGCAGGGGCGCGGTGGGGGCGGCCCCCGGCCGGGGCGTACGGTGGACGGAGTCTGCCTGGAGAAAAGAGGGATCGGCATGGACGTCGGGCTCAAGCGCGAGCTGGAGGAGAAGGTCAGGGCGGGTGTCCGCCTGACCCGTGAGGACGGCATCGCGCTGTACGAGTCGGACGACCTGGCCTGGCTGGGCGGGTTGGCGCACGAGGTGCGCACGCGGCTGAACGGCGACGTCGTGCACTTCAACGTCAACCGCCACCTCAACATGACGAACGTGTGCACCGCCTCCTGCGCGTACTGCTCCTTCCAGCGCAAGCCCGGGGAGAAGGACGCGTACACGATGCGCATCGAGGAGGCGGTGAAGCTCGCCAAGGAGATGGAGAAGGAGAACCTGACCGAGCTGCACATCGTCAACGGGCTCCACCCCAACCTGCCGTGGCGTTACTACCCGCGCTCCCTGCGCGAGTTGAAGGCCGCCCTGCCGGGCGTCTCCCTGAAGGCGTTCACCGCCACCGAGATCCACCACTTCGAGACGATCTCCGGCCTGTCCGCCTCCGAGATCCTCGACGAGCTGATCGACGCCGGCCTGGAGTCCCTCACCGGCGGCGGCGCGGAGATCTTCGACTGGGAGGTGCGGCAGCACATCGTCGACCACCGCACCCACTGGGAGGACTGGTCCCGGATCCACCGCCTGGCGCACGAGAAGGGGCTGAAGACCCCGTGCACCATGCTCTACGGCCACATCGAGGAGCCCCGCCACCGCGTGGACCACGTGCTGCGGCTGCGTGAGCTGCAGGACGAGACCGGCGGCTTCCAGGTCTTCATCCCGCTGCGCTACCAGCACGACTTCGTGGACATGAAGGACGGCAAGATCCGCAACCGGCTCCAGGCCCGGACGCAGATGGCCACCGGCGCGGAGGCGCTGAAGACCTTCGCCGTCTCCCGGCTGCTCTTCGACAACGTCCCGCACGTCAAGGTCTTCTGGGTGATGCACGGCGTCCAGACCGCGCAACTGGCGCTCCAGCACGGCGCGGACGACATGGACGGCTCGGTCGTCGAGTACAAGATCACGCACGACGCCGACAACTACGGCACCCCGAACAAGCTGACCCGCGAGGACCTCCTCGACCTGATCCGCGACGCCGGCTTCCGCCCGGTGGAGCGCAACACCCGGTACGAGGTCATCCGCGAGTACGACGGCCCGGACCCGGCGCGCCGGGAGTCCCCGCAGCCGATGCGGGTGTGAGTCCTTCCGGGCCCGGGGACGCGGCGGGGGCCGGTCGCGGGCGGTCGCGGCCGGTCACGGGAGCGAAAATCACGGCGCAAGCGCTTCGGTAATGGTTACGATCGCACCATGCCCCTTACCTTCACCCTCGACCCCGCCGTCACCCCCGATCTCCGCGACGGCGTCCTCGACCTGTGGGCCGACGTCTCCAACGCGGGAGGAGCCGTCGGCTTCGTGCCGCCGGTGACGCGTGAGGAGATCCGCCCGGAACTGGTGCGGCAGTTCGCGTCGATGGCGGAGGGCCGCTCCCGGCTGCTCGTGGGCCACGACGAGGAGGGGCGGGTGGCCGCCACCGCGTTCCTCACCTTCAACACCCACCGCCTGATGACCCACTGGATCTGGCTGTACACGGTGATGGTCCACCCGCGCCACCAGGGCCGGGGGTACGGCCGTGACCTGCTGGCCGCCGCGGAGCGCGCCGCCCGCGGCTTCGAGGGCATCGAGGCGATACGCCTCACCTGCCGCGGCGGCCTCGGCCTGGAGCGCTTCTACGCCTCCTGCGGCTACAAGGAGGTCGGCCGGATCCCCGACGCGATCCGGGTGGCCCCCGGCGACGAGCGGGACGACGTCGTGCTGCTGCTGACGCTGACCTGAGGCCGCACCCCCCTGGAGGGCCGTCGGCCCGGTCGTGCTTCACTGGGAGTGCCCCTTTGTCCCTTTGGGACGCTCTGGGGGATGTTCCGACCGGACGTAGGAAGAGTGGATGAGATGCTCCGCTACACGCTGATGCGCCTCGGGATCTTCGTGGGCTGCCTCGTGGCCGTCTGGGGTCTCGTCTACTCCGGTCTCGCCCCGCGCGGCCTCGGCGACTCCAACGGCCTGTGGATCGTGCTGCTCGCGCTGCTGCTCTCGGCCCCGATCAGCTTCGTCGTGCTGCGCAAGGAGCGGGACCGCGCCTCCGAGCGGATCGTGCGGCGGGTGGACCGGGTCAAGGCGAACCTGGAGGCCAACCGCAACCAGGAGGACGTCGCCGACGACGCCGCCCGCGCGCAGGGCCAGGCGCAGGGCCAGACCTCGTAAGCTCCGTCACACCCGCGCGGCACCCGCGCAGCGCCCCGGTCTCCGAAACCCCCGGATACCAGGGCGCTTTGTGTTGTACGGGTACTTATTCCCTCGCGCCTGTCAAAGCAAGGCTTTGAGGATCTCAAAGTTCAGGTGTTACGGTCTTCGGGTGAAGTCAGCAGCCGTGTTCCCCACGCCCCGGAGAGTTCCGCTCGTGGCGCGCCTGCACGTGGACCTCTGCCGGGTCGCCTCCGCGAACTGTCCTCTCTGAGGTTCCCGTGAACCGTCGTCCCTGACGCTTTGCGACCCGAGCACCACGTCACCTTCCTCACGCGTCCCCTTCATCGGAGCATGTCCGTGTCCACGAACACGAAGTCGTTCAAGCTGCCCTTCCGGGCACCCTTCTGGGCCCAGATACTCGCCGGCCTCGTCCTGGGCGTCCTGCTCGGCTGGCTCGCCCGCAGCCAGGACGTCTCCTGGCTGGTCACCACCCTGGAGAAGGTCGGCGGCACCTTCGTCGGCCTGCTGAAGCTGGCCGTCGCCCCGCTCGTCTTCTTCGCGATCCTGGTCTCCATCACCAACCTGCGGAAGGTCAACAACGCGGCCCGCCTGGCCTCGCGGACCCTCCTCTGGTTCATGATCACCTCGCTGATCGCGGTGGCCATCGGCCTCGTCATCGGCCTGGTCACCAACCCCGGTGCGGGCACCGGCCTCACCCCGGCGGACGGGGCCGCGCCCGAGCGGACCGGCTCCTGGATCGACTTCCTCACCGGCATCGTGCCGACCGACGTGATCACCCCGTTCACCGAGCTGAACGTGCTGCAGATCGTCTTCATGGCCGCCGTCGCCGGTATCGCCGCCCTCCAGCTCGGCGAGAAGGCCCAGCCGATCCTCACCCTGAGCGAGTCCGTCCTCGCACTCCTCCAGAAGGCCCTGTGGTGGGTCATCCGCCTCGCCCCGCTCGGCACCGTCGGCCTCATCGGCAACGCGATCGCCACCTACGGCTGGGACCTCATCGGCCAGTACGCCACCTTCACCGCCGACGTCTACATCGGCTGCCTGATCGTCCTCTTCGGCGTCTACCCGGCGCTGCTCGCGACCGTGGCCAAGGTCAACCCGCTGCAGTTCTTCAAGGGCGCCTGGCCCGCGATCCAGCTGGCCTTCGTCTCCCGCTCCTCCGTCGGCACCATGCCGCTGACCCAGAAGGTCACCGAGCGCCTGGGCGTGCCCAGGGAGTACGCGTCCTTCGCCGTGCCGTTCGGCGCGACCACGAAGATGGACGGCTGCGCCGCGATCTACCCCGCCATCGCCGCGATCTTCGTCGCCCAGATCTTCGGCATCCAGCTCGGTGTCGGCGACTACCTGCTGATCGCGTTCGTCTCGGTGGTCGGCTCCGCCGCCACGGCCGGACTCACCGGCGCGACGGTCATGCTGACCCTCACCCTCTCCACGCTCGGCCTGCCCATGGAGGGCGTCGGCCTGCTGCTCGCCATCGACCCGATCGTGGACATGATCCGCACCGCCACCAACGTCGCCGGACAGGCCCTGGTCCCGGTCGTCGTCTCCGCCCGCGAGGGCCTGCTGGACCGCGACGCCTACGACAAGGTCCACTCCTCCCCGGTCGACGAGACCCCGGCCGACGATCCCCGGCGGGTCCCCGCGGCGGCCTGACCGCCCGGTCCCACCCCACGGCCACCCCCCTCGTGCGGCGCCCCGGCGTCCGCCCGCGGCAGTCCGGCGCACGGCTGCCGCGGGCGGACGCCGGCCCGTGGGGCGGCCCCGCGAGCGGCGGGCGCGGCACTCCCGCGGGTGTCCGACGAGCGCCGCCACCGGCCGAACCGGCCGCCGCGGGCCCGTACGCTACTTCGCATGGGTGCCGTGAAGACCAAGCGGATGCCGCGTGCGGTCCGCGAACAGCAGATGCTGGACGCCGCCGTACGGACCTTCGGCCAGCGGGGATACACGACCGCGTCGATGGACGAGATCGCCGAACTGGCGGGTGTGTCCAAGCCGTTGGTCTACCTGTATCTGAACTCCAAGGAAGACCTGTTCACCGCCTGCATCCGCCGTGAGGCGAAGGCCCTCACCGAGGCGGTGCGCGCCGGTGCCCGCCCGGGCCTGCCCGCGGACCGCCAGCTCTGGTCCGGTCTGACGGCGTTCTTCACGCACACCGCGCGGCACCCCGACGGCTGGGCGGTGCTGCACCTCCAGGCCCGCACGCACGGCGAGGTCTTCGCCGCCGAGGTCGCCGCGATGCGCGCGGAGATCGTGGCGTTCGTGACGCAGCTCATCCTCGCCGCCGCCCGCGAGGCCCTCCCCCAGACGCTCGGCTGCGCTCGGGCAGGGGGCACCCCCACCGACCCCGACCTCCCCGAACACGAGGTCTCCGGGCTCGCGGAGGCCCTGGTGGGCGCCGCCGAGTCGCTCGCCGACTGGGCCAACGCCACCCCCGGTGTCACGGCCCGGCAGTCCGCGGCCACGCTGATGAACTTCGCCTGGACGGGACTGGGCGACCTGATGGCGGGACGCCGCTGGTCACCGCCCGACGACGACCCGGGCGGCGGTACGGGCGACGACCCGGACGACGGCGGGGACAGCGGCACGGGCGGCAGGCAGGACACGGGCGACGGCGGCACGGGCGGGGCCCGGGCCCCCGCGGCT
>NZ_MSGP01000450.1 GCF_002078235.1 Streptomyces viridosporus
GCCGCGCACGAGATCAAGTGGACCGACCCGACGGTGGTCGAGGCGCTCACCACGCTCGGCAAGCTCTTCAAGGACAAGCAGCTCATCGAGGGCGGCCAGAAGGGGGCCCTCAACACCGACTTCCCCGGCTCGGTGGAGAAGGTCTTCGGCCCCAAGGCCGAGGCGGCCATGGTCTACGAGGGTGACTTCGTCGCGGGCGTCGCCAAGGACCAGTTCGGGAAGACCATCGGCACCGACGCGAACTTCTTCCCCTTCCCGCCGGTCGGCTCCGGCAAGGCCCCCGTGGTCAGCGGCGGCGACGCGGCCGTCGTCCTCAAGGACGGCAAGAACGCTAAGGCCGGCATGGCGCTCCTGGAGTACCTGGCCACCGCCGAGGCCGCCGCCGTGTGGGCCGAGGCGGGCGGCTTCCTCTCCCCGAACAAGGAGCTGGACCTCGCCTCCTACGGCGACGACGTCACCCGGGCCACCGCCAAGTCCCTGATCGACGCCGGCGACTCGGTCCGCTTCGACATGTCCGACCAGGCCCCGGCGGCCTTCGGCGGCACCAAGGGCGCCGGCGAGTGGAAGATCCTCCAGGACTTCCTGCGCGACCCGTCCGACCCGAAGAAGACCGCGGCCGAGCTCGAGGACGCCGCGGCCAAGGCGTACGGGAACTGACGACCATGACCGCCACACTGGTGAAAGAGGCGGGCCCTCCGGCGCCCGCGCACCCCGGCGGCGCGCGCGGCGGACGCCCGCGCCGCCGGGGGCGGGTCGTCGCCCTGCTGTTCGTGCTCCCCGCGCTGCTCCTGCTGGGCGCGCTGGTGGTGTACCCGGTGCTGTTCTCCGTGGGCCGCAGCCTCTTCGACGCCTCCGGGAACGAGTTCGTGGGCGGCGGCAACTACGCCGAGATGTTCCGCGACCCGACCACCCTCAAGGCCGTCCGGAACACCGCGATCTGGGTCGTCGTCGCCCCCGCCCTGCTCACTGGCCTGGGACTGATCCTGGCCGTGCTGGTGGAGAAGGTCCGCTGGGCCACCGCCTTCAAACTGCTGCTGTTCATGCCGATGGCGGTGTCCTTCCTGGCCGCCGGCATCATCTTC
Source organism: Streptomyces viridosporus (assembly GCF_002078235.1). Lineage (GTDB taxonomy): Bacteria > Actinomycetota > Actinomycetes > Streptomycetales > Streptomycetaceae > Streptomyces > Streptomyces viridosporus. Next base: position 1,083 of record NZ_MSGP01000450.1, read on the forward strand.
CGGCTCGCCTACGACCAGGACCCGGACAAGGGCGTCCTGAACGCCGCCGCGGTCACCGTCCACGACGCCTTCAAGGGCACCTCGTCCTACCCGGCCGCCCGTGCCCGCGACGACGAGGGCCTGACCCGGCAGGCGGACGGCTCCTACGTCACCGGCGCGGACGTCTCGCCCGGCGGCACGGCGGCGCTGGGCCTGGTCGGCGTCGCCCCCAAGGACCTCCCGGACGACGCCGGCCCCGCCCACGCGGCGGCCTCGCGCCGGGCCGGCGCCGACGAGGTGCGCGGTGTGGTGTACCTCGACTTCACCCCCGGCGGAGGAGGGAAGCCGGGGGTGGTCGACCGGGAGGAGAGCGGACTGCCCGGGATGAAGGTCGAGGCGCTCCGCGACGGCAGGACGGTCGCGAGCACGACCACCGCGTCCGACGGCTCGTTCCGCCTCACCGGCCTGGAGAGCGGCTCGTACGCGCTGAAGCTGCCCGCCGCCAACTTCGCACCGCCCTACGAGGGCATCTCCTGGCTCGGACCGACCCTCGTCACGCCGGCGATCATCGGCGCCTACCTGTGGATCTGGACCGGCTTCGCGATGGTGCTGATCGGGGCCGGCCTGTCCACCCTGCCCCGGGACGCGCTGGAGGCGGCGCGGATGGACGGGGCCAACGAGTGGCAGATCTTCCGCCGCATCACCGTCCCGCTGCTCGCACCGGTGCTCACCGTCGTCTTCGTGACCCTGGTGATCAACGTGATGAAGGTCTTCGACCTCGTCTACATCATCGCGCCCGGGCCCGTGCAGGAGGACGCGACCGTGCTCGCGACACAGATGTGGCTGGTGTCGTTCGGCGGAGGGAACAACCAGGGGCTCGGCAGCGCGCTCGGTGTGCTGCTGCTCCTCCTGGTCGTCCCGGCGATGGTCTTCAACGTCCGCCGTTTCCGAAGGAGTCAGCGATGAACGCGATCCGTCGCGGTCTGAGCAGCGCGGTGGTGCAGGCCTTCCTGGTCGTGATCGGCCTGGTGTGGATGACCCCGCTGGCCGGACTGTTCCTGTCCTCGCTGCGCTCCGCCGAGGACACGGCCGAGGGCGGCTGGTGGACCGTGTTCACCGACCCCGGGCAGCTGTCCTTCGACAACTACGCGGCGCTGCTGGAGAACTCCGGCATGACGCAGGCGTTCTGGAACACCGTGCTGATCTCGGTGCCGACGACCGTCCTGGTCGTGGCCGTCGCCGCGCTCGCCGGATACGCCTTCGCCTGGCTGGACTTCCCGGGACGCGAACCGATCTTCCTGGTCGTGGTCGCGCTGCTGGTCGTCCCCGTCCAGATCGGGCTGCTGCCGGTGGCCAAACTCTTCGGTCAGCTGGGCCTGTTCGGCACCATCCCCGGGGTCGTGCTGTTCCACGTCGCGTACGGGCTGCCGTTCGCGGTGTTCCTGCTGCGGAACTACTTCGCCGAGATGCCCAAGGAGATGCTGGAGGCCGCCCGGATGGACGGCGGCAGCGAGTGGCGCATCTTCACCCGGCTCGTCCTCCCCGTCGGCCGCCCGGCGATCGCCAGCCTCGCCATCTTCCAGTTCCTGTGGGTCTGGAACGACATGCTGGTCGCCCTGCTCTTCGCCGACAGCTCCTCCCAGCCGCTGACGGTGGAACTCCAGTCGCAGATCCGGCAGTTCGGCAGCAACATCGATGTCCTGGCGCCGGGCGCGTTCCTGTCGCTGGTGGTGCCGGTGGTCGTGTTCTTCGCCTTCCAGCGGCACTTCGTGCAGGGGGTGATGGCGGGATCGGTGAAGTGACGCCCGCACCCGTCGAACGCACGGACCCCCGCTCCCTGACGAGGCGGGGGTCCGTGCGTGTGACGGGTGCGTCAGGCCGACGCCGCCGGGTACAGCGAGCGCGGCAGCTGCGACGCCGCCGCCGAGTCCAGCAGCCACAGCGTGCGGGCACGGCCGTACGCGCCCGCGGCCGGGGCCTGGATCTCGCCCGCGCCCGACAGGGCGATCGCCGCCGCCTCGGCCTTGTCCTCGCCGGCCGCGAGCAGCCACACCTCGCGGGCCGCGCGGATCGCCGGGAGGGTGAGGGTCACCCGGGTCGGCGGGGGCTTGGGCGCGCCGTGCACGCCCACCACCGTGCGTTCCGTCTCCCGGACCGCCGGGAGCTCCGGGAAGAGGGAGGCCACGTGCGTGTCCGGGCCGACGCCCAGCATCAGGACGTCGAACGCCGGAACGGGGCCGTGGTTCTCCGGAGCGGCCGCACGGGCCAGCTCCTGGGCGTAGGCGGCCGCCGCCGCGTCCACGTCGGTGCCGTGCGGTCCGTCGGACGCGGGCATGGCGTGCACGCGCTCCGGATCCAGCGGCACCGCGTCGAGCAGCGCCTTCCGGGCCTGGGTGACATTGCGCTCCGGGTCGCCCTCCGGCAGGAACCGCTCGTCGCCCCACCACAGGTCGAGCCGGCCCCAGTCGATCGCGTCCCGGGCCGGGGCCGCCGCCAGCGCGGCCAGCAGGCCGTTGCCGTTGCGGCCACCGGTCAGGACCACGGACGCCGAACCCCGGGAGGCCTGGGCGTCCACGATCTTCGTGATCAGCCGGGCCGCCGCGGCCTGCGCCATCAGCTCCTTGTCGTGGTGCACGACCAGTTGCGGTGTCGTACTCACTTCGCCGCCGTCCTCTTCACCGGTGCCTGCGCCGTCGCCCGGTCCGCGGGACCTTTCGCGACCGACTCGACGGGCGCGGGGACCGCCGCGCGCTCCGACTCCCCTTTGGCCGGCGCCCCACCCGGCCCGTCCGGCGCGTCCGAGGGCTTCTTCAGCCGCTCCACGCCGTAGCGCAGCGCCGACGCGTACGTGTCGTCCGGGTCCAGGCGCCGCAGCTCCTCCGCGATCAGCTCCGCCGTGTCCCGGCGCTTGAGCGCCACCGCGCGCTTGGGCTGGCCCTGGATGGACAGCGTCGCCAGCGAACCGTCGGCACGGTCCAGCACGATCGGGCCGCAGTCGGTGTCCAGGCGGACCGCCGTGAGCCCCGGACCGCTCGACCGCGAGCGCTTCACCGGGACGTCCAGCCGGTCCGCGAGCCACATCGCCAGCAGCTCGCAGCTCGGGTTGAACTCCTCGCCCTCCACCTCGGCGCCCACCACCTGGCAGGCGACCTGGTCCAGGGCCGCGGCCAGCATCGAACGCCACGGCGTGATGCGGGTCCAGGACAGGTCCGTGTCGCCCGGGGTGTAGGCGTCGGCGCGGGCCACCAGTTCCTGGACCGGCCGCTCGCAGGCGTAGGTGTCGGTCACCCGGCGCTGGGCCAGCGCGCCCAGCGGGTCCTTCGCCGGGTCCAGCGGGGCGTTGACCGGCCACCAGACCACCACCGGGGCGTCCGGCAGCAGCAGCGGCAGCACCACCGACTGGGCGTGGTCGACGACCTCGCCGTACAGCCGCAGCACCACCGTCTCGCCGGTGCCCGCGTCCGCGCCCACCCGCACCTCGGCGTCGAGGCGGGACTGCGTGCGGTCGCGGGGCGAGCGGGAGACGCGCCTGATGACCACGAGCATGCGCGAGGGGTGCTCGTGCGAGGCGTCGCCGGCCGCCTTCAGCGCGTCGTAGGCGTTCTCCTCGTCCGTCACGATGACCAGGGTGAGCACCATGCCCACGGCCGGTGTGCCGATGGCCCGGCGGCCCTGCACCAGCGCCTTGTTGATCTTGCTGGCCGTGGTGTCCGTCAGGTCGATCTTCATGGTCGGCGCCAGCTCCGTCCGTCTCGCTCGAGCATTTCGTCCGCCTCGACGGGTCCCCACGTACCGGCCGCGTACTGGGCCGGCCTGCCGTTGGCGTCCCAGTACTCCTCGATCGGGTCGAGGATCTTCCAGGACAGCTCGACCTCCTCCGTGCGCGGGAAGAGGTTGGAGTCGCCGAGCAGGACGTCGAGGATCAGCCGT
>NZ_MSGP01000451.1 GCF_002078235.1 Streptomyces viridosporus
TCCACCACCTCCGCGAAGATCGTGGTGGCGGGCGGCTTCGGCGTGGGCAAGACCACGTTCGTCGGCGCCGTCTCGGAGATCAACCCGCTGCGCACGGAGGCCGTCATGACGTCTGCTTCGGCGGGCATCGACGACCTCACCCACACCGGGGACAAGACGACCACCACGGTCGCCATGGACTTCGGCCGCATCACGCTCGACCAGGACCTGATCCTGTACCTGTTCGGCACCCCCGGCCAGGACCGCTTCTGGTTCATGTGGGACGACCTGGTGCGCGGCGCCATCGGCGCGGTCGTCCTCGTCGACACCCGCCGGCTCGCCGACTGCTTCCCGGCCGTCGACTACTTCGAGAACAGCGGACTGCCCTTCGTCATCGCGCTCAACGGCTTCGACGGACAGCAGCCGTACCAGCCGGACGAGGTGCGCGAGGCACTGCAGATCGGCCCCGACACCCCCATCATCACCACCGACGCCCGCCACCGCGCGGACGCCAAGTCGACGCTGATCACGCTCGTGGAGCACGCGTTGATGGCGCGCCTGCGGTAGCGCGGACCGGTGTGCGCGACGCCCCCTGCGGCCTTCCGGGCCACAGGGGGTTTTTGTCTGTCGGGCGCGGGACCGACCGTCCGTGGCCGGTCGCGCCGTTCCCCGGGTCCCCGAAGGGCCATGACCGCGGCGGGCGTTCACGCGAAGAGGCCCCTCCTTGCGGAGGGGCCTCTTCGCGTCGGTGAGGTCAGTGCCAGCTGTGCGGGGCGCGGAAGCCCGGCTCGCGTTCCAGGCGCCGCCAGCCGGCGCGGACGCGGCCGCCGTGGGCCGGGGCGATCTCGGCGGGGCGGGCGGCGGCGCGGGCCAGCAGGAGGGCCGTGATGGCGGCGACCTCCTCGGGCTCGGCGTGGCCCTTCTCGACGCGGATGTCAGGTGTGCTCATGGGTGTCAGTCTCCCTGGGAGAGGGGGCCGCGGGGTTGCCGCGTGGGGTCCGTCGGGTTACTGGGGCGGGTTGCCGTGCTTGCGGGAGGGCAGGTCGGCGTGCTTGGTGTGGAGCATTTCCAGCGAGGAGATGAGCACCTGGCGGGTCTCGGCGGGGTCGATCACGTCGTCGACCAGGCCGCGCTCGGCCGCGTAGTAGGGGTGCATCAGCTCCGCCTTGTACTCCTTGACCATCTTCTGCCGCATGGCCTCGGGGTCCCCCGCCTCGGCGATCT
>NZ_MSGP01000452.1 GCF_002078235.1 Streptomyces viridosporus
GGCCCGCCCGGTCCGGGCGGGGCGCGGCGACCGTGGTGGCGGGGTGGCCGACGAGCAGGCCGTGCCGCTCCTGACGGACGTCGTTCAGGGGGATCCGGCCGCGTTCGGCGACCATGTCAAGCAGTTCCTCCGATGTGGGCAGCCGCGAAGTGTCCAGGTCCCTTCCCGCGAAGCGCAGCTTCTGCCCCATGGCGGACGCCAGCCGGAAGAAGAACTGCCAGTCCTCGATGACCCCTTGCGGCGGGGGCACCAGCGCAGGTGTGTACTGGGCGAACGGCTGCGGGAAGAAGGTCTCCATCAGCGCGGTGTGGTCGGCGCGTTCGTACAGCATCGTGGGCGCGATCACGTAGTCGGCGAGCTGCGCGGTCTGCGACATCCTGGTGTCGATCGACACCAGCAGTTCCAGGTGGTTCAGCGCGCGCTGTGCCGTGTCCTGGTCCGGCAGTGCGAGCACGGGGTTGCCTCCCGAGACCACCAGGGCCCTGATCCGGTCGGGTCCGGGCCGCAGGATCTCGTCGGGCAGGAGCGCCGAGGGCAGCTCGCCGCGGATCAGTCCGTGACCGCCCACGCGGCTGCGGAATCCGTTCTCCCAGTCGCGGTCCGCGGGGAGCACCTCCGCCCGGGCCGTCCGGTCGCCCATGAGCACGCCGCGTCCCCGTGCCGGTTCGCCCTCCCGCAGGAAACGCCCGCAGACGACGTTCAGGCAGGCCGCCAGGTGTTCGGCGACGTTGGAGTGGGGCCCCATGCAGACGCCCGTTCCGGTGGTCGCCATGCCCCGACCCGCCCCGGCGAACAGCCGGGCCGCCCTGATCAGGTCGTCGGCGGGCACGTCGCAGGTGCGGGCGACCAGGTCGGGGGTGACTTTCGCCACGGCCGCCCGCAGTTCGGGCAGGCCGTCCACGTACCGGGCGCAGAAGTCACGGTCGTGGAGTTCTTCCCGCAGGATGACGTGCAGCATGCCGGCGAACAGCAGTGCGTCGTGTCCGGGTCTGGGCTGCAGGTGGATATCGGCCCGTGCCGCGGTCTCCGTACGGCGGGGGTCTACCACGATCAGCCGCAGCCCCCGGTCCCGGGCGGCCTTCAGGTTCGCGGACGGACTGGTGACCAGGGCGCCGTCCCCGTCGCCTCCGTTGACGGAGACCAGGGGGTTGGTGCCCGCCAGCAGCCACACATCGGCGTCGCCGAACGACTGAGGCCCACCGGTGTACTGGCCCATGCGGGCGGCCACCAACCACTTCGCCGACTGGTCGATGGTCATGGTGGAGAAGAGCTTGCGTGAGCCCAGGCCGCGGAACCACGCCCGTGCCATGAAGGGAGTGAGCGTGGCGAAGTTGTGCTGGGTGCCCATGAAGAGGCCCACCGCGTCCGGGCCGTGCTCCCGGACGATCCGGTTGAGCCGTTCGGCCACCTCCGCGATCGCCCGTGCCGCGTCGACCGGTTCGTGGCCGCCCGTGGGTGTGCGCCGCTGGGAGGCGGTCAGTCGGCCCGGCCCCTGCATGAGCTCGCCGGCCCGTCGCCCCTTGGGGCAGGTGAATCCCTGGGAGAGCGGGTGCTCCCGGTCCCCCAGGACACGCAGGACACGCTCGCCGTCGATCTCGACACCGACCCCGCAGCAGGCGGGGCACAGGCGACAGTACGACGTCTTCCTCACCACAGGGGCCTCCCTCGTGGCGCGCACAGGCGCCCGTACCGGACCGGGCCGCCGACCTCGGCCGGCCCATGCCTTGTCAGTGAACTTGTCACCAACGGTCCTTTCCTCCGCGGGCGTCCGGCGCCACACGGCTCGCTCCGGCACGGCGGCGCCGGAGGGTGCTGTCGTACCCGCGGTGCAGGCCGCGGGGCGGAACCCCACTCGGCTGCGGGCCGCCGACCCCTCGTGGTGCGGGGCCCCGGCGGAGGTGTCGTCGGCGGCCTCCCCAGCGCACCGGGAGACGGGCGCTCAGAGGGAGACCGGCCCGCCCAGCCACACACCGATCTCCTCGCCGGACACGTGGGCGGCCTCGTCACCCGCCAGGAACGACACGACCGATGCCACCGCGTCGGCGGGCACCCGCGGCCAGCCGGCGTGGAGGTTCTCCACCGCGCGCTCGCCGGCGGAGCGCACCATGTCCGTCTCGACGAAGCCGGGGACCACCGTGTTCACGGTGATCCCACGCCGGGCCACTTCCTTGGCCATGACGCCGGCCATGGCGACCAGTCCCGCCTTCGCGGCCGCGTAGGCGCTCATGGTGGGGGTCAGCGCGCGGCCTCCGCTCGGGCTGCCGAAGAAGACGACCCTCCCCCAGCCCGCCTCGTACATCCCGGGTAGTGCCGCGTGCGTGCAGTAGTAGGCACCGCTGAGGTTGACACCGACGACCCGGTCCCACTGCGCGGGGGGCTGCGACCTCGCCGAACCGGTGGCGTTCACCCCCGCGTTGTTGACGAGCACGGTGGGAGCGCCGAGCCGTTCGGTGGTCTGTTCGATGAGGGCGGTCGCCTCACGCGCGTCGGACACGTCCGCCCGGATCGCCACCGCCCGGCCTCCGCCGGTTGTGATCCGGTCGGCCAGTGCTTTCGCCTCGCGGTCGCTGCGCGAGTAGTTGACCGCGACCGCGAAGCCGTCGGCGGCCAGCCGACGGGACACCGCGGCTCCGATGCCCCGCCCGCCGCCGGTCACCACCGCGACTTTCGCACGCTCCATCAGGGACGGCCTCCGTGGTGTGGTCAGCGCACCTTGGTGTGCGTCTGGGGCAGAGTGGCGTAGGTCGCCTTGAGTTCACGCTTGGCGATCTTGCCGCTGGCCATGCGGGGCAGGGCCGAGTCGAGGAACACGACGTACCGCGGGACCTTGTAGTCGGCCAGCCGTTCGTTGCAGTACGCCACCACATCGGCGGGCTCGACCGGGGTACTGGTCCTGAGCAGGGCGGCCGGTGTCTCGCCGAATTTGGCGTCCTCGACCGCGATGACGGCCACCTCCTCGACGCCGGGCATCTCCTGCAGGACATTCTCGATCTCGGTCGGTGAGATGTTCAGTCCACCCGAGATGATCATGTCCTTCATGCGGTCGACGAAGGTCAGGTAACCGTGCTCGTCGAGGATTCCCATGTCGCCCGTGTGCAGCCAGCCGTCCACGATCGCCGCGCGGGTGGCCTCCTCGTTGCGCCAGTAGCCGGGCATCATTCCCGGCCCTCGCAGCAGGATCTGTCCGGGCTTGCCCGCCGGGCAGTCGTTGCCCTCGGTGTCGACGACCCTGATCTTGGTGAACGCGCCTCCCCAGCCGCACTTCTCCGGCTGCTCCATGGCTTCGTGACGGGGCATCACGGTGGCTGACCCGCCGATCTCGGTCTGGCCGTAGATCTGGCGCAGCGAGACGCCCTTGCGCTGCCAGGAGGTCAGCAGGTCCACGGGGACCCGGGCCCCGCCGACGTGGGCGGTCGTCAGGCTGCTGAGGTCGGCCCGGTCGAATCCCGGTTCGGCCGCGATCTGTTCGAAGAGGATCGGCGGGCCGGTGAATGTGGTGACCTTCTGGTCGGCCAGGATACGCAGGGCCTTCGGCGGGTCGAAACGAGTCTGCAGCAGCAGGGTGCCGCCGTGGATGATCACCCGGGCGAGTCCCCAGATGATGCCCGCCGCGGTGAACAGCGGCAGCACGAGCAGCGGTCGCAGACCGTTGGGCTGGACCGGCTCCATGAGCGACCACTCGTGCATCTCCCCGGCGATGCTGGCGTGTGTGAAGATCACGCCTTTCGGTCTTCCGGTGGTGCCGCTGGTGTAGACGATGGCGGCGGGTTCGGACACCTCCATCACAGGGGTGGTGACCGGCGCGTGCTGCCCCTCCCGCAGCGGCCGGACGTCGCCCTGCAGGGACTTGACCCCGACGGACGGCAGGCCATGGCGCGCCTCGTCGAGCCGGTCGCGCAGCGCGTCGTCGCAGTAGACGACGGTCGGCTCGCAGTCCTCCAGCAGGCCGGTGAGCTCGCGCGCCACCATCCGGTGGTTGAACGGTGCGACGATGGCGCCGAGTTTCATCGCGCCGAGCGCGGCGACGCACCATTCCAGGGAGTTCTGGCCCACGAGGGACACCCGGTCTCCGTGGCGCACTCCCGCTCCGCTGAGGTCGGCGGCCACGCCGTCCGCCCACGTTTCCAACTGCCGGTAGGTGACCACGTCGCCATCGAGGTCAATGGCCGGCTGGTCAGGAATGTTCCGAGCCCACCAGGTCAGGGTGCTCACGAGGGTCCCGCTCACGTCTGTTCCTCCTGCGCTCTGTCCGCGATCTCTTCCAGCACTTCGGGTCGCAGCACGAGTCGTCCTCTCACGGCGCACCAGCAGATACACCCGAGCTCATGCCGGAAGAATTCTGATGAAGGGCGTCACACGTCGTGGTGACAGCTGAATCGTTTCCTCACCGGGAAGGAGCGGGCCCGCCGCTGCCCAGCTGCGCGTTCCGTTCGACGGCACCAGGGCCGGGGGCGGGACCGCGCGCGTCGGTCGCCCCGCCGGGCCGGCCTACCTCGTGTGGCGTGCACCGGGGCGACCGGGTTCTGCGGCCGGCCGGGCTGCCACACTTCTCGACGCACCTGGCCCGCGAGCCCCGGATGACGGGATCCGTTCGCGCGACCGTGGACGATTAATCTAAGGGCTTCAGGTATCCCAGACAAGGTTTTTGCGGGACGTGTTCCAGGCCCGGTGCGAGTGCCGCTACCGGTGCGACCGTCGGCGGCGAGTGAGCCGGCGCCGGGGGGCGGGCCCGGAGGTCAGCCCTCCTCCCCCGGGGGGAAGTTTTCCAGCGCGGCGGCCTTCCAGGAGCCTTCGTGCAGCTCCCAGATGGACCGCAACCCGATGCGCCCCTGGGGGGTGTCGTACACCGTCTCCCCCACCCACCTGTCACCTTCGGGCCGGATGTCGACGATCCGGAGGGAGTCGACCTTTCCACGCGGGACGGTCACCCCGTGAAAAACCTGGGGGATGTTCTTCTGCACCATGTCCGCGAGAGACGCCCTGACATCGCCGTCGAGGACGTACTGGACGTGCCGCCTGTACAGCTCGTGAAACTCCTGGGACTCCGTGGACATCTGGACATGCCTCCCCATCGGTAACCGTCGGGCTGTCACGCCCCTGCGGACCCGAGCCGGCACTCACGGCGCGAACTCACCTTCAGCCTAAAGGCCTTAGATAACAAGGGGCAAGGGTTCACACCCGGAGTCCTTCCTGGGACGCGCGGTCCGGCGCCCGTACCGCGTAACGGCCCCGGGCCGGAGGCGCGGCGGCGCCTCCGGCCCGGGACGGGAAGAGGGCACGGCGGCCGGGGTCAGGCCTTCCGGCCCACGCTCCGTGGCGTGGAGGACTCCGCCTCCTGGCGCTGCTGCGCGTCCAGCTGCATGACGCCCGCCAGGAAGCTGCGGATCGTCTGGGCGAAGATCTGCTCGGCGCTCCATTCGTTGGCGGCGAGGGCCGCGGCGAGAGTTGGTTCCTCCTGGGAATTGACGTTGGGGAAGATCTGCGCCTGGCTCTCCGGGGTCTTCATGGCTTCACTGAGGCTGGCTCCCAGGCTCAGTTTCTCCATCCCGTCGAGGATGAGCACGTGCAGGTGTGGGGGCACGCCCGCCTTGTCGAGGAAGCGGGCCACCCTTTCGTACATGGTGATGAGGACGTCGCGTGGCAGGTACTCCAGGAGGATCGGAGCAGCATTGCGGTGACGGAGGATCGAGCGCCGGAAATTCAGGCTCAGAGCGACGAAGAAGTCCGGCCAGTTCTCATCGGCGGGACGGCGCGGGAAGCGCGTGTCCAGCACGATCACCCGGGCCACTTCCGTCATGAGTTCCGGCTTGTTCTTGAAGTGGTGGTACAGCGACGGCGCTCGGACTCCCATCACCTTCGCCAGGCGAGGCATGCTGAACGCCTCGATCCCTTCCACGTCGATGATCTTCAGGGTGGCGGCGATGATCGCTTCGCGGCTGAGCAGTGGCTGGAGTGGTCGGGGCATGGCCGAAGTATCCCGCACTCGCCGCGTGGGTGGGACCGCGGCGTCCGGGCCGGCGAGCGGCGTCGGGCCCAGGAGGCGGGTGGGACGGCGGGCCCGGGTGTGCTGCGGGCGGGATCCCGAGGGCCGTGCGTGCGGGCCTGCGTTCTGTCCGATCCAGGGGGCTGCCTCCCCTCGAACTAATCATCAACCTTTAGGTTCATCGAGACACCTTTCGGCCCCTTGATGGGGTCAACTCCATGGCTCATGCAGGATCCATCCCTACGCATCGGGCTTGTGAGCACTCTCTTATACCTATAGCTTGGAGGTAATGAGCTGCTGACGTTGTCGTTGCCATGGAGGCCCCTTCCGGCACCGTGAACCTCCCTGCAGCGCCGGGGCCGCGTGCGGCGCGCCCCCACCGCACGTGCCGCGTCACGCGGGGCCGGGTGCACGGGCGATGCGTGCACCCTCCCGGGATCCCCCCGGCTCCGGTGCACCGTCGCGGGCCGCCGGGGAGGGAGGAGCGCCTCGGCGACGACCCGACAACCGAGGATGATCCGTGATCACGTATGAGTGGGGCACCTCCTTCGGCACTGATCCGGAGGTCGTCAGCCTTTTGCGGGAAGCGGCGGATTTCGACGCCGAGCAGGGGTTCTCAGCCGTGCCCCCCGTGCCGTCCGCTCTCGACGGGGACGAAGCCGGGCGCCCGTCGGAGCTCATCGTCCGGATGTCGCAGGAGGTGGGTCCGGCCGGAGTGGGCAAGGAGGAAACCGTCGTCGCCTTCCTGCGGGTCATGACGGGATCCGAGGGTGTCGGCCGGGCCGAGTTCGTGGTGCGTCCCGCGTTCAGGTCGCTCGGGATCGCGACCCTGCTGTTCGAGCGGCTGGGCCTGGCGGGCGCCGGGGCGGCGGACTGGGCCGGCGACGGCACCAGGTCGCTGCGAGCCTGGGCCCACGGGTCCCACCCCGCCGCCGAGCGGATGGCGCGACGCTTCGGCGCCACCCCGGAGGCACTGCTGTGGCGGATCATCCGGCCGCTGCGCAGGGCGAACAGCGTGCCCGAGGTCGCGCCGCCCAACGGGGTCCGCCTCCGGCGGTTGCGGCCGGGCCAGGACGAGGCCGCGGTCGAGGCGATCATGCGCACCGCGGGAGGGGCCGCGCGAGCGGATGTGTCCTCGCAGGAGGTGCTGGTCGCGGTGGACGGGCCGGCGGAGGAGGTCCTGGGGTTCGTGGCGTTCTCGGCGCGACCCCTGGGCGGCGAGGGGCAGTCCGGACTGGGCTCGGTGCGCGCACTGGCGGCCGGACCCGCCGCCGGGGGACACGAGGTGGAGCGTGCGCTGCTCGCGTCGGCGCTGGAGCGGCTGGCCGACGCGGGAGTGCGCGAGGTGGAGATGTCGGTCGATCCGCTGAACGAGCAGCTGGTGCGGGTCTGCCGCGTCCTGGGTTTCCACCACGACCAGACCGATGTGTGCTTCAGGGTGCCGGTCGGCGGACGGCCGGCTGCGGGCTGACGAGGCAACGGCAGGCCCCTCTCCTCTCGAGGGAGGAAGGCCTGCCGTGTCCGCCGGTCCGCGGGCCGGGCCCGGGAGCCGGGGATGATCTGGGGCGGCCCCGACTCCCGGGCCTTTACCTATTGTCTTTAGCCAGCTGATGAACGCCAGAAACCCAAGGGGTAGCGGTCGTTCGCTTGACCCGAGAAACCTAAAGGCATAAGGTTAAGCGAGCTTTTCCGCTCACACGAGTGACGCCCTGGAGCGGGTCATCGCCCCAGGGTCGCCGACGAGTGGGGGACGTGCCCCGCGCGTAGGACATCCAGCGCCCCTCTCGCTCCCGCTCCCGCGGTTCGTCGGCGGGACCGGAGAAGAAAGGGCCGCGATGCCGTGCGTCTCGCATCCCGCGTCGCGAGACCGCACCTGCCTCTGGGGCCGAGCGACCGCAGCGGCGCAAGTGAATGCGGACAGTACAGGAGGACGACGTGCCGGAACTTGATGCAATGCGCGAAGAACGAATTCGTCGCCTGCTCGAACACCTGCGGAACAACACGACCGACCAGTTCGAGGGGACGGTCTCCTTCAGCCCGACGGAGTTCACCGACGCCGACCTCGCGGCCCGGGAACGAGAGCTGATCTTCGGACGGGTCCCGTCGATCGTCGCGCACAGCTCGGAGATCCCCGAGCCCAACGACTTCATCACCCTGCAGTTGCCGCGCAACAAGGCCATCGTGGTGCGGCAGGCGGACGGCGGAGTCAAGGCGTTCGTCAACCAGTGCCGACACCGGGGCGCCCTGCTGGAGGAACAGCCGTCGGGCAAGTGCCGGCTGTTCTCCTGCGGCTACCACCGGTGGTCCTACGACACCGACGGCACCCTGCGCACGATCACACGTGACAACACCTTCGGGGACATCGACCGTTCGCAGTACGGGCTGCTCGAACTCCCCGCCGAGGAAAGGCACGGGTTCATCTGGGTGATCGACGCAGTCGGCGCCGAGATCGACGTCGCCGCCTGGTTGGGCCCGGAGATGGACGCGGTCCTGCGGGGCTACAAGCTCGGCGATCTGGTCTCCTTCCGCGCCGAGGGCTTCGACGAGCCGTGCAACTGGAAGCTGATGCAGGACGCGTTCCTGGACGGTTACCACATCCAGTACGCCCACCCGAACACCGCCGGGAAGATCGTCCACACGAACGTGTACGCGTTCGAGGACTACGGGCGGCACTGCCGTTGGCTCGCGCCCCGCAAGACGATCGACCGGTGGATCGACGAGGACCCGGGGGACCAGAGCCTCGCCAAGCACGTGACCGAGTCGCACCTGCTACTGCCGAACAGCACCCTGCTGCGGTTGCCCGACAACCACTTCGAGCTGCTCACCTTCCGTCCCGACCCGGTCGATCCGGGCAAGTGCCGGATGGAGATGCGAGTGATCGTGCCGCGTCTGGAGGAGACCTCCTACGACGAGGCCACCTGGAACAAGCGCTGGGAGAGGAACTGGCAGATCCTGCTGGACGTCCTGCACGCGGAGGACTTCCCGCTGCTGCGCGGCTCCCAGACGGCGCTGTCCAGCCAGGACGCCGGGCCCATGATCTTCGGCCGCAACGAGGTCGCGAACCAGGTCTTCCACCGGGAGACCCAGCGACTGCTCGCGGCCGACGGCACGGACTGACCCCGCGTGCCGGGCCTGACCGGCACGGTCATCTCACTTCTCCGGGTCGCGGACCAACCGATGCCTCCGGCCGTGCGGCGCACGGTGCCGCACGGCCGAAGGCACCAGAAGAGGCAAGGACGGCACATGGGTACGACCACGACGAACCGCCCGCTTCCCGGCGACGGGGTACTGGATCTGTTCCGGCTGGACGGAGCGACCGCGCTCGTCACCGGCGCCAGCTCGGGCCTGGGAGCAGGCTTCGCCCTCGCGCTGGCCGAAGCCGGGGCGAACGTGGTCCTGACGGCCCGACGGGCGGACCGGCTCCAGGAGACGGCCGAGCAGATCGCCGCCATCGGCCGCGAGAGTCTCGTCGTCACCACCGACGTCACCGATCCGGAGCAGTGCGAGGCGGCCGTCGCGGCGGCCGTCGAACGCTTCCGGCACGTCGACGTCCTGATCAACAACGCCGGCGTCTCCTCCGCGGTGCCCGCGCTGCGCGAACGCCCGGAGGAGTTCCGCCAGGTCCTCGACGTGAACCTGATGGGCGCGTACTGGATGGCGCAGGCGTGCGCGCGGGTCATGGGTCCCGGGTCCAGCATCGTCAACGTCGCCAGCGTGCTCGGCCTGATCAAGTCCGTGCTGCCGCAGGCCGCGTATGCCGCGAGCAAGGCCGGCCTCATCGGTCTGACCAGGGACCTGTCACAACAGTGGTCGGGACGCCGCGGGATCCGGGTCAACGCCGTGGCGCCTGGTTTCGTCGCCACGGAGATGATCGCGGAGATGCCCGCGGAGACCCTCGAGGGCTTCCTGCGGGCGACCAGCCCGCTGGCCCGCACGGGCACCCAGCGGGAACTCGACGCGGCGATCGTGTTCCTGGCCAGCCGGGCCTCGAGCTACATCACCGGCACGACCCTCGCCGTGGACGGGGGAATGTCCGGACACTGAACATCCACTCACACGCCCGAACGTCGGCGCGCCGGCCCGGCGGGGCCCCGGTCTTCGAGAAAACGGGGCCCCGCCGGGCCGGCGTTCGCTCTCCGCTCTGCCCGAAAGGCCATTAGCGGCCTTAAGGTCGTAGATTTCTTCGGGGCGTGGCATGGAACCGCGGCCGCCGGGCCCCCACGGGCTGGGCACTCCGGCGGCGGGCGATCGGGGCTCGGACGGTGCCACTGCCCCGTGCAGGGTCCTGCGCCCCTCCCCGCCCCGGGATGCCGCCCGCGCCCTTCTCCCCTTACCTCTCATCTCCTTACTTGGCCAGGCGGTTCACAGCGCCCGCCCGGTCTGCCGACCGCTGCGGCGCAGACCGGCGACCTGGTGCCGCGCCGGACGGGGGCCGGGAGTACCGCGCTCGGAGCGGCCCTTCGGCCGATGGGTGCGTGGGCACGCGGGTCGGAAAGTTCTTCCTGCCTGACCCTTGACCATAAACTACGGCCATAAGTTAAATAGCCAGCGTCTTACCAGATCATTCCTGGCCGCCGCCTCCGATCGAAGGCGGCGTCGGCATCGTTGAGTTCGCCCACTCCCCTCTCCCGCCGCCCGGCGTACGACGTGTGTCCCCCGTGCGGCACTGCGGTTCTTCCGGTGGCCGGCGCGGTTCGGCACGTCCGACAGGAGGATCGAAGGTGCTCGTCGGTCTGTCTTGTCTCTTCGTTCCGGTGGCTGGTGCCCCCGGGACTGGTCGGCGGTCCCCGTCCGGCGGCGGGAACACGGCGGTCGGCCCCACCGGTGGGCGTCGCCCCGGCGCCCACCGGTGCGCGGCCCCGGCCTGATGTCGCGGGCCCTTTCGGGCCCGCACGGTGCTCTCCCGCGGGCCGGGTGCCCGGTGGGAGGGACATCCACTTCTCAGACCGTCTCTCCGGCCCACCGGGCCGGACGGACGTCTGCTCCACGACAAGGAGTTTCCCTTGGCTCGACCCAGCTCGGCAGCGCGTCCGAGAACTTCGACGGGTGCCCGGTCGGTGGTCTTCGCCTGTCTGGCGATCACGCTCATCGACGGGTTGGACAGCGGCATGTACGGCGCCGTGCTGCCGACCCTGCTGCAGTCCGAACAGTGGGGAATCACCCTTGCGTCGGCGGGGGTCATCGGCAGCCTTTCCCTGATCGGGATGATGCTGGGGGCGCTGCTGTCCGGTTATGTCGCCGACATCATCGGCCGGCGGCCGACGGTGCTCGCCTGCGTCGCGAGCTTCAGCGTGTTCACCCTGCTGTGCTCGATCGCCCCGAACCTGGAGGTCTTCGGCCTGCTCCGCCTGCTGGCGGGCTTCGGCTTCGGCGGAGCCCTCCCCACCGTCATCGCCCTGACCATGGAATACGTGCCGCTGGACAAGCGGCAGTTCTACAACGGAGTCGTCCAGACGGGCTTCCCCATCGGCGGGTGCCTGGTCGCCTTCCTCGCGATCTTCCTTCTGCCGTCCTCCGGCTGGGCCTCCCTGTTCGTCCTGGGCGGCGTCATCGGTCTCGTCCTGTTCGCGGTCGTCTACCGGCGGATTCCCGAGTCGCTCGCCTTCCTCAGCAGCCGGGGCCGACACGATGAGGCGCGGCGGCTCGCCGAGCGCTACGGGGTGGAGGTGCCGGCCGAGCCGGCGGCTGGGCCCGCAACGGTGAAGCCGAGCTGGACCGCGTCCCTGAAGCTGCTGTTCGCGCCGGGATTCCGGGTCGCGACGCTGCTCTTCCCGGTCATCAGCTTCTGCGGGCTCCTCTTGGGGTACGGCATGAACACCTGGATTCCGCAGCTCCTGCGGGCCTCCGGCTACGACCTCGGGTCCGCGCTGACGTTCCTGGTCGCCTTCTACCTGGGCAGCACGATCGGCATGCTGGTCCTGGCCGGCCTCGCCGACCGCTGGGGTCCGCGTCCGGTGATCTCGGCCGGGTTCGTCTGCGGCGCCCTGGCTGTGGCCTTCCTGACGCTGCACCCGCCGCAGGCGGTCGTCTTCGCCATGGTGCTCGTGGTCGGGTTCTGCTCGTCCTCGCAGACGGCCGTCGCCGGGTTCGTGGGGATCTACTACCCCGCGGCCGCCCGTGGTACCGCGCTCGGTGCGGCGGTGGGACTGGGGCGTCTGGGAGCCGTCTTCGGGCCGATCCTGGTGGGTCTGATCATGGGGTCGTCGCTCGGCACCTCGTGGGTGTTCTACTTCTTCGCCTTCGCGGCGGTGGCCGCGGCGCTGCTCGTGATACTGGTGCCGCGGACCGGTCTGAGCGACCGACCCGCGGTCGCCGAACCGCAGGAAGTCCCCTCCGCCGCGTGAGTCCCGCCCCACGGCCGGGTGTCCGCGCCCCCGGCGGCCGGCAGGCACCGGCCGCCGGGGGCGTGCGGGCGGGGTGCCTCCCCTGGGAGGACACCCTGACCGTTCTCCGCGCGTACGCGCGGGGGCCCGTACCGGCCCGGTACGGGAGAACCCGGGGGCGGGCCGCGCCCGTCCGCACCGCCGACTGAACGGGGTCGCCATGACACATCAGCCGCACCCGGCCGCCGGTCCGGCGCTGTCGTCACCGTCCGGGCCGGCGGACGGGTGCGCACAGGAGCAGGACGCGCCGGGCCGCCTCCACGGCACCTGGACCCTGGTCGACTACACCCGCTGGGTCGACGCGGAGGTCATCGGCCGCCCCCTGGGGCCCGACCCTGTGGGGCAGCTCGTCTACCAGCGTGACGGACGGGTCTGCGCGTTCCTGATGAGGCGCGAACGCCCCTGGACGTCCGGCCGGTCGTTCACCGACGCCACCGACGAGGAGCGCGGGGCGGCCGCGTTGGGGTTCGTCGGTTATGCGGGCCGCTTCGTACTGTGCGACGGCCTGGTGTTCCATCACGTGGAGATGTCGCTGTACGTCGAGCACGTGGGTGCCGTCCTGGTACGGAGGGTGTCGTGGTCGGGGCCTCGTCTGGTGCTGGAGACGGAAGGTCGGCGGACCCGTTCCGGCCGTACGTTGACGGACCGTCTGGAGTGGGCCAGGTCGGGCGGTTGAGGCGTGCCGGGCCCGTCCGGTCCCCGGTGCCCACCGGTTACAGCTGGAGGCTCTTGAGCTGCAGGAACTCCTCGACACCGTAGGCCCCGTCCTCGCGGCCCAGCCCCGACTGCTTGTAGCCGCCGAAGAGGCCGTCCACACGCCGTCCACGTAGGTGCCGTGCGTCATTGCCGGGCCACTCCCGTCGGTGAGGTGAGTGGGGAAGGTCCTCGTGACACGAAGGGGCGGCGGCCGGGCGCGGGGTGCCGTGGCCGACCGCGGTGGTTCGCGGTCGGCGCGCCGGTTCCCCGCGCCCGGTGGCGCCACCCGTCGTGTCCCCCGGGGTCAGAGCGTGTCCGCGCTCCCGAGGACGACGGCGCTGACCAGGGGGGCGGAGGGGCCGCCGGTCAGCAGGGAGATCCTGGCCCCGGGGACCTGGTTGGGCGAGGTGCCGCGCAGTTGGCGGACTGCTTCGGCGGCCAGTCCGATCCCGTGGACGAATCCGCCGGCGAGGTTGCCGCCCCCGGTGTTGACCGGAAGCCGGCCGCCCGGCGCGGTGAGGTTCTCGACCGTCAGGAACTCGCCGGCGTTCTCCCGGGTCACCAGCCCGAGGTCGATCATGGCGGCGACGGCGGGGCCGGTGAAGTTCTCGTAGATCTGGGCGACGTCGACGTCGCCCGGCCGGATGCCCGCGTCGTTCCACAGCCGGGGGGCCAGCGGGGCGAAGCCCGCCGAGGTGTAGTCCCTGTCGTTCTCGTGCAGTTCGCCCCAGTCCGCTCCGGCGCCCTGGGCCGCGGAGAGGATGTAGGCCGGTGGTCGGCGCAGGTCCCGGGCACGCTCGGCGGTGGTGAGCAGGACGGCTCCGGCTCCGTCGTTCTCCCGGGAGGAGTCGAACAGCCGCAGCGGTTCGGAGATCATGCGTGAGGCCAGGTAGATCTCGTCAGTCAGGTCCACCTCGCGGCCCACGGCGAGCGGGTTGCGGCCGGCGTGGAGGTAGCAGGCCTGGGCGAACGCCTGGAGCGCGCCGGCCGGGATGCCGTCGTGCTCGATCATCCGCTGGGTGCGCAGGGCGCAGACCTGGGCGGGTGAGACCAGACCGTGTGCGCGGTAGTGCTCGTCGAAGAAGTAGCTGGAGACCGCCGAGGACAGCCGGCCGCTCTGCCGCTGGGCCAAGGCGCGGTAGACGACCACGTACCGGGCCTGGCCCAGGGCGAGGGCTGCGGCGCCCTGGGCGAGCGCTGCGCCCAGGCCGCCGCCTCCGCCTCCGGACACCTGCGAGGCCCAGCGCAGTTCGCGGGTACCGAGGGCGGGGACGAGGCTGGTCGCCTCGGCGTCGTGGCCGTAGGAGGAGAAGCCGTCGATGTCGGCAGGGGCGATGCCGGCGTCGTGGCAGGCTGCGACGATGGCCTCCAGACGCAGGCCGTCCTCGTCGAGCGGTGCCGTGCCGCGTTTGTGGTAGGGCGTTTCCCCGATGCCGACGACGGCTGTCGCGCCGCGCAGTTCGAACGTCATGCCGTGAGCCTCCAGCGCAGGACCGGGGTGTCGTGGGTGAGCGGGCCCGGGGGCTGGATCACGCCGTGGACGGCGGCCCCGATGCGCAGAGCGCTCTCGTCGTCGACGAGCATGCCCAGCAGGCGGACCGAGGGGACCTCGTCGAGTTGGGCGAGGACCACCGTGTAGGGCACGTGGTCGGCGAGTTCGGGCAGGAACGGGTGCCAGGTGCGGGTCCAGGAGTACACGGTGGCGGTCGCGGCGACGGCCGGCCAGGCGAAGGCGGTGCCCTGGCACTGGGGGCAGATCCGCTGCGGGGTCCAGACGTGGCGGTCGCAGTTCTCGCAGCACGGAATGCGCAGCTCGCCCCGGCGCAGGCCGTCCCAGTAGGGGCGGTCCGCGCCGTCGGGGTCCGGTGCGATCGGCCCCGCGGTGGGTGCCTCGGAGAGTCTCATGGGTGTCGGCCTTCCTCCGTCGCGCGGTGGAGCGGGTCCTGGAGTGCTTCGGGATGTCGTGGGGGTGCCGCACGGGCCGACTTCGTGGTCGTGCCGCTCGTCTGCGGAGAGCTGGAGTCCGGTCGTGTGCCTCGTGTGGTTCTCCCCTACCGAAATAAAACTAAAGCCTTCTGGTTATTGTCGGCAAGGCATCGCGCCGCACCCCTCCCCTCGCCCGCTTCCATCCAGCGGCCCGCTGTCGCGTGCGAGGGAGGTCCGTTGGCCGGTTCGACGTCGAATCTCCTTTGTCAGGGCGACTGTCAGGAATGACGAGCCCCGGTCGGGCGGCCGATGTCCGGCCCCTGGACCGCGCACGTGGACGTCACCCCTCCCGGCACAACTCTTGCCCCATGAATCTTATGCTATTAGGTTAATTCGATGCGGCGTGCCGTGCCGTCACGCGGTGGCCGCGGAAGGCCGCGGCCACCTGGCCGACCTCATGGGTGACGAAACAAGGAGCACTGATGACCAGCACAGTGATCGAGACGGAGGAGCCGCGTCCGGGCATCCTGCTCGTGCGGCTGAACCGGCCGGACAAGCTGAACGCGATGACCTCCGATCTGATTCAGGGTCTCCACGACGTGCTCGACGGTGTCCGGGACGACCCGCGGGTGCGGGCCGTGGTGCTCACCGGGGCCGGCCGGGCCTTCTGCGCGGGTTTCGACTTCCGCGGCTACGGGGCCGCTCCGGGGGCGGTCGAGGGTGAGGGGCGCCCCCAGGCCGGACTGCGGGTGCAGGAGCACATCGTCAGTCTGGGCGAGGCCTTCCGGCGGGTGCGTGCGCCGATCATCGGAGCCGTCAACGGGGCCGCCGCCGGCGGTGGCATGGCCCTGTCGTTGTTCTGCGACATCCGGGTGATGGCGTCGTCGGCCGCCTTCCACGCCTCATTCATCAAGCGCGGTCTGGGCGGGGGTGACATCGGGGTCAGCTGGTTGCTGCCGCGTCTGATCGGTTTCTCCCGGGCCGCCGAGCTGCTGCTCACCGGGGGATCCCTCGATGCCCGGGAGGCCGAGCGGATCGGTCTGGTGTCGGCCGTGGTGCCCGACGACGAGCTGCTGGAGGCGGCGCTCGACCGGGCGTCGGCGATCGCGGAGAACAGTCCGTTCGGTGTGTGGATGACCAAGAGCGTGCTGTGGGCCAACCTCGAGGCGCCGAGTTTCCGGTCGGCGGTCGAGCTGGAGAACCGCACGCAGATCCTCAGCACGATGACGAAGGACCATCAGGAGGCGGTCGCCGCGTTCCTGGAGAAGCGTCCGCCCGTCTACCGCAACCGCTGAGGCTCGCGTGGAGGAACCCATCATGGAGCGTTCCGGCGGGGCCGGGGCGCTCTCGCACACGACGGAGGGACGGCTGTGAAGGTCGGATTCCAGGCAGGCTATTGGGGCTCCGGCCCGCCGGCGAAGGTCGAGCAGCGGCTGGCCGAGGCCGAGGCGCTGGGGGTGGACAGTTTCTGGACCGCGGAGGCCTACGGCTCCGACGCCCTGACCCCCCTGGCCTGGTGGGGGGCGCGGACGTCGCGCATCGGCCTGGGCACGTCGGTCGCCCAGCTCTCGGCGCGTACGCCGACCGCGACGGCCATGGCCGCGCTCACTCTGGACCACCTCAGCGGCGGCCGGGTGATGCTCGGCCTCGGGGCCTCGGGACCGCAGGTCGTCGAGGGCTGGTACGGGCAGCCCTACCCCCGGCCGCTGGAGCGGACCCGCGAGTACGTGGACATCATGCGCAGTGTCTGGGAGCGCCGGGAACCCGTGACGTACGCGGGCCGGCACTACCAGCTGCCGCATCCGGGCGGCGCGGGGCTGGGCAAGCCGCTGCGGTCGACGGTCCACCCGCTGCGGGCGGACATCCCCGTTCTGCTCGGGGCCGAGGGACCCAAGAACGTGGCGCTGGCCGCCGAGATCGCCGACGGCTGGATCCCGCTGTGGTTCTCCCCCAAGAGCGACGGTTTCTACCGGGCGGCCCTGGAGGAGGGTTTCGCCCGGCCGGGGGCCCGGCGCGGTCCGGACGGCTTCGAGGTCGCCGCCGTCTGTCCGATCGCCGAGCACGACGACGTCGAAGTGGCCGCCCGGAAGATCAAACCGATGATCGCGCTGTACGCGGGCGGCATGGGCGCGAAGGGCGCCAACTTCCACACCGAGGTCTTCGCCCGGATGGGCTGGGGCGAGGTGTGCGCGGAGATCCAGGACCTGTACCTGGCGGGCCGCAAGGAGGCCGCGGTGGAGGCGGTCCCGACGGCGATGGTGGAGGACGTGGCGCTGGTGGGGCCGGCCGACAAGATCTGCGAGGAGATCGAGCGCCGGTGGCGCCCGACGTGTGTCACCACGATGATCCTCTCCGGCTGGCCCCGGCCCGAGGTCCGCGGCCGGATCCTGGAAGCGGTGCGCGGATGAGCCTCGATCCCCGTACACCGGTCCTGGTCGGCGGGGGGCAGGTCGACCAGCGCGACGGTGCGCTCGAGCCGGTCGACCTGTTCGCGGCGGCGGCCCGGGAGGCCGAGCGGGACTCCGGCGGCTCGGGTCTGCTGAAGTCTCTGGACTCGGTCCGGGTCGTGCGCATGCTCTCCTGGCGCTACCGCGATCCCGGCGCGCTGGTCGCCGAACGGGTCGGCGCGTCCCCCCGGCACACCGGGTACACCGCCGACGGCGGCAACAATCCGCAGGCCCTGCTCAACCGGGCCGCGCTGGACATCGCCGCCGGCCGGGCCGACGTGGTCCTGATCGGCGGGGCGGAGGCGTGGCGGACCCGGATGCGTCTGCGGGCCAACGGTGAGCGGCCCGCGTGGACGGTCCAGGAGGAGACGGTTCCCCCGGCTCCGCTCCTCGGCTCCGGGGGCCCGCTCCTGGGGCAGGGCGAGAAACGCATCGGGCTCGAGCCGCCGTCCTGGGTGTATCCGCTGTTCGAGCAGGCCCACCGCATCGCCGCGGGCCGCAGCGTCGCGGAGCAGATACGGCGCAGCGCGGCGCTGTGGGCCGGTTTCAGCCGGGTCGCCGCCAGCCACCCGCATGCCTGGATCCGGCGTGAGCACACGGCGGAGGAGATCCGGACCCCGTCCGACTCCAACCGCTGGATCGCGTGGCCGTACACGAAGCTGATGAACTCCAACAACATGGTGGAGCAGGGGGCGGCGCTGCTGCTGTGCTCGGTACGGGCAGCCCGGCTGTACGGGGTGCCGTCCGAGCGATGGGTGTTTCCCCTGGCGGGTACGGAGGCGTACGACACCCACGAGCTGGGCGAGCGTGGCGCGCTGCACCGGTCGCCGGCGATCCGCATCGCCGGACGGCGAGCGCTGGAACTGGCGGGCACCGACGCCGGCGCCCTCGATCTCGTCGACGTCTACTCGTGCTTCCCTTCCGCGGTGCAGGTGGCGGCCGAGGAGCTGGGGCTGGCGATCGACGATCCGGCGCGTCCGCTGACGGTGACCGGTGGTCTGACGTTCGCGGGCGGTCCCTGGAACAACTACGTCAGCCACTCCATCGCCACGATGGCGGCCCGGTTGCGTTCCGCCCCGGGGTCGGTGGGGCTGGTCACCGCGAACGGGGGCTATCTCACCAAGCACGCGATGGGCGTGTACGGGACGGAGCCGCCGGCCACCGGTTTCCGGGCACCGAACGTACAGGCGGAGGTGGACCGCGAGCCCAGGACCCGGGCACTGACGCAGTGGGAGGGGACCGGGTCCCTCGAGGCGTGGACGGTGGTCCATGATCGGGCGGGTCGGCCGGAGCGGGCTTTCCTCAGTGTCCGTGCCCCGGACGGCGGGCGGACCCTGGCGGTCTGCCGCCAGGCCGATGAGCTGGTCGAGATGACACGGCGTGAGCTGGCCGGTGCGACGGTGCGTGTCGCCCTGGACGGCACTGCCCGGCTCGAGGACGGTGCGGGCCCCGGCGGGGACTGAGCGGGCCGGCCGGGGGCTGCCCCTCGCCCCAGGCCGGGCGCGGGGCCGGCACAGGGCTGGATCCCCGTGTCCGGCCGGGGGTTCGCCTGGTGTCGGCCGGTGGTGTCGTGCGTCCTTCTGGGTGCGGGACGCCGTAGGCCCGCACCGCCGGTGCCTCAGGTCCGCCGGAGACGCGCGGCGCCCGCGCCGTCACCGGGTGGGGCGATGGCGCGGGCGCGGGCCGGGGTACGGGCGGGTTACTTCCGGCCGATGATGTCCCGGCCGATGATCTGCTTCATGATCTCGTTGGTGCCCCCGAAGATCTTCTGGATCCTGGAGTCCTGGAAGGCGCGGGCCACCGGGTATTCCAGCATGTAGCCGTATCCGCCGTGCAGTTGCAGGCATCGGTCGACGACCCGGTTCTGGACCTCGGTGGCCCACCACTTGGCCTTGGCGGCGTCGACCACGGTGAGGTCGTTCTCGCCGTGGGCCAGGACCGCCCTGTCGACGAACGCTCGCGTGACGTCGAGTTCGGTGCTCAGTTCGGCCAGCTCGAACCGGGTGTTCTGGAAGTCGGCGATGGGCTGTCCGAAGGCGACGCGCTGCTGGGTGTAGGCGATGGTGTCGGCCAGCACCGCGTCGGCGAGCGCGATGGCGTGCGCGGCGATCGACAGGCGTTCCAGCGGCAGGTGGGAGACCAGCTGCCCGAACCCACCCCCGACGGTGCCCAGGACGTGGGTGTCCGGGACGAATACGTCGTCGAAGAACAGTTCCGCGGTGTCCTGGGCGTGCAGGCCGATCTTGGCCAGTTTGCGGCCGCGGGTGAATCCCGTCATCCCCCGCTCGACCACCAGCAGGCTGAACCCCTGCGAGCCGCCGGCGGGGTCAGTGCGCACCACGACGATCACCAGGTCCGACTGGATGCCGTTGGTGATGAAGGTCTTGCTGCCGTTGACCCGCCAGCCGCCGTCGACCCTGGTGCCGGAGGTCCTGATGCCCCGCAGGTCGCTGCCGGTTCCCGGCTCGGTCATCGCGATGGCCC
>NZ_MSGP01000453.1 GCF_002078235.1 Streptomyces viridosporus
GGTGCCGGGCCCGGCACCCCGATCCCCGCCCCCGACGGCCCTCGGTAGATGTAAGGGACCGCGGTCCTCCCCAGTGGGGAGGACCGCGGCTCCGAGCGGATGACTCCGGCCGCACGAGCTTCACCGGACAGCACGACGAGACGTTCTTGTCCGGCTCATACCTTCGAAAGGCGAAAGGTGGCGGCAGGAGGGTCGCTGCCGTACACGAGGGAGCGAACCCGTCATGGGGAACGGAGATTCGCGGGTACGGGGCCTGGCCGCCCGGGCCGGCGGCTGGAGCGCCCGGCACCGCTGGGCGGCCGTCGGCATCTGGGTGCTGTTCGTGGTGCTGGCGACGGGGCTCGGCTCGGCCGCCGGCCGGGTCGACGTCGGCAACAGCGACCAGCTCAAGGGGGAGACCAGCACCGCCGCCCGCATCGTCGAGGACGCCGGGATCGAGGAGCCGGCCGGTGAGACCGTGCTCGTCCAGGCCAGGGACGCGGGCCTCACGGCCACGGACGCCGCGTTCCGGTCCGCCGTCACCGCGGTCGTCACGGCCGTGGAGGGGACCGGTGAGGTCACGGACGTGACGTCGCCGTACGAGAGCGGGACGGTCTCGAAGGACGGGCGCAGCGCGCTGGTCCAGTTCGACGTGCGCGGCGACTCGGACACCGCCGGCGAGCGGGTCGAGCCGGTGCTGAAGGCCGTGGCGGAGGTCCAGGAGGAGCACGGGGCGCTGCGGATCGAGGAGATCGGCGGCGCCAGCATGATGAAGACGTTCGACGACGCGTTCGGCGACGACTTCAAGAAGGCCGAGTACTCGGCGGTGCCGGTGGCCCTCGGCATTCTGCTGATCGCGTTCGGCGCGCTGGTGGCGGCGCTGCTGCCGGTGGCGCTGGCGCTCACCGCGATCATGGCGACGATGGGCCTGATGGGTCTGGTCAGCCACCTGCAGCCGATGAGCGACACCGCCAACTCGGTGATGCTGCTGGTCGGCCTGGCCGTCGGCGTCGACTACTGCCTGTTCTACCTGCGCCGTGAGCGTGAGGAGCGGGCGGCCGGCCGGGACGCGCGGACCGCGCTGCGGATCGCCGCCGCGACCAGTGGCCGGGCGATCGTGGTCTCCGGTGTCACGGTGTGCGTGGCCATGGCGGGCATGCTGTTCACCGGGCTCGCCGAGTTCGAGGCGATGGGCCTGGCCTCGCTGATGGTCGTGGCGGTCGCCATGGTCGGCTCCGTGACGGTGCTGCCGGCGCTGCTGTCGCTGCTGGGCGAGCGGGTCGAGAAGGGCCGCGTGCCGTTCCTGCGCAGGCGGCGCACCGGCGGCGGCAACGACAGCCGGTTCTGGCGGGCCGTCCTGGGGCGCGTGCTCGCCCGGCCGCTCCTCTCCGCCGTCGTGGCGGCCGGCGCGCTGCTCGCGGTCGCGGCTCCCGCGGTCGGCATGAAGACCCAGAACCTGACCCTGGACCAGGAGTTCGGCGACTCGCTGCCGATCGTGCAGACGTACAACCGGGTCAACGAGGCGTTCCCGGGCGGCTCCGAACCGGCCGAGGTGGTCGTCAGGGCCGATGACATCAACGCCCCCGAGGTGAAGTCCGCGCTGGCCGACTTCCGTGAGCGGGCGATCAGTTCGGGTGCCTCGCGCGGCCCGGTCGAGATCAAGCTGCACGACCGGCGGAACATCGCCTTCGTCCACGTCCCGCTGGTCGGCGGCTCCGACCAGGACGAGGCGGGCGAGAGCCTGGCCAAGCTGCGCGACGAGGTGCGGCCCGCCACGCTCGGGAAGGTGGACGGCGTCGAGGCGCCGATCACCGGGCAGGTCGCCGGTTCGAAGGACTTCAACGACCAACTGGTCGGCTCCGTCGTCCCGGTGTTCGCCTTCGTGGTGGTCTTCGCCTTCCTGCTGATGCTGCTGTCCTTCCGCTCGCTGACGATCGCGCTCACCTCGATCGTGCTGAACCTGCTGTCGGTGGGCGCCGCGTACGGCATCCTGGTGGCCGTCTTCCAGCACGGCTGGGGCGCGTCCCTGGTGGGCGCGGAGGGCGTCGGCGCGATCGTCACCTGGCTGCCGCTGTTCCTGTTCGTGATCCTGTTCGGCCTGTCGATGGACTACCACGTGTTCGTGGTCTCCCGGATCCGCGAGGCACGGATGCGGGGCCGTACGACGCGGGACGCGATCCAGCACGGTGTGGTCACCACGGCCGGTGTCGTCACCAGTGCCGCGGTCATCATGGTCGCCGTGTTCGCGATCTTCGGGACGCTGTCCATGCAGTCCATGAAGCAGATGGGCGTCGGCCTCGCGGCGGCGGTGCTCATCGACGCGACGGTCATCCGGGGCGTGCTGCTCCCGGCGGTGATGTCGCTGCTCGGGGAGCGCAACTGGTACCTGCCGAAGTGGCTGCACCGGCTGCCCGACCTGACCCACGACGAGACGCCCCCGGCGGTGGCGCGGACGGCGGCCCGGGACGACGAGGACGAACCGGCGCGTGTCTGATCCCGCGGGCACCGCGTGAGCGGGAGGGCCGGGCGGTCTGCGCCGGGCCCTCCCGCGCCGGTCGCTACCGCCGCCGCGGCAGCTCCGCCTCGATGAGGTCGGCGGCCCTGCGGGTGCCGCCCTCCTCGGCCATGCCGGCCTGGACGTCCTTCAGCCGACGGGCGACCTCCGGGTCGTCGACGAGGGCGAGGGCCGCGCTCCGCAGGGTCTCGGCGGTCGCCTCGTCGGTGGGGACGTGCCGGGCGACGCCGAGCGCCTGGAGCATGTCGGCGTTGCCGAACTGGTCCACGGCCTGCGGCACGGCGATCATCGGCGTGGCGGTGGCCAGTCCCTCCTGGCTGCCGCCGGCCCCGGCGTGGGTGACGAACAGGTCGGCCTGCTTCAGGATCGCGAGCTGCGGCACCCAGGAGCGCACCTCGACGCCGGCCGGGACGTCACCCAGTTCGGCCGGGTCGACGTGCCGGCCGATCTGGAGCACCAGGTGCCAGCCGGGCAGGTCGCCGAACGCCTTGACGCACTCCCGGTAGAAGGCGGGCTGCTTGGTGAAGGACGAGCCGAGCGACACCAGCACGACCTTCTCGGCGCCGGCGGGCCGCCGCCACTCCCCCTCGGCCGTGCGGTCGCCCTGGCAGGCGCCGACGAAGGAGTACACGCTCCCGTCGACCCGGTCGGCGTTCGGCTGCAGCGCCCTGGGGATGAGGACGATCGAGCGGGCGGGGTGGCCCGCGAACCGGTCGGGGTGCTGGGTGATCCCGTTCTCCTCCAGCCAGGCCTGGAAGCGGGCGTAGTAGGCGCGGCCCCGCTCGGTCCTCTTCGGCTCCTCCCACATCGGCTCGGCGACCTCCTGCTCGTACCCGTCCCAGGCGACGAGGTTCGGTGAGAGGGAGACGGCGGGCACGCCCCAGCGGTGGGCGAGCACGCGCGCCGGATAGGAGGCGATGTCGTGCAGGACGAGGTCGGGGGTGTCCCCCTCGTACGCCTCGATGAGCTGCGGGAGCGCCTGGACGGCGTCGTCGAGGAACGGCTCCACGTTGTCCAGCAGCGTGGTGCCCCAGGCCTCCGGATCGGCGTCGGGGCCCGGCAGCGTGCTGTTCCACGGTTTGGGTTCGGCGCCCGTCTCGGCGACCTTCTCCGCGAAGAGCGGCGGGATCGCGTAGGTCACCCGGTGCCCCCGCGCGACGAGCTCGCGGATCACCTCCAGGCTGGGGTTCACGTGGCCGTGCGCGGCGATGGAGAACATGGCGATGTGCGCGGGAGTGGTCATGCGCCGACCATAGGCGAGACGAGACGTCTCGTACAACCGGAAAACGGTCACCGGGCCAGCACCTCGTGCAGCCGCAGCCACCGCTCCGGCGCCACCTGGCCCACCAGGACGCCCGGGTCCAGCCGCGCAGACCGGAACGCGGCGTCCACCCGCCGCCGGGGCCACGCCCGGCACAGGGAGGCGTGCAGCGAGCCGCCGACCCCGGAGAACCCCAGGTCGACCAGGTGCCGCCACCTGCTCGACGCGGCGGTGTCGAGCAGCGGGACTCGGCGGCGCTCGATGCGGACGACACCGGCGTCGACCCGCGGCACGGGCCGGAAGGAGCGCCGGTCGACCCGTGCGAGCAGCCGCCACTCGTGGCGGGGCCAGGTCAGCACCGTCAGCCGGGTCCAGCGGCCGTGGTCACCGGTGCGTCTGCGGGCGTACTCGAGCTGGGTGAGGAGGGTGGCGTCGGTGAGGCGGGGCGCGCTCAGACACCAGTCGACGACGGCCGCGGTGCGGGAGAACGGCACGTTCCCGGCGACGGCGAACGGCGTGCGCGGCGGGTGGGCGGCGAGGAAGTCGGCGCCGACGACGCGCACGTGGGGCGTGCCGGAGAAACGGCCGCGCAGCGCGGGCACGAGCCGCGGGTCGATCTCGTAGGCGTGCAGCTCCCGGCAGAGGGGGGCGAGGACGTCGGTCAGCGCGCCCTTGCCCGCGCCGACTTCGAGCAGCAGGGGGACGGGTCCGCCGTGCGGGACGGCGAGCCGGGCGAAACGCCGGGCGGTGGCGCGGTCGGCGAGGAAGTTCTGCGAGAGCGCGCGGGAGGAGGCGGTGGGGCGGGCCATGGCCTGCGGTCCTTGTCTTCCGTGAGGGGAAAAGGGCGGACGACGGCCCTGACCGGAAGACAGAGGAAGAAGCGGGAGGAAGGGGAGGCGTGCGGATGGCCGCCGCGCTGATCAGCGGGCGTGGCTCCCCGGACCGGTCAGGGCTCCGGGGCAGCGGCGCATCCGGACGGAGTGCGCGCAGCCCCGGCCGAGGCCGGAGATGAAGATCGCGTCGAAAGCTCCCACGACGAGGACGCTAGGGGGCCGCCGTGACGGCGCGCAACGGGTTTTCCGGGCGGGGGATCGAGCGCTCCGCGTACCGCGCACACCGCCCCACCTGTGCCAATGGGAGACTGACCGGTGGACGGCCGGATCCGCGCGGTGTCCGCGCGCGAGGAGTCGCGAGGCCGGCCGCGCGCGGGACGGCCGGACGGGTCGAACGGAACGAACAGGCCGGGCAGGCCGGACACGGACGGACACGGAGGCGGACGGATGGACGAGGCACGAGCGCGGGACGTACTGGCCGCGGCGGACGTGCTGCCCGGTGCGGCACGGGACGCGCGGCTGCTCGCGCTCGGCGAGAACGCGGTGTTCACCGCCGGTGACCTGGTCGTCAAGGTGGGCCGGGACGCCGGGCTGCTCGACCGGGCCCGCCGGGAGCTGGCCGTCGCGGGGTGGCTGGCCGAGGCGGGCGTGCCGGCGGTCCGGTCGGCCGGACCGGAGGCGCTGCTGGTCGAGGGCCACCCGGTGACCGTGTGGCACCGGCTGCCCGCCCCGGTACGGCCCACCGAGCCCCGGGACCTGGCCGAACTGCTGCGGCTCGTCCACGCGCTGCCCGCTCCTCGCTTCCCGCTGCCGCCCCGTGATCTGCTGGGCGGCGTGGAACGCTGGCTGCGGCTCGCGGGCGAGGTGATCGACCCCGCGGACGCGGCGTACCTGCGCGAGCGGCGCGACGGTTTCGCGTCGGCCGCCGCGGAGCTGACGCCCCACCTGCCGCCGGGCCCGATCCACGGGGACGCGCTGCCCCGAAACGTGCACGTCGGAGTGGACGGGCCGGTCCTGGTGGACCTGGAGACCTTCTCGACCGATCTGCGCGAGCACGACCTGGTCGTCATGGCCCTCTCCCACGACCGCTACGGGCTGCCGGAGGAGGCGTACGCGTCCTTCACCGAGACCTACGGCTGGGACGTGCGCGCCTGGGAGGGCTGCGCGGTGCTGCGCGGCGCGCGGGAGACCGCCAGTTGCGCCTGGGTCGCCCAGCACGCGCCGGGCAACCCCAAGGCGCTGGCCGAGTTCGAACGCCGGGTGGCGTCCCTGCGGGACGGGGACGCGACGGTGCGCTGGTATCCGTTCTGAGACGGCTCCGGCGGGGACGGCCGGACCGGCTCGCCCGCCGGCTCCCGCGGCGGCCGGGCCCCGTCCGTCACCGCGGTGACGCCGCCCCCGCGGCGCGGGAGGTCCCGGACCGCGGCGGGGAACTCCTTTCCCCCGGCCCGGGTCATCGGCTGCGCGGGACGACCGGCCAGGCCGGCTCGACGACCGCCGTCGGGTTCGTGGTCCGCCGCAGGTACGCCTGCAGGGAGGCCGACTGCGCGGCCGCCGCCCCCACCTGGAGGTCGTGCAGATCGGTCAAGGACATCGTCCCGACGTGTGGGTGCTTCTCGCCCATGCGCCGCACCACACGGGCCGCGGCCACCGCGTCCGCCCTCGCGTCGTGCGCCTCGTCGAGCGACACGCCGTAGTACGCGCACAACGCGTGGAGGGCACGCTTGCCCTTCCGGTACTTGTCGACGTGCTTGTCGATCACCAGGGGATCGACGACCGGCGAGGGCACGGCGCCCAGTCGCTCACTGAGCGACTCCAGCCCGTACCGCCGGCACTCACGGTCCAGCAGGGACAGGTCGTAGCGCGCGTTCATCACGACCAGGGGCGTCCTCGCGTGCAGGACCTCGGCGACGGCCCGGGTGATCTCCTCGATCGCGCGCGGGGCCGGGACTCCGTGCGCGCGGGCGTGCTCCGTCGGGATGCCGTGGATCGCCGCGGCCTGTTCGGGTATCACCACGCCGGGATCGAGCAGCCAGGTCCGCTCCGCCGAGACGGCCCCGTCCGGCTCCAGGCGCACGACCGCCGCGGTGACGATGCGATCGGTCTCGATGTCCGTGCCCGTGGTCTCCAGGTCGAAGGCCGCCAAGGGCCCCGTGATCCAGCTCATCACGCGGCCACCGCTCCGGCGTGGGCCGGGACCACGTCCGCGGGGATCGGCGCCCCCGGGCCGGCCGCCGGCCGCTCCCGGCGCCCCGGCCGTCCCCCGTCCCCGACCTCGCTCACGGTGCCCGCGACGGTCCGCGCCTCGCGCGGGTCGGTCCCCGTCGTCTCCGGGTCGAAGCCGACCAGCGGCTCCCGGTGCCAGCCCATGGGCTGCCCCCTTCCATGTGGTGCGTTCCCCCAGTGGCCTCCACCCTCGCACGCACCACTGACAATCAGAGGATCACATTCCGCTTACCGTCGGGACCAGTCCCCTCCGGACCGCACCGGCACGGGATGTTCACGACACCGGACGCGAATCCGCCCACATCTGCTCGAACTCCTCGCGGTAGGTGGGGAACAGCCCGCCCACCTCGATCTCCCCCGGTTTGACCACCTTGTCCCCGTTGCGCAGGACCAGCACCGGTGCCTCCATCCCCCGGGTGCGGCGCAGGTAGTTCTGCACGACGGCGATCCCGTCCGCCCCGTCCCCGTCGACGAGGTAGGCCGTGCAGCGCGGCGTCTCGTCGTAGACCTGGATCTCGAAGGCGCCGGGGTCGCGCAACCGGGCGCGGACGCGGCGCATGTGCAGGATGTTCATCTCGACGGCGCGGCCGAGCTCGCCGCGTTTCATGCCCAGTTCGCGCTCGCGGCGCTTGACCGCGCTCGAGGCCGGGTTCAGGAACAGCAGCCGCACCCGGCTGCCCGACTCGGCCAGCCGCACCAGGCGGCGACCGGAGAAGTTCTGCACCAGCAGGTTGAGGCCGATGCCGATGGCGTCGAGACGGCGGGCGCCGCCGAAGATGTCCTCCGCCGGGAACTGACGCAGCAGCCGCACCCGGTCGGGGTGCACGGCGACCACGTCGGCGTACCGGTCGCCCACCAGGTCCTCGACCGCGTCGACGGGCAGCCGGCGCGCGGACGGCACGTCGCCGCCGGCGCCGAGCATCTCCAGCAGCCGCGCGGAGGCCCGCTCGGCCTGGTTCAGGACCGCCTCGGACAGCGCACGGTTGCGGGAGACGACGTTCCGCGTGACCTCCAGCTCGTCCAGGGCGAGTTCGACGTCCCGGCGGTCGTCGAAGTAGGGCTCGAAGCAGGGCCAGTGCTGCACCATCAGCTCGCGCAGCTGCGGCAGGGTGAGGAAGGACAGGACGTTGTCGTCGGCCGGGTCGAGCAGATAGCCCTTGCGGCGGCTGACCTCGCGCACCGCGACCGCGCGCTGCACCCACTCCTGCCCGGCGGGCCCGGCGGCGGCGACCACCCAGTCGTCGCCGTGCACGGGCTCGTACACGGGACGCAGCACGGCGGCCACGACCGCGCGCAGCCGCTGCTCGACCAGGTTCAGCCAGATGTAGGCCCGGCCGGCCCGCTGGGCGCGGGTGCGCACCTCGCTCCAGGCGTCGGCGCCCCAGTCCAGTTCCGGTCCGATCGAACCCGCGTCCATCGGACGCGCCAGCGACACCGCACCGGGCGGGACGTCCGTGGAGACCCCCTCGCGACCCTCGTCACCAGGGGGCAGCTCCAGCCCTCCCGAGCC
>NZ_MSGP01000454.1 GCF_002078235.1 Streptomyces viridosporus
CCGCTCCGGCTTCGGGCCGGCGGAGCGGGCATGGGGGTGAGGGCCGGTCAGTCCGCCGCGTCGGCACGGCCGTTGGGCCCGAAGGAGCCGTCACCGCACTTCGCGGCCCGTTGCGGGGCGCCCCGCGGAAGTCCCCGGCCCGCCCGTGGCGCCCGGCGCGCCCTCCCGGGCCCCGCGAGCGCCGGACGCCGCGGGAAACCTGTCGTAGGACGGGGCGATCCTGGGTACTGCCGAACGCGTGACGTACGACGCACCGCCCGGGCGCCGCCCGCGGGAGCGGAACATTAGACTCGACCCGCCCGGCAACAGCTCGATCAGCTCTTACTGCAAGGAGGCACGGGTGCCGCTGCTGACCCGCATCAGGGGACCGCGCGATCTGGACCGGCTCAGCCTGGAGGAGCTGAACCAGCTGGCCGAGGAGATCCGGACCTTCCTGGTCGACGCGGTCTCCAAGACCGGCGGCCATCTCGGCCCCAACCTCGGCGTGGTGGAGCTCACCATCGCCCTGCACCGCGTCTTCGAATCCCCCAGGGACAAGGTCCTGTGGGACACCGGCCACCAGTCCTACGTGCACAAGCTGCTGACCGGCCGGCAGGACTTCTCCAAGCTGAAGATGAAGGGCGGCCTGTCCGGCTACCCCTCGCAGGCCGAGTCCGAGCACGACGTCATCGAGAACAGCCACGCCTCCACCGTCCTCGGCTGGGCCGACGGCATCGCCAAGGCCAACCAGCTGAGGAAACGCGACAGCCACGTCGTCGCGGTCATCGGCGACGGCGCGCTGACCGGCGGCATGGCCTGGGAGGCGCTGAACAACATCGCCGACGCCAAGGACCGCCCGCTCGTCATCGTCGTCAACGACAACGAGCGCTCCTACTCGCCCACCATCGGCGGCCTCGCCAACCACCTGGCGACCCTGCGCACCACCGACGGCTACGAGCGTTTCCTGACCCGCACCAAGGACCTGCTGGAGCGCACCCCGGTCGTCGGCCGTCCCCTCTACGACACCCTGCACGGCGCCAAGAAGGGCCTGAAGGACTTCATCGCCCCGCAGGGCATGTTCGAGGACCTGGGCCTGAAGTACGTCGGCCCCATCGACGGCCACGACATCGAGGCCCTGGAGTCCGCCCTGGCCCGCGCCAAGCGCTTCGGCGGCCCGGTGATCGTGCACTGCCTCACCGAGAAGGGCCGCGGCTACCAGCCCGCCCTGGCGGACGAGGCCGACCGCTTCCACGCCGTCGGCAAGATCCACCCCGACACGGGCCTGCCGATCGCCAGCTCCGGCGCCGACTGGACCTCCGTCTTCGGCGAGGAGATGGTCAAGCTCGGCGAGGAGCGCGAGGACATCGTCGCCATCACCGCCGCGATGCTCCAGCCGGTCGGCCTCGACAAGTTCGCCAAGCGCTTCCCCGAGCGGGTCTACGACGTCGGCATCGCCGAGCAGCACGGTGCCGTCTCCGCGGCCGGCCTGGCCCACGCGGGCGTGCACCCCGTCTTCGCCGTGTACGCCACCTTCCTCAACCGCGCCTTCGACCAGGTGCTGATGGACGTGGCCCTGCACCGGTGCGGTGTGACGTTCGTCCTCGACCGGGCCGGCGTCACCGGCACCGACGGCGCCTCCCACAACGGCATGTGGGACATGTCGATCCTCCAGGTGGTCCCCGGGCTGCGCCTGGCCGCACCGCGCGACGCCGACCAGGTCCGCGCCCAGCTGCGCGAGGCCGTCGCCGTCGAGGACGCCCCGACCGTGGTGCGCTTCTCCAAGGGCGCCGTCGGCCCCGCCGTGCCCGCCGTGGGCCGCGTCGGCGGCATGGACGTGCTGCGCGAGCCCGGCACCGACGCCCCCGACGTGCTGCTGGTCTCCGTGGGCGCCCTCGCCCCGATGTGCCTGGAGATCGCCTCCCTCCTCGACCGGCAGGGCATCTCCACCACCGTCATCGACCCGCGCTGGGTCAAGCCCGTCGACGAGGCCATGGCCCCGCTCGCCGAGAAGCACCGGGTGGTCGTCACCGTCGAGGACAACTCCCGCGTCGGCGGTGTCGGCTCCGCCGTCGCACAGGCCCTGCGCGACGCCGGCGTCGACGTGCCGCTGCGCGACTTCGGCATCCCGCCGCGCTTCCTCGACCACGCCTCCCGCGCCGAGGTCCTGGCCGAGATCGGGCTCACCGCCCCCGACATCGCCCGCCAGGTCACCGGTCTGGTGGCCAAGCTCGACGGGATCCCCCACTCCCGGCTCCGCTCGGGCGGGGGTGCCCCCGCCGAGCGCTCCGCCGCCGGCGCGGTCGACTCGGTGGAGTCGGCCCGCGACTGACCGACCGCCACGCGTCGCCCGGATGGGCCGCCCGTGCCACTGTGAGGAGTGGCGGGGGCGGCCCGTTTGCGTGAGGGTTCCTGTACCGGGGCATACGACCTACGCCCCTCTCGATCATGTCGAGGACGACAAGCGTGGGAGGTACCCGTGACCAGCCCTCTCTTCCGGACGAAGAACGTCGAGCAGTCCCTCCTCGACACCGAGGAGCCGGAGCACGCGCTCAAGAAATCCCTGTCCGCGCTGGACCTGACCGTCTTCGGCGTCGGCGTCATCATCGGCACCGGCATCTTCGTCCTCACCGGCACGGTCGCCAAGAACAACGCCGGACCCGCGGTGGCCCTGGCCTTCCTGGTGGCCGGGGTCGTCTGCGCGCTCGCCGCGCTCTGCTACGCCGAGTTCGCCTCCACCGTCCCGGTGGCGGGCTCCGCCTACACCTTCTCGTACGCCTCCCTCGGCGAGCTGCCCGCGTGGATCATCGGCTGGGACCTGGTCCTGGAATTCGCGCTCGGCACCGCGGTGGTGGCCGTCGGCTGGTCCGGCTACATCCACTCGCTGCTGGACAACGCGGGCTGGCGGCTGCCCGCGGCGCTCGGCACCCGGGACGGCGCCGAGGGCTTCGGGTTCGACGTCCTCGCCGCCGCCCTGGTGCTGGTGCTCACCGGCATCCTCGTCCTCGGCATGAAACTGTCCGCCCGGGTCACCTCGATCGTCGTCGCCATCAAGGTGACCGTCGTCCTCGTCGTGATCATCGCGGGTGCCTTCTTCATCACCGCCGACAACTACGTCCCCTTCGTCCCGCCGGCGCAGCCCGTGCCCGCGGGCGACAACCTCGCCGCCCCCCTCATCCAGCTGATGTTCGGCTGGGCGCCGGCCAACTTCGGCGTCATGGGCATCTTCACCGCCGCCTCGGTGGTCTTCTTCGCGTTCATCGGCTTCGACATCGTCGCCACCGCCGCCGAGGAGACCAGGAACCCGCAGCGCGACATGCCCCGCGGCATCCTCGGTTCCCTGTTCATCTGCACCGTGCTGTACGTCGCCGTGTCCCTCGTCGTCACCGGCATGCAGAAGTACACCCAGCTGTCCGTGGACGCCCCGCTCGCGGACGCCTTCAAGGCCACCGGGCATCCCTGGTTCGCGGGCTTCATCAGCTTCGGCGCCGCCGTCGGCCTGACGGTCGTCTGCATGATCCTGCTGCTCGGCCAGACCCGCGTGTTCTTCGCGATGAGCCGCGACGGGCTGCTGCCCCGGTTCTTCTCCCGGGTCCACCCCCGGTTCAAGACCCCGCACCGGCCGACCATCCTGCTCGGCGTCGTCATCGCGGTCCTCGCGGGCTTCACGCCGCTGAGCGAGCTCGCCGCGCTGGTGAACATCGGCACCCTGTTCGCCTTCGTGGTCGTCGCGATCAGCGTGATCATCCTCCGCAGGACCCGCCCCGACCTGCACCGCGCCTTCCGCGCCCCGCTGGTGCCGTTCCTGCCGATCCTGTCGATCGCCGCGTCGCTGTGGCTGATGCTGAACCTGCCCGCCGAGACCTGGCTCCGGTTCGCCGTCTGGATGGCCCTGGGCTTCGTCGTCTACTTCCTCTACGGCCGGAACCACAGCCGCCTGTCCGAGGCGAGGAAAGCGGACGTGAGGACGCCGTGAGACCGGGCCCAACCCTCAGCCGGCGGACACGGTCCCGCACCGGCCCCGTGCGTCCCGCTCCGGCGGGGACCACGGGGCCGTTCCGCGTCGGTGGCGTCAGCCGCGTCGGGCCGGGGCCGCCGGGGAACACCGGCCGAGGACGCGAGCCGCCCCACTGTGCGGGGCGCGCACGGCGCGGAGCCGGTCGTACGGGCACGGAGGCACCGTGGCCCGCGGGGACCGGCCCGCGGAAGCGGCCGACCCGCCCGAACACCGGCCGTCCGTTCCGGCTCCCGGTCGCCGCAGGGGCCGGCCGTTCCGCGGGGCGGTGGCCGGCCCGGCTACGCCCCGGGCGCCCGCCCGGCCCCGTGCGCCGAGGGACGCCGTGGGCTCAGCGGGGGGCGCTGCGCGGACCGGTGACGTCCGCTCCCAGGGCCGTCACCCTGCGGCGCAGTTCGCGGTCGGCCGTGACGACCAGGACGGGGCGGTCGCCGGCCCCGTCCACCAGGGCGACCATGTGGTCGTCGCCGCTGCCCGGGGCGGACTCCACCCGGACGCCCGGCACCGACTCCACCCCGCGGGCCGCGCCCTCGACCACCAGGACGATCTCCACCGGGCCGCGGCGGCCGGGCAGGCCGTCCGACGCCAGCCGGTCGCGCAGGCGTTCCGCGGCGCCCCGGCGGTCCCGCCACCAGCCGTCGGGCACCGACCCGACGACGTTCGCGGCGTCGACGATCACGAGTGGGGCGGCGGTGTCGTCCATGCCGTCAGGGTCCCACGGAACGGCCGCCGCACAGGGACCGGACCGTCGTGCGGGGTCCGCCTGCGCGGGGTGAAGCGGTGGACGGCGCCCGGCTCCCGCGCGGCCGACGGCCGCCGCACCGTCCACCTGCCGTCGGACGGCGCCGTCCCGTGCCGTGCGGAGCTCGTCCCCGGCGGACCGTGGGAGGCGCCGCGCGGGATCGGCGGCACCCGGAGGCCGCGCCCGGGGCCCGACCGTGGGCCGGGGCGCCGACGGTCGCGCCCCTCTCGTCGCCCGGCGGCCCACGGCGCCCGGCGAGTCGGGCCCGGTGCACTCCACCCGCTTCCGCCCGCGGCTCGTCCCCTGGACCGGAACCCGGTCGGTCACCGCGACGGGAGGGGCGACCGCACCGGACCGCCGGCGGTCGCCGCCGACGACCGGGGACGCGCCCCTGTCTCCGTCCGCGACCGGGGCGGCGGGGTGAGCCCGCCGGTGCGGAGGGAGAAGGGCGGCCGGGACCCGTGGCGGCATCCCGGGGGAGAGGACGTCCCGGGCGAACGCGCGGCCGTGACGGGGGAGTCGGGCCTGGTCGACCCGTACGCGGCCGTCCCGGAAGGGATCCTGCACCGGCGTCGGAGGGTCCTTCCGGGGTGGTGTCAGGACGTGCCGCCGTTCGCCGGGGACTTCTTGGCCGACTCCGGGATCTCCGTGTCGTTGCGGATCGCCTCCCACAGGGCCGACGCCTGCGGCTCGGCGGCCACCACCCGGTTCGGGTCGATCGCGTCGTACGCCACCGGAAGCATGATCGTCTCCATGCCGGCCGGGTCGACGCCGTTCAGGCTGCGGCCGAAGTCCGCCAGCGCGGTGAGCGAGGCGAGTTCGGAGTCGGTGGTGAGGGCCGCGGTGAGCGTGTCGGCGATCCTGTACGTCTTGGTCGGGCTGCCCAGCAGGTCCTGCTTCTTGATCTCGCTCAGCAGGGCGACCATGAACTGCTGCTGGAGGCCGATGCGCCCGAGGTCGCTGCCGTCACCGACGCCGTGCCGGGTGCGGACGAACTGCAGGGACTCGGTGCCGTCCAGGCGGTGGGTGCCGGCGGTCAGGTCGAGGCCGCTGGAGGTGTCGCGGATGTCCCGGTCGACGGTCACGGTGACCCCGCCTATCGCGTCCACCAGGTCCTTGAAGCCGGCGAAGTCGATCTCCACGTAGTGGTCCATGCGGACCCCGGACATCTTCTCCACCGTCTTGACCACACAGGCCGGACCGGCTTGCGCGTAGACGGAGTTGAACATCACGCGCTCGGCCGGGGCCATGGTGGAGCCGTCCGGCCGGGTGCACTCGGGCCGGCTCACCAGGGTGTCGCGCGGGATGCTGACGGCGACGGCCTCGGTGCGGCCCTCGGGGATGTGCATCACCAGCGCGGTGTCGGAGCGCGCCCCCGCGACCTTGCCGGTGTTCAGTCCGGCGTTGTCGCCGGCGCGCGAGTCGGAGCCGAGGACCAGGACGTTCTGCCCGGAGGTGGGCAGCTTCTCCGGCCGGTCCCCGCCGATCGCCTCGTCGATGTCGACGCCCTTGATGTTGCCGTCGAGACCGCTGTAGAGCCAGTAGCCGGTGCCGGCCCCCGCGAGGACGAGTACGGCCAGCGAGAGCAGGAGCCACCGGCCGACGCGCCGTCGGCGGGGCGCCTCCCGCGGGGAGGACCGGTGCGAACTGCTCGGGCTGTCGACGGCTGGGGTCGTCATCGGGGCGGTGTCCTCGTCTGTTCGTGCCGGGCCTGCCGGTGCTGCGTGCTGTCAAGGTCCCCGGCACGACCACCTGGGCGTACTCGGGCGATCGGACAGACCCGCGACCCGCTCCGGGCGTTGTACGGCAGTGACTCACATCACCCCTGGTCCCGGCGGGGACGCGACGACGTTCGGCGGGGTTCCGCTCCCGTGCGCGGGACGACGGTGCGGTGGTCCCCGGGGGAACGGAAAGTGTATGCAGTGTGCATATGATGTGAGAATTCCAGGTCCCGCGTCCAAATCGGGTGAGTTCTCCAGGGAGTCCGTCATGGTGATGCGGGATCGGTCCGCACGTGCCCCGCGGCGACGTTCGGCCGCGGCCGTCCCGGCGCCCCCGGTGACCGGTACCGCCGCGGGTTCCTGGCTGGTGCGCGGCAAGGACGGCCGGCTCACCGCGTACGCCCCCCGCGAGGGCGGTCTGGCGCGCTGGACCGAGACCCGGCCGGGCGGCCCCGGCTGGTCGGGCCCCGACTTCCTCCCCGTCGCGGACCTCACCCACCTGAGCGTGGCCCAGGGTACCGACACCTACGTCCACTTCCTGGGCCGGCGCGAGCGGCGCCGTGCGGACGGCGCGGCCGAGGTCGACGTGGTGCACGCGATCCAGTACCAGAGCGGACGACCGGTCACCGAGTGGCGCTCCCTGGGCAATCCGCACCGCGAGCCGGACCGGGCGGTGCGGTGCGGGGCGCCGACGGCCGCGGTGGACGCGGCCGGAACCGTCCACGTCTTCGTGCGCAACGCGGGGGGCGGGCTGATGATGCGCCGGGAGGGCCGGGGCGGCGCCTGGGAGCCCTGGGCCGACCTGCGGGGCACCGACCTCCGGGACGGATCGGTCGCGACCGCCGCGTCCACCGGCCGGATCGAGGTGCTCGCCCCGGCGGACGGCGCGGCGCTGCACTGGGTCCAGCCGGAGCCCGGCACCGTGCCGCAGCGCTCCCACGACGTGCGGCCGGGCCCGCTGCCCGGGTCCGTCGCCGCACTGGAGACCGCTCCCGGCCGGCTCACCTGGTTCTGGACCGACCCGGTCGGCGCGGGTCTGGTCTGCCACCGGCTCGGCGGCTGGTCCGTCCCGCTGGGCGGCACGCCCTCGGACGGCGGCCACGCGGTGCTGCGCGCTCTTCTCGACGGGTACGACTGCACGGTGATCGCCCATCGCGGCGTGACCGGGAGCGTGTTGGTCGGCGTCTGCGGCACGGAGGACGAGTCGGCGGGGGTGTGGTGGACGGACACCGGGCGGACCTGCGTGGGCGACCCGGCCCTGGCGCACGACGCGCAAGGCCGGTTGGTGCTCGCCGCGTTCGGGCCCGACGGCGGCCTGTGGGTGGCGCGGCAGGAGAGCGGGCAGGGACTGGTGCTCGCGGACTGGGTGCGCGTCTGACGGTCCGCCGTACGCGCGGATCGGGCAGCAGCCGAAAAGGTTGCCCCCGTGTGGGATGTGCGACAGATGTCGGCCAGGGGCCGATTGTTTCTGGACACGTGAAAGTTTAGATGTGAATAATCTGTTCGTTCGGTGAGCGCCAGGTGAACCTCAGCCGCATGGCCGGTGAAAAGGGGAGGTGGCCGCTGCTGATACCGGTGGCGGTCGCGGATGGGGGCACGTCCGCCGGTCAGGGTGGGGATCAGTCGCCGGAGCCGTGCGTTCCGGCCTCGATGTGGATGGTGCGGAAGTCTGGTGAGCCTCAACAATCCCGAGGCGAGCGCGCTCGTGTCGACATATCGATCGTTGGTGCCGGTGGGGGCACGGCGCCGGATCGTGCGCCGGGTGCCGGGCACCCTGCGCACGTCGGTGAAGCGCTCGCTGGCCTCCGCCGACGCCGCGCGCTCCGCCGTGGTGGTCCGGGCCCTGGGCGGCCGTCGCACGGCGGGCAGGCACGCCTTCGGGCTGCCGGTGCGGGTCGTCCGGGTGGCCGGCCGGCACCTGCGGGCCGTGGAGGTGCCCGGGGCCACCGCCTGGGCCGCCCGCGCCCGCAATCTGCACCTGCTCGTCTCCCTCCTGGAGGAAGCCGGGATCGACTACTTCTGCGTCCGCGGCACCGGATCCCCGGTGCCCTGCGTGGCCGTCCCCGCGCGGTGGCGCGCCGATGTCGAGGAGCTGCTGCAGTTCGCCTGCGCGGACAACCCCGGTTACGTGGGCGCCTCCCCGCAGGGGCAGATGCGCCCCGGCGCCGCCCCCGCCGGCTGGCGCGCGCTGCGCGGCCGGCAGGTGCTGCGCGTGGCCTGGATCGTCTGCGATCCCACCGGGAACCTGGTGTTCGGCCCCGAGTACGGCTGTGACCTCGAGTTCTGGGCGGAGCGGGACGGTCGGCTGACCGCACCCCGGCCCAACAAGGTGGTGACCGAGATCCCGGTGGACGCGGGCCGCTGCTGGGCTCAGCAGAATCGTTTCAGCGCCGTCCCGGCCGTCTACGGCACCGGCCACGCCCGCACCCTCCCCGAGTTCGCCGCCGCGCTGCCCGACGACCACCTCTTCCCGGTCGACGTCGTCTACACCTGGGTGGACGACTCCGACCCGGTCTGGCGGGCGAGCCGGGACGCCGCACGCCGACGGTCCACCGGCGCCCCGGGCGCCGCCCTGCACGAACAGGCGGCCAACGACGCGCGCTACACCAGCCGCGACGAGCTGAGGTACTCGCTGCGGTCGATCCACCAGTACGCGCCGTGGGTGCGCAACATCTTCCTCGTCACGGCCGGACAGGTGCCCCCGTGGCTGAGCACCGACTTCCCCGGCATCCGGGTGGTCGACCACCGGGAGATCTTCTCCGACCCCGATGCGCTGCCGACCTTCAACTCCCACGCGATCGAGAGCCAGTTGCAC
The DNA here is from genome assembly GCF_002078235.1 of Streptomyces viridosporus. Taxonomy (GTDB): domain Bacteria; phylum Actinomycetota; class Actinomycetes; order Streptomycetales; family Streptomycetaceae; genus Streptomyces; species Streptomyces viridosporus. The sequence continues at coordinate 9,270 of NZ_MSGP01000454.1, forward strand.
CACATTCCCGAACTCGCGGAGCACTTCCTCTACCTGAACGACGACGTGTTCTTCGGCCGCCCCGTGCAGCCGGGACAGTTCTTCCACGCCAACGGGCTGACCAAGTTCTTCCAGTCCAAGGCGCTGATCCCGTCCGGCCGCGCGAGCACCGAGGACCTGCCCGTCAACGCCGCCGGCAAGAACAGCCGGGGCCTGATCGCCCAGCAGTTCGGCACCGTCATCTCCCAGAAGATGAAGCACACCCCGCACGCCCTGCGGCGCAGCGTGCTCACGGAGATCGAACAGGTCTACGCCAAGGCGCACCGGATGACCCAGCACTCCCGGTTCCGCTCGCCCAACGACGTGCCCATCGCCTCCTCGCTGTACCACTACTACGCCTACCAGTCCGCCCGCGCGACGGTCGGCGACATCCGCTACGTCTACATCGACCTCGCCGACGAACTGGCGCAGCGCCGGCTGGACAGCCTCCTGGCCCGGCGCAACTTCGACACCTTCTGCATGAACGACACCGTCACCGCCGCCGATCCGGCGGCCCAGACCCGCATGGTCGCCGACTTCCTGGACGCCTACTTCCCGGTGCCCAGCCCCTTCGAGAGGGACTCCGGCATCGCCCCGCCGCGCCGACCGGCCGACGGCATGGCCGAACTGGGGCAGGCCGGCTCATGAGCTTCCGGACCGAGAAACCGGCCGCGGCGGGCGGCGGAGCGGGCCGTCCGCGCCGCGGTCTGCGCGCCCGTGCCGCCGTCCTGCGCGACCGGTCCATGCGGCGCCTCTTCCTGCCCCTGCGCCGAGGCCGCGCCGCCCGGCTCCACTACGCCGCCATCCTCGACGGCCAGACCGTCAACCTGCACGCCCAACTGCCCCCGTCCGTCCGCCTGCCCGAGCGGGCCGAGATCGTGCTGCGCCGCGGCCGCCGCCGCTTCGCCACCGAGGCCCGCGTCCACGAGGGACCGGCCGGCGAGGTGCTGGTCGACGCCGCCGTCCTGCTCGGCGCGGACGTCGGCGGCGTACCGGTGGACACCGGGCGCTGGCGGCTGCGCCTGCGCCTGAGCCACGGGCGCCGCTCCCGCACCCTCCCGCTGCTGCTGTTCCGGCCGCCGGTGCCGTACGAGGGGCCCACCAAACCCATGACGGCCTCCCCGGTCACCGGCGAACGCCACCGGCTCGGCCGCTCCTTCCGCGGCAGCGCCCGCGTGGTCAGCAACGGCGCCCGCCCCTCCGCCGAGGTGGCCAAGGTGCACCTGACGCATGCCGGCGTCGTCGTCGACTTCCGGCTGCTGGGCGTCCGGGCCGAGGAGCCGTGGGCCGATTTCGTCGCCTCCGGGCGCCGGATCGAGCAGCCCGTCACCGCGCCGGCCGCGGACCTCCTGCGCGTGGAGGTCCCGCTGGACCGGATGCCGCCCCGGGGCGCCCGGCCCGAGCACTGGGACGTCGTCCTGCGCGACCGCACCGGACGGTCGCTGCGCCTGGGACGCCGGCTGCACGACGTGCGCAACCCCCTGCGCGTCTTCGCCATGCGCAGCCTCGCGATCACCCCGCCGGGCCGTCCCCCCATGATCGTCCAACCGCGCTACACCCCCGCAGGCAATCTCCGGGTCACCTGCACGCGCATGCCCGAGGCAGGCTGAACCGACAGATGAAGATCACGTTCCTGCTGACCACGGCCGACGCGGTCGGCGGCACCGAGCGGGCGGTGTTCAACCAGGCGTCCGAGCTGGCCGCCCGGCACGACGTCCGGGTGCTCAGCGTCTTCAAGAGCAAGCGCGAGCAGTTCTTCACGCCGGACGAGCGGGTCCGCGTCGACTACCTGATCGACCTCACCGCGGCCACCCCCCGGCCCCTGCGCCCGACCCGGGTCGACGCCTCGGTGTGGCCGGACCTGGCCGCGCAGCCCAGCCGGATCGTCGACCGCTCCTGGGAGGCGGCGTTCAACCGGCTCTCCGACCTCGAACTCGAACTCGCCCTCCAGGAGACCGACACCGACATCCTGGTCACCACCACCCCCGCGCTGATGGCGCTCGCCGTCGAGCTGGCCCCGGCCCGGGTCATCACGGTCCACCAGGAGCACCGGGTCTCCGAACTGCGCGGCACCAGCGGCGAACCGCTGCGCCGCCACGCGGCCCGGCTGGACGCGCTGGCCGTCCTCAGCGAGCGGACCCGGGACTGGTTCGCCGAGACCCTCGGCGACGCCGCGCCCCGCCTGGAGGTCGTGCCCAACGCCCTGCCCAGCGGCTTCAGGCCCCGCTCCACCCTGCAGACCCGCACGGTGGTGATCGCCGGACGGCTCGTCGGGGAGAAGCAGATCGACCACGCCGTGACCGCCTGGGCCACCGTGGCCCGGCACCACCCGGACTGGCAGCTGCGGATCTTCGGCGACGGGCCGCTCAGCGGCGCTCTGCGCCGGCAGATCGACATGCTCGGACTGCACGACTGCGTCCAGCTCAACGGCAACTCCAAGCACCTGGCGGAGGAGTGGGCCAAGGCCAGCGTCGCCACGCTCACCTCGCGCAACGAGGCGTTCGGCCTGGTGCTCGCCGAGGCGCACGCGGCCGGTGTCCCGGTGGTCTCCTACGACTCGCCCAACGGCCCGCGCGAGGTGGTCATCGACGGACAGACCGGGATCCTCGTCCCGCCGGGCGACACCGACGCCCTCGCCTCGGCCCTGATGCTCCTGATCCAGGACACCGGGCTGCGGCAGCGGATGGGCGCCGCGGCGCTCGCCTCCGTCAACCGCTTCTCGCCCGCCGTGGTGACCGCCGCCTGGGAGCGGATCTTCCACGAGCTCGTCGCCGAACGCGAGAGCGGACGCCGTGGCGCGGCCAAGGCCGAACGCCAGGCCCTGCACGCCTACTACAGCGGCGCCGAGGGCATCGTGCCCGCGGCGGCCGCCGCCCCCGCCACCACCGTGCGCACCTCCGACCAGCGCGCGCTGGAAGCCCGGCTGCTCGAGCGGCGCGGCCTGGTGACGGACGGCGGCCAGGTCTGCCGCCTGCTGGACTGGGAATCCCCGTGGGACGTCGTCCAGCAGAACCTGGCCCTGGCCGCGAACGCCCTCGAGGCCGCCGACATCCCCTACCTCGTGGTGCGCGACCACCTGGTACGGCACACGGTCGCGGTGCACGCCGCGCACCGCGACGCGGTCTTCAAGGCGCTCGCCGAGCGGTACGCGAAGGAAGCGGTGTACGCCGCGGTGCTCAACGAGGGGCAGCAGACGGTGGCCACCGTCCTGGCCGGCCTCGTCGCGCCGCACGCCGACGCCGCCCCGTCCGGGGTCCGGATCTACCAGAACGTGGTCTCCCCCTCGCGGATCCTGCGCCTGGGCGCCGTCTACGGCTGCACCATCTCCTTCTGGGACAGCGACCCGGACGACGAGACCCACAGCCACCTCAAGGCCCCCGCCCGCACGCTGATCGGCGACCGGGTGCCCGTCCGCGCCATGCACAGGGCCACCCTCACCCTGGGCGGGCGCCCCTATCCGACGATCGCCCCCTACACCCGCACCCTCCACGGTGACGTCGCCTTTCCCGTGGACGCCGTCTACACGTGGGTGAACGGCGCCGACGTCGCGTGGCTGGAGCGCAAGAACGCGGCACTGGCCGCGATGGGCCTGGAGACCGAGGACGCGGCGACGAGCGCGGCACGCTTCCGGGACCGGGACGAACTGCGGTACTCCCTGCGCTCCCTCGACATGTACGCCCCCTGGATCAGGAACGTCTACCTCGTCACCGACCAGCAGGTGCCGCACTGGCTGGACCTCTCCCACCCGCGGGTGCGCGTCGTGGACCACACCGAGATCTTCGGCGACCGCGGTGCGCTGCCCACGTACAACTCCCACGCCATCGAGAGCCAGTTGCACCACATCGAGGGCCTGGCCGAGCACTTCCTGTACTTCAACGACGACGTGTTCGTCGGGCGGACCCTCAGGCCCGACATGTTCTTCCTCGGCAACGGGCAGGCCAAGCACTTCATGTCGCCCACCTCCGTCCCGATGGCTCCGCCGTCCCCGGAGGACGAGTTCAACATCAGCGCCGCGAAGAACAACCGGGCCCTGATCCAGCGGGACTTCGGACAGACCCCGGTGCACTCGTTCCTGCACGCCCCGCACCCGCTGCGCCGCAGCGTCCTGGCCGACATCGAACAGCGCTACCACCAGGCGGTGGCGACCACCGCGGGCAACCGGCTGCGCAGCCACGACGACGTCTCGGTCGCGTCCTCGCTGCACCACTACTTCGGCTTCCACACGCTGCGCAGCGTGCCGGGCAGCATCTCCTGCGGATTCGTCAACGTCGGCCTGAGCGAGCACGCCCCGCGGCTCAACCGGATCCTCACCGTGCGCCCGCACGACGTGTTCTGCCTGAACGACTACCACGACGGAGACGTCCCCGAGGAGGAGCAGGACGCCGTCCTCGCCGCGTTCCTGCCCAGCTACTTCCCGGTGCCGAGCCAGTTCGAGACCGGATCGGTGCGCAACCAGCGCGCCCACGCGGGTTACCTGCCGGGCTGGCCCCTGTGACCCCCCACCGCATTCCGCCGTCCGGAGGAGCAACAGCGTGAACAGTCCCGCGTCCGTGCTGCAGGTCGTGGCCCACCCGGACGACGACCTGTACTTCATGAACCCGGCCGTCTTCCACGGGTTGCGGGCCGGCACGCGCACCACCACGGTGTACCTGACCGCCGGCGACGCACTCGGCCGGAACCCCCGGCCGTGGCAGACCGAGCCGGTCGCCGAGGACCGGGAGGCCTACGGCAAGGCGCGGCAGAACGGCATCAAGGCCGCCTACGCCGCCATGGCGCTCGGCGATCGCACGGCCGCCTGGAAGCCGGCCACCCTGTCCACGGCGGCCGGTGCGGTCGCGGAGGCCTACTCGCTCGCCGACGCGCCCTGGGTGACGCTGATCTTCCTCAACATCCGGCAGCACGGCACTCCGGAGGGCCCGCCCCGCAGCCTGCACGTGCTCTGGGGCGACGAGGTCGAGTCGGTACCGACGCTGGTGCCCGTCGGCGGCCTGGTGCACGAGGCGTACGGGTACACGCGGACCGGGCTGGTCCGGACCCTGGTGCAGATCATGGACCTCGTCCGTCCCACGCTGGTACGCCTCATGGACCCCGACCCCGACCGGCTGGTGCACGACGAGAAGTTCCCGCAGCGGCACGACCACGGCGACCTGTCCGACCACTGCGACCACACCGCCGCGGGCCTGTTCTGCCTGCTCGCCCTGGACCACTACCGGGGGCCGGCCGAGAACGGCACGTTCGCCGTGGAGGCGTACCGCGGGTACTACAACGAGCGCTGGCCGCACAACCTCGGCCCGCAGGCGGTCTCCCTGAAGGAGTTCTTCCTCAACGTCTACGGCGCGGCGGACGGCTACGACTGCGGCGACCCGGCGGGCAGCGGCGACTACGCGGTCGGCCTGAACTCCCGGGGGACGGGGTGGGTGCAGAGCACCGCCCCGCGTCACCCGGCGGGCGCCCCGTGGCTGCTGGCCGACCGGCGGGGCCGTCTGGCGGCCTTCGCCGTGCTCAACCAGCAGTGCGTGGTGTGGCTGGAGGAACAGCCCGGCAGCGACCGGTGGCGCGGCCCGTTCTTCCTCGGCGGCGGCCCCCTCACGCCCGGCCTCGCCGTCTGCCTCACGGTGGACGGCCGCTGGCAGATCTACGCCGAGCGGCTGTCCCGCCTCGCCCCGGACGACACCCACGTCCGCGAGGTCGTGCTGCTGGAACAGGCCGAGCCCGACGGCGCGTTCACCGGCTGGGTCACGCTGGGCAACCCCTCGGCGAACGACCCGCGCCGCGACCGGCACCTCGGCACCCCGGTGGTGGCCCGGGACGGCAGGGGCCGGCTGCACCTGTTCGTGCGCAACGCCGGGCAGGGCCTGCACAGCCGCATCCAGGAGAGCGACGGCACCTGGGGCGAGTGGACCGACCTGCGCGGCCACGACCTCCAGGAGGGAGTCGCCGCGCTCACCGCGCCCAACGGCCACGTGGAGGTGTTCGGTGCCAGCCGCGAGGGCGTCTTCCACTGGGCCCAGGGCTCGCTCGACGAGCCGCTCACCCGGGCACCCCGGTTCCGGCTCGCCCCGTCCGCCGGTCCCGTGGCCGCGGTCGTCCAGCCGAACGGACAGGTCATGACCGTCTACCGGCAACCGGACACGGGCCGCCTGCTCATGGCGCAGGAGGACGCCCCGGGCGGACGCTGGGCCCGGCCCGCGAGCCCGATCGGCGGCCGCGGCGGCTTCGGCGCCGTCGCCCTCGCCGCGGGCCCCACCCCCGAGGCCGGCACGCTCGTCGCCTGCCGCAGCGACCTCGGCGGTGTGGCCCACCGCTTCCTGTCCGGTGACCAGCCCTGGCGGGAGCTGTCCGTCGCCGCCCTCGGCGGCACGTTCACCGGCGCCCCCGCCGCCGCCTTCGACGCCCTGGGCCGCGCCACGATCGCGGTCGTCGGCGCCGACGGACGCCTGGCCGTCGCCCGTCAGGCCGCCCCCGGATCCGCGGAATTCGGACCGTGGACGGTGACGGGCTGAGCCGAGGGCACGGCTCGCGCGAGGCGGAACGGCACCGCGCGCGCAAGAGGGCCCCCGCGGAGTGCGGGGGCCCTCTTCACCTGTGTGCGACGGCGACGGCTACGCCGGAACCGAGGCCACCCCGGGCTCCAGGAACCGCTTCCCGTTCACCCGCTCGGAGACGCCCTCGCGGTCCAGGTACGGCGTGATGCCGCCCAGGTGGAACGGCCAGCCGGCGCCCGTGATCAGGCACAGGTCGATGTCCTGGGCCTCGGCGACGACGCCCTCCTCGAGCATGAGCCCGATCTCCTGCGCCACCGCGTCGAGGACGCGGGCGCGCACCTGCTCCTCGGTCAGGACGGTGTCGCCCTGCTCGAGCAGCGCGGCGACCTCGGGGTCGAGCTCGGGCTTGCCGCTGTCGTAGACGTAGAAGCCGCGCTTGCCCGCCTCGACGACCGCCTTGAGGTTCGGGGAGACCGTGAAGCGGTCCGGGAACGCCCCGTGGAGCGTCTCGGAGACGTGCAGGCCGATCGCCGGGCCGACCAGTTCCAGCAGCACCAGCGGCGACATCGGCAGACCGAGCGGCTCGACCGCCTTCTCGGCGACCTCGACCGGGGTGCCCTCGTCGATGACGTTCTGGATCTCGCCCATGAAGCGGGTCAGGATGCGGTTCACGACGAACGCCGGGGCGTCCTTCACCAGGACCGCGGTCTTCTTCAGCTTCTTGGCGACACCGAACGCCGTGGCCAGCGAGGCGTCGTCGGTCTTCTCGCCGCGGACGATCTCCAGGAGCGGGAGGATCGCGACCGGGTTGAAGAAGTGGAAGCCGACGACCCGCTCGGGGTGCTTCAGCTTCGACGCCATCTCCGTCACCGACAGCGAGGAGGTGTTGGTGGCGAGGATCGCGTGCGCCGGGGCGACCGCCTCGACCTCCGCGAACACCTGCTGCTTGACGCCCATCTCCTCGAAGACCGCTTCGATGACGAAGTCGGCGTCCGCGAAGCCCTCGGCCTTGTCCAGGACGCCGGAGACCAGCGCCTTGAGGCGGTTGGCCTTGTCCTGGTTGATGCGGCCCTTGCCGAGCAGCTTGTCGATCTCGGCGTGGACGTAGCCGACGCCCTTGTCGACGCGCTCCTGGTCGATGTCGGTCAGCACGACCGGCACCTCCAGGCGGCGCAGGAACAGCAGCGCGAGCTGGGAGGCCATCAGACCGGCGCCGACGACGCCGACCTTGGTGACCGGGCGGGCCAGGTTCTTGTCCGGGGCGCCGGCGGGGCGCTTGCCGCGCTTCTGCACCAGGTTGAACGCGTAGATGCCGGAGCGCAGTTCGCCGCCCATGATGAGGTCGGCGAGCGCCTTGTCCTCGGCGTCGTAGCCCTGCTGGAGGTCGCCGTTCTTGGCGGCGGCGATGATGTCCAGGGCGCGGTAGGCGGCCGGGGCGGCGCCGTGCACCTTGGAGTCGGCGATGAAGCGGCCCTTGGCGACGGCCTGGTCCCAGGCCTCGCCGCGGTCGATCACCGGGCGCTCGATCTCGATCTCGCCCTTGAGGACGGCCGCGGTCCAGATCAGCGACTGCTCCAGGAAGTCCGCGCCCTCGAAGATCGCGTCCGCGATGCCGAGTTCGTAGACCTGCTTGCCCTTGAGCTGCTTGTTCTGGTTGAGGCTGTTCTCGATGATCACCGAGACGGCCTTGTCGGCGCCGATCAGGTTCGGCAGCAGCGTGCAGCCGCCCCAGCCGGGGACCAGGCCGAGGAAGACCTCGGGCAGCGAGAACGCCGGGAGGGCCGCGGACACCGTGCGGTAGGTGCAGTGCAGACCGATCTCGACGCCACCGCCCATGGCGGCGCCGTTGTAGTACGCGAAGGTCGGCACGGCCAGCTTCGACAGCCGCTTGAAGACGTCGTGGCCGCCCTTGCCGATGGCGAGCGCGTCCTCGTGCCGCTTGAGCAGCTCGACGCCCTTGAGGTCGGCGCCGACGGCGAAGATGAACGGCTTGCCGGTGACGCCGACGCCGGCGATCTCGCCGTCCGCGGCCTCCTTCTCGACCTGGTCGATGGCGGCGTCGATGTTCGCCAGCGACTGCGGGCCGAGGGTGGTCGGCTTGGTGTGGTCGTGACCGTTGTCGAGGGTGATCAGGGCGAAGCGTCCGGCGCCCAGGGGCAGGTCGAAGTGGCGTACGTGCGCGCTGGTGACGACCTCGCCGGGGAACAGCTCGGCCGCGCCCTTCAGAAGCTCTGCGGTGGTGCTCACTTGTCCCCCTCGAAGTGCGGGTTCTCCCAGATGACCGTCGCGCCCATGCCGAAGCCGACGCACATGGTGGTCAGGCCGTAGCGGACGTGCGGCTGCTCCTCGAACTGGCGGGCCAGCTGCGTCATCAGCCGGACGCCGGAGGAGGCCAGCGGGTGGCCGAAGGCGATGGCGCCGCCGTACTGGTTGACGCGCTCGTCGTCGTCGGCGATGCCGTAGTGGTCCAGGAACGCGAGGACCTGGACGGCGAAGGCCTCGTTGATCTCGAACAGACCGATGTCGGAGATGGACAGGCCCGCCTGCGCGAGGGCCTTCTCCGTCGCCGGGATCGGGCCGTAGCCCATGACCTCGGGCTCCACGCCGGCGAAGGAGTAGGAGACCAGGCGCATCTTGACCGGCAGCCCGTTCTCGCGGGCGAAGTCCTCGGAGGCGATGACCGAGGCGGTGGCGCCGTCGTTCAGACCGGCCGCGTTGCCGGCGGTGACCCGGCCGTGGACGCGGAACGGCGTCTTGAGGTTCGCCAGGTTCTCCAGGGTGGTGCCCGGACGCATCGGCTCGTCGGCGGTGACCAGGCCCCAGCCGGTCTCCCCGCCCTCGGGGCTGGTGCGGCGCACCGAGACCGGCACCAGGTCGGCCTGGATCTTGCCGTCGGCGTACGCCTTGGCGGCCTTCTCCTGCGAGCGCACCGCGTACTCGTCGGCACGCAGCTTGGTGATCTGCGGGTAGCGGTCGTGCAGGTTCTCCGCGGTCATGCCCATGAACAGGGCGGACTCGTCGACCAGCTTCTCGGAGACGAAGCGCGGGTTCGGGTCGACGCCCTCGCCCATCGGGTGGCGGCCCATGTGCTCGACACCGCCCGCGATGGCGACGTCGTACGCGCCGAAGGCGACGGAGCCGGCCACCGTGGTGACGGCGGTCAGGGCGCCCGCGCACATGCGGTCGATGGAGTAGCCCGGGACCGAGGTGGGCAGGCCCGCGAGGATGCCGGCCGTGCGGCCGATGGTCAGACCCTGGTCGCCGATCTGCGTGGTCGCGGCGATGGCGACCTCGTCGATCTTCTTGGGGTCGAGACCCGGGTTGCGGCGCAGCAGCTCCCGGATCGCCTTCACGACGAGGTCGTCGGCGCGGGTCTCGTGGTAGACGCCCTTCGGGCCCGCCTTGCCGAACGGGGTGCGGACGCCGTCGACGAAGACGACGTCCCTGACGGTACGAGGCACGATGGCTCTCCTCCAGGGTGCGGGATGGCACTGCTGCGTTGCGCTGAGCGCGCGCTCAGGACCCATGCTACTTGTGGGTAACGTAACAGCCCAGTCCCCCCGCCCCAAGCGGTGAAGGTCACACCTTCGGCGGAGCCGTCGAGCCGCGCGGGGTGAGGACGGGGGTCGGCACCGGGTGCGATCCGGGCCCCTCACCGGTGATCACTTCGAACAGCGTCCGCGCCACGTCCGCGCCGAATCCGTGCACGTCGTGGCTCATCGCGGAGAGCGTCGGATGGGTCAGCCGGCACAGCTGGGAGTCGTCCCACGCCAGCAGGGACACGTCGTCCGGGACCCGCAGCCCCATCTCCGCCGCCACCGACAGCCCGGCCACCGCCATGATGTCGTTGTCGTACACGATCGCCGTCGGCCTCTCCGGCGGCGCGGCGGTCAGCAGCGAGCGGGTCGCCCGCGCGCCCGCGTCCCCCGAGAAGTCGGTGGCCACCTGCCAGGCCCGGGCGGGCGGCTCCAGCGCGCGGACCGCCCCGTCGAACGCGGCCGTGCGGATCGCGGTGTGCCCGAGCGCCGCCGCGCCGCCCACCCGGGCGATCCGCCGGTGCCCGAGCGCCGCCAGATAGCGCACCGCCTCGGTCACGGCCGTGGCGTCGTCGGTCCACACCGAGGTCAGCCCGCCGGTCAGCGAGGGGTGCCCGACGGCGACCACCGGCAGCCCGAGCCGCCGGGCCACCGCCGGGCGGGGGTCGTCGGCCCGGAAGTCGACCAGGATCGACCCGCCGATCTGCCGCCCCCGCCACCACGACTCCAGCAGCCCGGCCTCCTCGTCCTGGCCGCGCACCAGCCGCAGCAGCAGCGAGCAGGACCGCTCGACCAGCACGCTCTCCACGCCCGAGACGAACTCCATGTAGAAGGGCTCCAGACCGAGCAGCCGGGCGGGCCGGCAGACCGCCAGGCCCACCACGTCCACGCGCGAACCGGCGAGCGTCCGCGCGGTCGGGCTCGGCGCCCAGCCCAGCTCCCGCGCCGCCCGGAAGATCCGTTCCCGGGTCGCCTCCGACAGACCCGGCTTCCGGTTGAAGGCGAGGGACACGGCCCCCTTGGACACGCCGGCGCGCGCGGCGACGTCCTTGATCGTGACGCGGGGGGTCGGCGTTGCCGTCATCGAGTGGGCTCCACGCAGTACAGGGCGCAGCGGGCGCTGTCCGGGTCCGGAGTCTTCCAGCCCCGCACCCCTATCGTCACCCGCTCCCCGGGCAGCAGGGTCACCAGCCCCCGGTCGGCCCGTGCGTCGGGGTCCAGCCGGTCGGCCTGGAGCAGCAGGTCCCGCACCAGGGTGCGGGCCGTCACCGTGATCCCGCCCGGTGCGAGCGCGACCTCGAACTCCGGCCGGGGGTAGGCGACCTCCCGGTCCGGCACGGGGAAGTACAGCGCCCGCAGCCCTTCCCCGCCCCCGGCCCCGCCCGCGCGGGGGGACTCCGGTGCGTCGGCGACCAGGAACTCCTTCGGGCCGGACGGCACCAGCTCCGCGGGGACGCCGATCCGGGCGACGCTCCGCGCCCCGGCGGCCAGGCCCGGGTCCGCCTGAGCGATCACCGCGCCCTCGACGGACATCCGCCGCAGCCGCAGCGCGCCGTGCCACGCCCGCGCGGACTGGTTGACCGCGGCCAGCACCAGGCCCCCGCCGTTCGGGCGCACGGTCAGCAGCCGGTCCGCGTACAGCCGCCGCAGCTCGTGGTACAGCGGCTTCTCCCGCCCGTCCCCGTCGATCGCGGCCCACGACGTCACCGGCCAGCAGTCGTTGAGCTGCCAGAGCACCGTGCCCGCGCACACCGGCCAGTGGGAGCGCCAGTGCTCGATCCCGGCCGCCACCGCACGGGCCTGGTTGACCTGGGTCAGATAGTGCCAGCGGTCGAAGTCCCCCGTCGGCACGGTGAAGTGGCGGGCCAGCCCGCGCTCCAGCTTGCCGTTGCCGTCCTCCGCCTTCTGGTGGTGCAGCATGCCGGGGGAGTCCGGCGCGAGCTCCTCCCCGGGCAGCGCCCGGCGCAGCGTGGCGTACGCGGGCGGCGCCTGCCAGCCGAACTCGGCCACGAAGCGCGGCACGTGGAGCCGGTAGTCGGCGTGGTCGGCGCGGTTCCACACCTCCCAGGAGTGGTGCGTGCCGTGCGCCGGATCGTTCGGGTGGTGGAGCCAGGACCCGGACCAGGGACTGCCCGCCGTGTACGGCCGCGTCGGGTCCAGCTCGGCCACCACGCGCGGCAGGACGCCCAGGTAGTACCCCTCGCCCCAGGAGTCGCCGGCCAGCCCCGGCTCCCAGTCCCAGTCCCTGAAGCCCCACAGGTTCTCGTTGTTGCCGTTCCACAGCACCAGCGAGGGGTGCGGCATCAGCCGTACGACGTTCTCCCGGGCCTCCGCCTCCACCTCCCCGCGCAGCGGCTGCTCCTCGGGGTAGGCCGCGCACGCGAACGGGAAGTCCTGCCAGACCAGCAGCCCCAGCTCGTCGCAGGCGTCGTAGAAGTCCTCGCTCTCGTAGATCCCGCCGCCCCAGACGCGGACCAGGTCCACGCCCGCGCCGGCCGCCTGCTCCAGCCGCCGCCGGTAGCGCTCGCGGGTGACCCGGGACGGGAAGACGTCGTCCGGGATCCAGTTGACGCCCCGGGCGAACAGGCGCTCGCCGTTGACGACCAGGGTGAAACCGGTGCCGTGCGCGTCGGGCGAGGTGTCCAGCTCCACGGTGCGAAATCCGATCCGGCGCCGCCAGACGTCCAGCGCCCGCCCGCCGTGCAGCAGCGTCAGTTCCACGTCGTACAGCGGCTGTTCGCCGTACCCGCGGGGCCACCACAGCCGTGCGTCCGGCACCTCGAGCCGTACGGTCCCGTGCGCCTCGTCGATCTCGGCGCGGGCGCGCACGCCGCCGACGGCCGCCTCGACGGCGAGCGGCGCCTCGGTCCGGGTGCGCTCCACCTCGACCGCCAGCTCGACCCGGCCCGTGCCGCCCTCGACCGTGACGAGCGGGCGCACCCGGGCGATCCGGGCGGTCGACCAGTGCTCGAGCCGCACCGGCCGCCAGATCCCGGCCGTCACCAGCGTCGGCCCCCAGTCCCAGCCGAACGAGCAGGCCATCTTGCGCACGTACGGGTAGGGCTCGGCGTAGGCGCCGGGCCGCTCGCCCAGCCGGCCGCACACCGCCTCGGCCTCGTCGTAGGCGGAGGCGAACCGCACCGCGAGCCGCCCGCTCGCCCCGGTCACGTCGAAGCGGTACGAGCGGTGCATGTTGCGCACCCGGCCCAGCGGCCGGCCGTCGAGCAGGACCTCCGCCACGGTGTCGAGCCCGTCGAAGACGAGGTCCGTCCGCTCGTGCGCGCCGGGCCCGGCGGCCAGCTCCGTCTCGTACGTCCAGTCCCGCCGTCCCACCCACGCCACCTCGGTCTCGTTGCGGCCGAGGAAGGGGTCGGGGATCAGCCCGGCCGCCAGCAGGTCGGTGTGCACGCACCCCGGCACCGCGACGGGGAGCGACTCCCCCGAGCCGTCCGCCCCGCGCAGACTCCATCCGTCGGTGAGCGGTGTGACCTGACGCATGCGCACTCCTTAACCGGTTCAGAAATCTCCGGGCAACGCTCTGGCATCGTTGGCGCAATAGAGACTTTACCGGTTCAGTAAGCGGCTGCCAGAGTGCCGAACCAGCCATCCCACCCGTGCTCGTCCGCCCCGTGAACGGAGCTGGTGCACATGAACCGCCGCAAGGTGCTCGCCGGATCGATCGCCGCCCTCGCCCTCCTGGCCTCCGCCTGCACGGGCACGGGGGGCTCCGCCGAGGGCGCGGACGCCGAGGCGCCCGCCGACCCGTCCGAGGTCAAGGGGTCCCTCACGGTCCTCACCCACCGGACCGACCTGGTGCAGGACGGCACGATGAAGAAGTACGCCGCCGAGTTCAACCGGACCTACCCCGGGGTGAAGGTCGAGTTCGACGCCCTCACCGACTACGAGGGCGAGGTCAAGATCCGGATGAACACCGAGGACTACGGCGACGTCCTGATGATCCCCGCGGTGATCGAGAAGAAGGACTACCCGAAGTTCTTCGCCTCCCTGGGCGGCGAGGCGGAGCGCAGCGCCAAGTACCGCTTCACCGACTACTCCACCGTCGACGGCAAGGTCTACGGCCAGAGCCCCCTCGGCGTCGTCCCCGGGTTCGTCTACAACAAGAGGGTCTGGAGCGAGGCCGGCGTCACCGACTGGCCCACCACCCCCGCCGAGTTCCTCGACGACCTGAAGGCGATCGGGTCGAGGACCGACGCGGTGCCGTACTACACCAACTTCAAGGACATGTGGCCGCTGACCCAGTGGACCAACGTCAACGGCTCCGTCGGCTGCGACCCGGCCGCCACCACCGAGCTCGCCGAGGGCGACCCGTGGGCCGAGGGCGCCGACCTGCGCGTGGCCGACACCCTGCTGTACGACATCGTGCGCGGCGGCCTCGCCGAGAAGGACCCGACCACCACCAACTGGGAGGCCTCCAAGCCGAAGCTGGCCAGGGGCGAGATTGCCACCATGTGGCTCGGCTCCTGGGCCGTCGTCCAGATGCGGGACGCCGCGAAGCGGGCCGGCACCGACCCCGCCGACATCGGCCTCATGCCCTTCCCGGCGCAGAAGGACGGCGCGTTCTGCGCGGTGACCTCGCCGGACTACCAGCAGGCCGTCAACGTCCACTCCGACAACAAGGCCGCCGCCCGCGCCTGGATCGACTGGTTCACCGACGAGTCCGGCTACGCCGGGGCCAACCTGGCGCTCTCCCCGCTCAAGGACGCCCCGCTGCCCGAGGTGCTGAAGCCGTACGAGGAGGCGGGCGTGAAGCTGCTCGACCTCGACGACGCCAAGGGCGCCGAGGTGAAGTCCCTCGACAACCGGTCCGAGGTCGGCATCTACAAGCCCGACTACCGCCAGGACCTCGTCGACCTGGCCCGCGGCGCGCGCAAGGGCGACCTGGACGGCTTCCTCGGCGACCTCACGAAGCGGTGGGCCGAGGCGCGGAAGTCCCTGGAGCCCTGATGGCGGACACCACCCGCAAGGCGGCGCGGCCGGTGCTCCCGGCCGCGCCCGCCGGGCCGCAGCGGGCACCCGCCCCGCGCGGCGCCCGGCTGTCGCGCCGCCTCACCCCCTGGCTGTTCCTGATCGCACCGCTGGCCCTGCTGCTGACCTTCACCTACGCGCCGATCGCCAACATGGTCGCGTACAGCTTCACCGACTGGGACGGCGTGAGCCCGGAGCTGACCTACACGGGCATCGGGAACTACACCGAACTCCTCACCCGGTCCGAGCTGTTCGAGGTGTTCTTCGTCAGCGGCTACTACCTCGCCGCGTCCGTGGTGCAGATCGTCGCCGCCCTCTACTTCGCCACGGTCCTGAGCTTCGACGTGCGCTTCCGGAACTTCTTCAAGGGCGTGCTGTTCTTCCCGTACCTGATCAACGGGGTGGCGATCGGCTTCGTCTTCCTCTACTTCTTCCAGGACGGCGGCACCCTCGACTCCGTGCTGGGCCTGTTCGGCGTCGAGACCGACCACGCCTGGCTGGGCACGCCGTTCTCGGCGAACACCTCGCTCGCCGGCGTCTCCGTCTGGCGCCACCTGGGACTGAACTTCGTGCTGTTCCTCGGCGCCATCCAGTCCGTCCCGGGTGAGCTGTACGAGGCGGCCGAGATCGACGGCGCGAGCCGCTGGCAGCAGTTCCGGCACATCATCGCGCCCGGCATCAGGCCCGTGCTGAGCCTGAGCGTCATCCTGTCCGTCTCCGGCTCGCTGTCGGTCTTCGAGATCCCGTACATCATGACCGGCGGCGCCACCGGCACCGAGACGTTCGTGATCCAGACCGTGAAGCTGGCCTTCCAGTTCAACAAGACGGGGCTCGCCTCGGCCGCCGCCGTCGTGCTGCTGCTGATCGTCCTGGCGGTCACCTGGGTGCAGCGGCGCATCGTCCCCGACGAGAAGGTGGATCTCGTATGACCCGCCGTACCGTGGCCCGCGCCCTCGTCCACCTGTCGCTGGTCCTCGCGGCGCTGGTCGTGCTGCTGCCGCTCACCGTGGTCTTCCTGACCTCGCTGAAGTCCTCCGGGGAGATGGCGAACGGCAGCGGGGCGCTCACCCTCCCCGACGACCCGCTGAACCTCGACAACTACGTGACCGCGTTCCGGGACGGCCGGATGCTCTCCGCCTTCGGGAACACGGCCGTCATCCTGGTCGCCGCCGTCGGCGGCACGATCCTCATCGGCTCGATGACCGCGTACGCGATCGACCGCTTCCACTTCCGCTTCCGGAAGCTGGTCGTCGCGCTGTTCCTGCTCGCCGCGCTGGTCCCCGGGGTGACCACCCAGGTGGCGACCTTCCAGATCGTCAACGGCTTCGGGATGTTCGACAGCCTGTGGGCGCCGATCGCGCTCTACATGGGCACGGACATCGTGTCGATCTACATCTTCCTGCAGTTCATCCGCTCCATCCCGGTCTCCCTGGACGAGGCGGCACGGCTCGACGGCGCGGGCGCGTTCACCGTCTACCGCAAGGTGATCCTCCCGCTGCTCAAACCGGCGATCGCCACCGTGGTGATCGTGAAGGGGATCACCGTCTACAACGACTTCTACATCCCCTTCCTCTACATGCCCTCCGAGGACCTCGGCGTGATCTCGACGTCGCTGTTCCGCTTCAAGGGCCCCTTCGGAGCGCACTGGGAGACGATCTCGGCGGGCGCGGTCCTGGTCATCCTGCCCACCCTGATCGTCTTCCTGTTCCTCCAGCGCTTCCTCTACAACGGCTTCACGCGGGGGGCGACGAAGTGACGGCGGGCCCTGAGGCGCCGCGGGAGGCCGTGACCGCCTACGCGCGCCAGTAGCCGCGGCGCAGCAGTACCGCCAGGGGAACGATCTCGATGCGGCCGAGGAGCATGAGAGCGGTGAGGACCGCCTTCGACAGCTCCCCGAGCGGCGCGTAGGAACCGAACGGGCCGACCTCGCCGAACGCCGGGCCGACGTTGCCGAGGCAGGCCGCGGCGGCGCCGAGCGCGGTGAACGCACCGGTCCCGGCCGCGCTCGCCTCGGCGTCGAGGGCGAGGCCGAGCGTCCCGAGGGCGAGGGCGAGCAGGTAGAGGAGGGCGAAGACGAGCGCCGAGCGGAGCGTGGGGTTGTCGACCACCCGGCCGCTCACCCGCACCGGGAGGACGGCGTCGGGGTGAACGGCCTGCTCCAGCTCGTGGCGGGCGAAGCGGAAGAGGACGAGATGGCGAACGACCTTGATCGAGCCGCTCGCCGACCCGGCGCAGGCCCCGACGAACATCAGCGCCAGCAGGGTGAGCGTCGCGAGCGTTCCCCAGTCCGACCAGTTCAGCGTCGCGAAGCCGGTGGTGGTCATCACCGAGACCGTCTGGAAGGCCGCGTGCCGGACGCCGTCGAGTCCGGCCACCGTGCCGGCGACGAACAGCTCGACCGCCATGACGGACGTGCTCACGACGAGCAGGCCGAGATACAGGCGCAGTTCCTCGTCGCGGGAGACGGCCCGGAACTGACGCAGCGCGGCGAGGCGGTACAACCGCAGCAGGTTCACCCCGGCCACCGCCATCAGCCCGCACAGCACCCACTGCGTCACCGGCGCGAGGCCCCGGGCCGAGTCGGCCTCCGGGGTGAACCCGCCGAGGGACACGGCGGACGTCGCGTAGGAGAACGCGTTGAAGAGATCCATCCGCCGGTCCAGCCCGGCCCACCCCAGGGCGGCCAGGAGCAGGACGCCGAGCGCCGTCACCGCGAGGTAGACCTTCCACAGCCGTCGGGCGGTCCCGCGAACGGTCGCGCCGAGCGACTCCACCTCGACCGGTCCCGGCAGCTCGGAGCGCAGGAGTTCGCGGCCTCCGATGCGCAGCCGGGGCAGCACCGCGAGCGCGAGCACGATGATTCCCAGACCCCCCAGCCAGTGGGTGAACTGGCGCCAGAACAGCATGTCGGGTCCGAGCGCGCCCACGTCGGTCAGGACCGTCGCGCCGGTGGCGGTGAACCCCGACATCGACTCGAAGTAGGCGTCGACCGGGTGATCGAGCTGCGGCACGTGGCCGAGCACGAACGGCAGCGCGCCGAACGCGGGCACGAGCAGCCAGACGGCGACGACGACGAGGAACCCCTCCCGGACGCCCAGCGGGGGCCGCTCGCCCGTCAGCCGCTTGAGCGCCAGGCCCGTCAGGGCCACGGCGAGCCCGGTGACGAGGAAGGGCCACGGGGGCTCACCGGCCGCGAGCGCGACGGCCGCCGGCGCGACGAACGCGACCGCGAACCACGCGAGCAGGGCACCGACGACGCCCAGCGCGGTCCGCACGTCGACGCCGACGCGTCCGCGCGGACGCCACCGGCGCGGACGCGGCGACGAGCGCGAGGGCCTCACAGGTCGTGCTCGATCTCGGGGACGCGTTCGGGTTCGGTGAGGACGACGGCGCGGTCCCCGGGCCGCAGTTCGTCCTTCCCGTCGGGGAAGAACACGGCGCCGTCGCGGACGATCGCGCCCACACCGGCCCCGGGCAGCGCGTCGACCGGGGCGTGCGCGAACCGGCTGTCGGGCCGGACGGTGATGTCGACCACCTCGAAACGGTCGTCCCCCAGCATCGCCATCTGGCGGGTGCGCTCGTCGAACGTGAAGCGGGTCATCTTCTCGGCGGTCTCGTCACCCGGGTCGATCGTCACGTCGACGCCGGCGGCCTCGAAGACTTCGGCGGCAGCGGGGTCGTCGAGGACCGTCAGCGTCAGTTCGACCCCGTGGACCTTCGCGAGCACCGCCGCGTGCAGGTTGCGCGAGTCGTCCCCGCCGGCGAACACCGCCGCTCCCGCCGTACCGATGCGCTCGTGGCGCAGGAACGCCGGGTCGAGGCCCGACGCGTGGAACACCCGCGCCCGGTCGAGTGCGCCGGCGGCCGCGCGCGCCCGTGCCGCGTCCGGCTCGATGAGCCGTACGGAGATCCCTCCGTCGAGCAGCACCCGGGCGATGGCCGTCCCCATGCGCCCGGCGCCGAAGAGCGCGACGTCATCGACGGGACGGGCCCCGGTGACCAGACGGCTCCAGGTACGCGCCGCCTCGGGCGACGCCATCACGATCACCCAGTCGCCGGGCCGCACCACCTCGTGCGCGGTCGGTCTGATCCAGTTCCCGTCGCGCACGACGGCGACCACCCGCGACGCCGCGGGCAGGCCCGCGTCGCTCAGGGGGCGACCGGCGAGCCGCGGCGACTTCGCCTCGCGGACGTCGATGCCGAGCACGACCACCTCGCCGCCGGCGAAGAAGTCCACGTGCCGGGCGCCCGGCACGTGCAGGACGCGCTCGACGGCGCTCGCGGTCTCGAACGCCGTCGAGACGAGGAGGTCCACGTCGAGATCGCCCGCCCGCCAGGCCGCCAGGTAGTCCATTCCGGTGGCCCGCACGACCGTCCGCGCCGACGACAGCCGGCGGGCGAGCATGGCGGTCACCAGGTTGACCTCGTCCCGCGACGTGCAGGCCAGGACGAGCTCGGCGTCGGCCACACCGGCTTCGAGGAGCGTCTCGCGCCGGGTGCCGCTGCCGTGCGTGATCCGCACGTCGTAGGTGTGCGACAGGGCCTCCAGACGCGCTTCGTCGATGTCGATCACCGTGCACTCGTGCACCTCGGCGAGCGACTTGACCACGGTGTGGCCGACCTGGCCCGCACCCACCACGATGACCCGCATGCCAGCATCGTGGCACGCGACCCGAGCGGCTGCCCGGCACCGGGCCCGGCCGCACCGCCCCGCACGTGTCGACCGGTCGGGGCGGGTGCCGACCCTCGGCACCGTGCGCGCCCCGCAGGGGCACGGGACGACGGCCCCCGGTACCGCCCGGCCCGACCGCGCGGGCCGCGGCACCCGCAGGGAGCACCTGCGCGATGTCACCGCGACCGAACCGGGCGGGGGCCGTGGACTCCCCCCGGACGACGGGATCCCGCCAGAACGGGGCGCGGCGTCGGCGTCCACCGCCGTGGCGCCGGGAACGGCCCCGCGGCTCCGGCAGGGCCGTCCACCGACGCGACGTCGCCGGATGCCGCTGCGCCACCTCAAGAATGGCGCGGTATCGCCGCCCGCCGGGGGAACGGCCCGGCCGTTCCCCTGCCGCCGTCACTCCGGCCGGCCCGCTCATCGGGCTCGGCGCATGACCGTCAGGGCGCCGCCTGGGCCCCCTGGTCGGCGCCGGAGGCCAGCGCGGTGACCAGTACCGGCGTCACCTGCTCCACCTGCCAGGCCCGCGCCCCGTACCCCGTCAGCGTCGCGGCGACCGACCGGGCGTCGGCCGGCTGCGGCGGCTCCCAGCACACCCGGCGCACCGTGTCCGGGGCGATCAGGTTCTCCGGCGGCATGTTCAGTCGTTCGGCGAGTGCGGCGACCCCCGCCCGGGCCGCGGAGAGCCGGGCCGCGGCCACCGGGTCCTTGTCGGCCCACGCGCGCGGCGGCGGGGGACCGGTCACCGGCTGGCCGGGCTGGGGCAGCTGGGACTCGCTCAACGCCTTGGCCCGGTCGACGGCCGCCTGCCACTGCTCCAGCTGGCGCCGCCCCGCGCGCTGCCCGAACCCGTTCAGCGCGGCCAGGGCCTGCGCGTCGGCCGGCAGGGCGAGCGCGGCCTCCACGATGGCCGCGTCCGAGAGCACCTTGCCGGGGGAGAGGTCACGGCGCCGGGCGATCCGGTCGCGGGTCTGCCACAGCTCCCGTACGACGGCCATCTGCCGGCGCCGGCGCACCTTGTGCATGCCGGAGGTGCGCCGCCAGGGGTCCTTGCGGGGCTCCGGCGGCGGTGCCGAGGCGATCGCGTCGAACTCCTGCCGGGCCCACTCCAGCTTGCCCTGCCGGTCCAGCTCCTTCTCCAGCGCGTTCCGCAGGTCGACCAGGAGCTCGACGTCGAGGGCGGCGTAGCGCAGCCAGGGCTCGGGCAGCGGGCGGGTGGACCAGTCGACGGCGGAGTGGCCCTTCTCCAGCACGTAGCCGAGCACGTTCTCGACCATCGCGCCGAGGCCGACCCGGGGGAACCCGGCCAGGCGCCCGGCGAGCTCGGTGTCGAAGAGGCGGGTGGGCAGCATGCCTATCTCGCGCAGGCAGGGCAGGTCCTGGGTGGCGGCGTGCAGCACCCACTCGACGCCGGAGAGCGCCTCGCCCAGGGCGGACAGGTCGGGGCAGGCGACGGGGTCGATCAGCGCGGTCCCGGCGCCCTGGCGGCGCAGCTGGACGAGGTAGGCGCGCTGGCCGTAGCGGTAGCCGGAGGCGCGTTCGGCGTCCACGGCGACGGGACCGGTGCCCGCGGCGAAGGCGGCGATCACCTCGGCCAGGGCGGCCTCGTCCGCGATCACGGGCGGAATGCCCTCGTGCGGTTCGAGCAAGGGGATCGGCGCCTCCGTAGCAGAAGATCCGTCGTCGTCCGGAGGGGCGCCTCCGGTGGTTCGCAGTGAACTGTCTGCTGCGGTGTCGTGGGCGTCGGTCACCTGTCAAGGGTATCCGTGTCACGAAGGCGCCCGTCGACGGAACGTTCCGTCGA
>NZ_MSGP01000455.1 GCF_002078235.1 Streptomyces viridosporus
GCCCGGTACCGGGCCCCACGGCAGCCCGATCCGCCGCCCGAGGACCGCGGGGTCCGACCACACGGCCGTGAGTTCCTTCGCGGCGGCCGCCCACGCGACGGACCACTCACCGTCGGCGACGTCCTCCGCGAAGTGCGGGACGCTGAAGAAATCGCCGCCGGTGCCCATGACGGTCAGGTGACGCACCACGGACACGAGGTGGTTGCACAGGTCGCGCACCGTGTACTCGGGACAGGGCGTGGCCGCCCCGTACTCGTCCGGCCGGACGTCGGCGACGGTGCGCCCGGCCAGCTCGACGGCTTTGAGGAGGCCGCCTCGGGGGTCGGTTCCGGAAGGGGAGCCGGAGGAACCGGCACTGGTCGTGGTTTCGGTCATGTCGTCAGTCTCCCGGCCAAACAGGCCACCCTCCGACCGGTTTGCGGGAAAGATGATCAGACATGAGGGCTGACCGTCTGGTAGCCGCCCTGCTCGTCCTGCAGGCGCGGGGGCGAGTGACGGCCGCGGACCTGGCCGCGGAACTCGAGGTGTCGGAGCGCACCGCACGCCGCGACCTGGAGGCGCTGGCGGCCGCCGGCATCCCCGTGTACTCGCAGCGCGGGCGGGGAGGCGGCTGGGCCCTGGTGGGCGGGGCCCGGACCGATCTCACCGGGCTGTCCGCACAGGAGGTGAGGGCGCTCTTCCTCGCCGCCGGGACCTCGTCCTCCTCCCCCGAACTGCGCTCGGCGCTGCGCAAGGTGACGCGGGCGGTGCCCGAGCCGATGCGGCCGGACGCCGAGGCCGCGGCCAAGGTGCGCGTGGTCGACGGCCTGGACTGGTCGCGCAGCGCCGTCGCGGCCGGCGGCCCGCACCACGCGGCGCTGGAGCACGCGGTGCTGGAGGGCCGGCAGATCCGCCTGGGGTACGCGCGCCCCGGCACACCGCCCGGGGAGCGGACCGTCCACCCGCTGGGCCTCGCGGCCAAGGCCGGCCACACGTATCTCGTCGCCGGCACGGACCGCGGGCTGCGGTCCTTCCGTCTGGACCGCATCACCTCCGTCGAGATCACCGACGCCCCCGTGGAGCGGCCGGACGGCTTCGAACTCGCCACCGCCTGGCGCTCGTTGGCCGGCCGGCTGGAGGAGCGCATGCTGGCCGCGACCGTCCGGGCCCGGGCCGAGCCGGGCGCCCTGCCCCTCCTGGAACGGCTGCTGGGCGGGCGGCTGCGCGTCGGGGGGAAACGGGACGACGGCTGGGTGGCCGTCGAGGCGGACGGGCCCTCCATCGACGTCCTGGCCGCGCAGTTGGCCGGCCTCGGCGCACGGATCGAGGTCCTGGAACCGCCCGCGGCGCGGCAGCGGCTCGCCCGGCTGGCCGAGGAATTCGCCGCTACATACGGCGAGTTCACGCCTACGACCGCTGATGGATAGTCACTTTCCCCTAGGTACCTACTATGCCGCGGTTGTTAGCGTGCCGGACGTCGCGGTGAGTGACGAGTCGTGACGGCGGCGTGCTCGCGTGCGGCGATCTCGATCACCAGACCTCGATCACCACGACACCCACACCTTCCTGGGGGAGATCATGATTGTAGTCACGGGAGCCACGGGGAACATCGGCCGTCCGCTCGTCTCGCTGCTCGCGGAGGCCGGCGAGCAGGTGACGGCCGTCTCGCGGAACACGCCCGGTTTCGAGCTGCCCGAGGGCGTCACCCACCAGCAGGCCGACTTGGGCGACGCCGAGAGCCTCCGCCCCTCGCTCGAGGGCGCCGAGGCGCTGCTCGTCCTGCTCGGGGGGCAGCTCAACGCCTTCGGCGAGAGCCCTCAGACCCTCCTGGACGTGGTGAAGTCCAGCGGCGTGAAGCGTGTCGTCCTGGTCTCCTCGCAGATCGTCGGAACCCGTCCCGACGCCGTCTCGCACGGCCGCCTGCGCCAGTTCGAGGAGACCGTTCAGCAGTCCGGCCTCGAGTGGGGCGTCCTGCGCCCGGGCGGCTTCGCCTCCAACGCCTTCGCCTGGGCGGAGTCCGTCCGCACCCGGCGCACGATCGCGGCGCCCTTCGCCGACGTCGCCCTCCCGGTCATCGACCCCGCCGACATCGCCGCGGCGGCGGACGTCGTCCTGCGCGACGGCAAGCACTCCGGCGGCATCTACGAGCTGACCGGGCCGGAGGCCCTCACGCCCCGCCGGCAGGCCGAGGAGATCGGCCGGGTCCTGGGCGAGCCGGTCGACTTCGTCGAGCTGACCCGCGAGCAGGCACGGGAGGGCATGCTGCAGTTCATGCCCGAGCCCGTCGTGGAGGGCACGCTCGACATCCTGGGCACGCCGCAGCCGCGCGAGCAGCAGGTGAGCCCGGCCGTCGAGCAGCTGGTCGGCCGCCCGGCGCGCCCCTTCGGCGAGTGGGTGGCGCGCAACGTCGCGGCCTTCAAGTGACCTGACCGACGGTTACGGACCGTGTCAGCCGTGTGCCCGCCGGTGTCCGCCGACGAGCACACGGTCGGCGTGCCCGGGCTCCGCGGCTCGACGGCCCCCGTCCCGGCCCCCTGTGACGTCCACGTCGTGCGGCACTCCTCCCGACACACCGCACCGCAGCGGATCCCGCCCATGAAATAGCTCACACGGCGGGCCCGCGCGCCCTCCCAGGGCTGTGCACTGCCTCACAACTGCCGGTAAATCGAGGAACGGGCCCCTGCCGTGACTTCCGTCACCTGCAGAGACCCGTTCCTCGGTTTCTCTGTGCGCGAGGGGGGAGTTGAACCCCCACGCCCTTGCGGGCACTGGAACCTGAATCCAGCGCGTCTGCCTATTCCGCCACCCGCGCATTGGGTGTGTCCTCGGGCCCTGCCCCCTGTGGGGTGCGGCGCCTTCCGACACCCAGAACATTAGCACGCTGTCCGGGGTGGATTCACATCCCTTTCCCCCGGCCCCCGCACCCACCAGCCCTGATCAGCGCTTCCGTCCGGGGCCGGCCTCCACCGCTCCCGCCCGTGCACCGCTCCCGCGGCGGCGGGGCCGTGCCACGTATCAACCTCGTACCGGTGACCCCCGTCTTCCCAGGAGCCGGTCGGAGTCCACAGCCGGGTGCGGGACACTGGTCTGCGGCCCCCTCTACGATCCATGGCAGAACGACGTGCACCAACACGGCCGAGGGAGTTCGAAGAGGGGCCCCGGAGGGAACTTCGTCAGGCGTCGACACCCGTCGACCGGGCGGACAGGGGGAACCAGTCGATCGAGCCGCGCGTGGATACGATCAGTAAGCAGTACCAGGTAAACAGTGCACGACACGGTGCACGGCGCAGTACACAGGACGGCAGCGACGGAGGAGGTGCCCCATGGGAGTCCTGAAGAAGTTCGAGCAGCGTCTCGAAGGTCTGGTCAACGGCACCTT
Organism: Streptomyces viridosporus; assembly: GCF_002078235.1. GTDB lineage: Bacteria > Actinomycetota > Actinomycetes > Streptomycetales > Streptomycetaceae > Streptomyces > Streptomyces viridosporus. Next base: position 3,359 of record NZ_MSGP01000455.1, read on the forward strand.
CGCCAAGGTGTTCAAGTCCGAGGTGCAGCCCGTGGAGATCGCGGGAGCGCTCCAGCGGGAGTGCGACAACAACGCCACCATCTGGAACCGCGACCGCACCGTGGTCCCCAACGACTTCATCGTCGAGCTGAGCACCCCGGACTTCGAGCGGCTCAGCCCGTACTCCGGCCAGCTCGGCGACGAGCTCGCCGGCATGGTGCGCGACTACGCCAAGCAGCAGCGCTACACCTTCATGGGCCCCATCAAGGTGCACCTGGAGAAGGCCGAGGACCTCGACACCGGTCTGTACCGGGTGCGCAGCCGTACCCTCGCCTCCTCCGCCAGCCAGGCGCCCGCGGGCCCCGCCGCCGCCCCGCCGGCCGGCGGCGGCTACGGCTACCCGCCGGTCGGCGGCCCCGCGGGTGCCCCGCCCATGCCGGCCGCGCCGCCGCCCGGCGCCCGGCCCGGCGGCTACGGCTACCCCCAGCCCGCGGGTGCCCAGCGGCCCCCCGCCGCGCCCGGCGGACGCACCCGCCACTGGATCGAGATCAACGGCACCCGCCACCAGATCTCCCGCGCCACGCTGGTGCTGGGCCGCAGCACCGAAGCCGACGTGCGGATCGACGACCCCGGCGTCTCCCGCCGGCACTGCGAGATCCGGACCGGAACGCCCTCGACGATCCAGGATCTCGGATCCACCAACGGCATCGTGGTGGACGGGCAGCACACCACTCACGCTACGCTCCGCGACGGCTCGCGGATCGTCGTGGGCAGCACCACCGTTATCTATAGGCAAGCCGAAGGGTGAAGCGGGGGCAATGTCAGAGCTGACCCTCACGGTCATGCGGCTGGGGTTCCTGGCCGTTCTGTGGCTGTTCGTGATCGTGGCCGTGCAGGTCATCCGGAGTGACCTGTTCGGCACTCGTGTCACCCAGCGCGGAGCACGGCGGGACTCCGGCCGGCAGCAGCAGGCCGCCCGGCAGGCACCGCCGCCGCAGCGCCAGCAGTCCGGCGGCGGTCGCCGCGGCCGGAACACACCCACCAAGCTGGTCGTGACCGAAGGCACCCTCACCGGCACCACCGTCGCGCTCCAGGGCCAGACCATCACCCTGGGCCGGGCGCACGACAGCACCATCGTGCTGGACGACGACTACGCCTCCAGCCGCCATGCCAGGATCTACCCGGACCGCGACGGCCAGTGGATCGTCGAGGACCTGGGCTCCACGAACGGCACCTACCTGGACCGGACCCGGCTGACGACCCCCATGCCGATCTCGCTGGGTGCGCCGATCCGCATCGGCAAGACCGTCATCGAGCTGCGGAAGTAGTACGACAATGAGCGAGCGGAGCGAGCACGCGGTGGGGGTCCTCCATCAGGGTCCCGGCGCGCTCCCGACCGGAGGGTGGGCAGTGTGGCTCGACACGACCGGCTGTACCCGGAGCCGACAGGCGAGGTGCGCATGAGTCTGTCCCTGCGCTTCGCCGCCGGATCGCACAAGGGGATGATCCGGGAGGGCAACGAGGACTCCGGTTACGCCGGTCCGCGCCTGCTCGCCATCGCCGACGGCATGGGCGGCGCCGCGGCCGGAGAGGTCGCCTCCTCCGAGGCGATCTCCACCATCGTCGCGCTCGACGACGACGTCCCCGGCTCCGACCTGCTCACCTCGCTCGGCTCGGCCGTGCAGCGGGCCAACGACCAGCTGCGCATGATGGTCGAGGAGGACCCCCAGCTCGAGGGCATGGGCACCACCCTGACCGCCCTGCTGTGGACCGGTCAGCGCCTCGGCATGGTGCACGTCGGCGACTCCCGCGCCTACCTCCTGCGCGACGGCGTCCTCACCCAGATCACCCAGGACCACACCTGGGTGCAGCGCCTGGTCGACGAGGGCCGGATCACCGAGGAGGAGGCGACCACCCACCCCCAGCGGTCCCTGCTCATGCGGGCCCTCGGCAGCGGCGAACACGTCGAGCCCGACCTGTCCATCCGCGAGGTCCGGGCCGGCGACCGGTACCTGATCTGCTCCGACGGCCTGTCCGGCGTGGTCTCCCACCAGACCCTGGAGGAGGCCCTGGCCGGTTACCAGGGTCCCCAGGAGACCGTGCAGACCCTGATCGAGCTGGCGCTGCGCGGCGGCGGCCCCGACAACATCACCGTGATCGTCGCCGACGTCCTGGACCTCGACACCGGGGACACCCTCGCCGGGCAGCTCTCCGACACCCCGGTCGTGGTGGGCGCGGTCGCCGAGAACCAGAACCAGCCGCACGACAACGGCATCATGCAGACCCCGGCCGGCCGCGCCTCCGGCCTCGGCCGCCGGCGCCAGGAGGGGGGCGGCGGCGAGTTCGGACCGCCCGGCAGCGGTGACGTCACCGGCTTCATCCCCACCGACGGCTTCGACTACGGCGACGACGACTTCACCAAGCCCCGCAAGGGCCGCAAGTGGTTCAAGAGGTCCGCCTACAGCCTGCTCACCCTCGCCGTCATCGGCGGCGGCCTGTACGGCGGCTGGCGCTGGACGCAGACGCAGTACTACGTCGGCACCAAGGGCGAGAACGTCGCGCTGTACCGGGGCATCAGCCAGGACCTGGCCTGGGTCTCGTTGTCGAAGGTGGTCAAGAACCACCCCGAGATCGAACTCAAGTACCTGCCGCCCTACCAGCGCGAGCTGGTCGAGGCGACCATCGCCGAGGGCAGCCTCAAGGGCGCCCGCGCGAAGATCGAGGAACTGTCCGTCCAGGCCTCCGCGTGCAGGAAGCAGGCCGAGCGGCGCGCCGCCGAGAGCGAGAGCAACGCCAAGACCGGTGAGGGCGAGGCGGGAGGCACCACGGGAACCACACCCGCCTCCTTCACGTCCAAGGCCTCGCCGACGCCGACGCCGCCCCCCTCGGGCTCGGCGCAGGCTCCGCAGCAGTCCACGTCCCCGTCCACCACCGCACCCACCCC
>NZ_MSGP01000456.1 GCF_002078235.1 Streptomyces viridosporus
CCGGCCACCGCCCCCGCCACCCGGGGCGAGATCGCCGACGGCACCCTCGGCTGGGGCGTGAAGCAGTCCTTCCGCACCTATGTGGTCGGCCCGGTCGCCCAGGGCAGGGTCACCGCGTCGGACGGCGCGACACAGGCCTCCGGCAACGGCGCCTTCACGTTCCCCGACGCGACCGGCACGTACGACACCGACGCCGACACCCTGAAGGCCGCCTTCGAGGGCACGGTGAACTTCAAGGGCCACGAGGAGAACGGCACGCACGGTCTCGACCTCACCCTGACCGACCTCGAGGTGACCCTCGACGGCGGCACCGGCAAGCTCTCCGCCGACGTCACCAAGCTCGGCGAGAGCACGCGGGACGTGGTCCTGGCCGACCTGAGGGCCAAGTCGTCCGACCTGACCGCGAAGAACGACGTCATCACCCTCGACGACGTCACCGCGACCCTCACCGCGGCCGGTGCGAAGGCCTTCGGCGACTTCTACAGCGCCGGCACGGCACTCGACCCCGTCGACCTCTCGGTGGCCCTGACCGCCGACGCGAACCTGCCCGGCGGAACGGGCGGAACGGGCGGAACGGGCGGAACGGGCGGAACGGGCGGCACAGGCGGCACGGGCGGCTCCGGCGGCGACACCGGTTCCGGCACGGCGGGCGGCACGGGCACGACCGGTTCCACGACCGGCGGCATCGGCTCCACCACCGGCGACCTGACCGGCGGCCTCGCCAGCACCGGCTCGGACGTCCCGGTCGCCGCCCTCGGCACGGCGGCCGGCGTGGCGGTGGCCGCGGGCGCGGGCGTCGTCCTCGCGATGCGCAGGAGGCGCACGGCGGCCGAGTGACCCCGGGAACGCCTGCGCGTCGCCGCGGTTCGAAGGGGGTGCTCCTCACCGAGGGGCACCCCTCTTCCTCCTCGTTCCCCCTGGCCGGGGGTCAGTTGCCGCCGGCGGCCTCGAACATGTACTCCTCGGCCTTGTCGCGGCTGACGTTCCAGTACGAGACCAGGGGGTTGTCGTCGATGTTCAGGAAGGGCGCGTCGCCGGGCAGCGGGGCCTCGATCGGCCCGCTGTCCGCATCGGCGTCAAAGACGCCGCCCTGGAGACCGACGGTCACCTTCTCCACGGCTTCGGTCGGCGCACCGATCCGGAAGAGGAGCATGCCCGCGTAGGCCTTCCCGCCCGGCCCGATCGTGGCTCCCCGCATCTCGGACTCCATGGGGCCGACCTGGTCCTCCGGGCCGTCGTCGAAGCGGACGACCGGCCTGCCGTACGCCGGGGAGCCGGAGTCCGGGGCGGGTGCGGGGGGCCGGTGCCCCGGCGGCCCGGGACGGACCGTCGCCCGCGCGGTGCTTGAATGCCTCCGTGACTGACTACGACGTGCTGCGCGTCTTCTGCGGCCCCCGTGGCGGGTACGGCAACGAACTCGGCGTCGTCCGCAACGGCTCCGTGATGCCCGAACGGGACGAGCGGCAGGAGTTCGCCGCGAAACTCGGCTTCAGCGAGACCGTGTTCGTCGACGACCCCGAGCGCGGGGTGATCGACATCTACACGCCCACCCTGCGCCTGCCCTTCGCCGGCCACCCCTGCGTCGGCACGGCCTGGCTGCTCGACGTGCCCGAACTGGTTGTCCCCGCGGGGGTGATGGGTGCCCGGCAGGACGGGGAGTTCTGCTGGATCGAGGCACGGGCGGAGTGGGTGCCGCCGCGCACCCTGCGCCAGTACGCCACCGCCGCCGAGGTGGACGACCTGCCCGTGCCGCCGAAGGGGGAGTGGATCTACGCGTGGGCCTGGCTGGACGAGCCGGCGGGCCGGATCCGCGCCCGCGCCTTCCCCGGCCGCGACGACGGCATCGAGGAGGACGAGGCGACGGGCGCCGCGGCCCTGCTGCTCACCGACCGCCTGGGGCGTGCCCTGAACATCACCCAGGGCACGGGCTCCCAGATCCTGACGGCCCCCCAGCCGGAGGGGTGGACGGAGATCGGCGGACGGGTGTACCTGGAGCGCTGAGCGCCGTCGGCCCGTGCCGGAGCCGTGCGCGGCGTCCGCCGCCACCCACCGGCGACGGGACGCGGTCGACGACGGCCCGGCGGCAACATCCTCGGGCGTCCGAAAACCGCCGGTTTCCGTGGAAGGTTTGAAAGAGGAGGGTTCCGGCTACCCCACGTTCGTCACCGGCATGGCGGAACACACGGATGCGAGGCGAGGGGGCCGGGCCGGAAAGAGCACGGTCCGCCGTCGGCCGGCGGCGGCCCGAGCCGCGCCGAAGCACACCACGCGAGGAGGCCGGCTCGGGACGCACGGCGGCCCCGCGCCCGATCCTGCCCGAACGTGTGGCCGCCGAGGTCGTCGAGGCCCTCCGCCGGGAACGCCGGGAGGTCTTCGTGCCCGCCTGGCTCCGTGTGCCGGTCGGCGTGCGCGCCCTCGCGCCCTCCGTGTGCCGGAGCCTGGCGGCCCGCTTCGGCTGAAGGGAGGACCGGGAGCTGCCGTACGCCGCGCCCGAGGCCGGCGTTTCAGCACGTGACGGGAGACGGACATGCAGGGACGGTCGATCGGTACGGCTGTCGCCGCCGTGTCGGCGTGCGTCGCCGCGGCCCATGTCCTCCCGGCCGCGACCTGGCTCGCCGGCCCGCGGCGCACCTGGCTGCCGGCCCTGGCCGGTGCGGGGAGACCCGATCACGTGGCGCTCACGTTCGACGACGGGCCCGATCCCCGTTCCACGCCCGCCTTCCTGACCGCGCTCGACGAGCTGGGGGTCCGTTCCACGTTCTTCGTCCTGGGCGAGCGGGCGCTGTGCCACCGGGAACTGAGTCGCGAGATCGTCCGGCGCGGCCACGAGCTGGCCGTCCACGGCTGGACGCACGACCGGCCCTGGCAGCCGGCGCCGGCCAGGGAGGTCCGGCGACTGGCGCGAGCCGCGCACGCGGTGACGGAGGTGTCCGGCACCGCCCCCGACTGGTACAGGCCCCCGTACGGCATCCTGACCGGCGACCGGCTGCTGGCCGCACGCCGCACCGGGCTGCGCCCCGTCCTGTGGACGGCCTGGGGCCGCGACTGGACCGCGCGGGCCACGGCCGAGTCCGTGGCCGCCACCGTCCTGCCGGACCTGCGCGGCGGCGGCACGGTGGTCCTGCACGACACCGACCGCCACGCGCAACCGGGCTGCTGGCAGGCCGCCCTGGCGGCGCTCCCCCTCCTGGTGGGCGCCTGCCGCGCGGCGGACCTGACGGTCGGGCCGCTCCGCGAGCACGGCATCGCGCGCCCGGCACCCGGTGGCGGCGGGGCGGCTGCCGCGGATCCGCGGCCGGGCGACGGCGACGTCGTCCGCTGAGCGGTGGCGGTCCGGGGGCGACGCGGCCGGGCATCCGCTTCGGGCACCAGCGGGGGCCCCGGCTTCGGGCTCCACCGGGGGGTCTCGGGGCTTGCGGCGCCACCGGGGCCTCAGATCCTTCCTCGGGCGGCCAGCGACTCCAGCGGGGTCACGGCGTCGCCCCGGAAGAGGCGGCGGTCGGCGGCGGGCCGGCGGCCGGGTGCCGGGGCGCCCGAAGCGACGCGGTCCAGGAACCGCACCAGCTGCGACGGGTCGGCCGCGTACTCGGTCAGGCCGAGCGCCGCCATCCGGCGCACCCCCTCCACACCGTGACCGGGGATCGGACGGTACCCGACGACCGGGACGCCGACGGCGAGCGCTTCGAGCGCCGTCTGCCCCGCGGCGTTGTCGACCACCGCGCAGCAGGCCGCGAGCAGACCCGCCATGTCGTCCACCCAGCCCAGGGCGAGCGTGCCCGGCGCCTTCGACAGCAGTCGGCGCAACCGCTCGTTCCGCCCGCACGGGACGACCGGCAGGTAGCCGGCGCCGGACAGCAGGCGGGCCGTCGCGTCGAGGTGGCTTCCGACCCCCCACGCACCCGTGGACAACAACACGGGTCGGCCCCCGTCGCCGGTCGTGAGCCGCTGCCGCCAGTGCCGCTCGCCTGCCGGGTGCGGACGGAAGCGGCCCGGCAGCAGCGGACCGCACGCGGTGGCCGGCCGGCCCAGGCGGTGCGCCACGTCCCGGGCGATCTCCGGGGTGAGGCACAGGTAGAGGTCGTTGCCCCGGTGCAGCCACTGCCGGTGCACGGCGAAGTCGGTGACGACCACCGCGCTGGGCACCCCGAGCCGCCCGCGGGCCCGCATCCGCCCGGTCAGCTGGGCGGCGAGGTGGAAGACGGCGACGACCGCGTCGGCGCGTCCGTCCGCCACCTCCGCACGCAGCCGGTTCTCGGCGAGCACCGCGAGCGGCGCGGTGCCCGGCCGCCCGCCGCCGTCGGCACGGAAGAAAGCGGCGTAGATGCCCGCGTACACCAGGGGCGCGTGCCGCACCGCCGAACGGTAGAAGCCGCGCAGCCCGGCCCCGACGCCGGCGGGCAGCAGCTCCAGCACGTCCCTGCGCACGGCCTCGTGCCCGGTCGCCCGCAGACGCCGGGCCAGCTCGTCGGCCGCCGCGTCATGGCCCGACCCCATGCTCGCGGAGACCACCAGCAGGCGGCTCACGGCAGGCGTCGCAGCGGCACGGCGGCAGCGCGCCGCCCGGGCACGGGGACGGGGGACGAGAGGTGACGGGCCAGAAGGCGGGGACACCGGCAACGGCACATGTGCGCCATGAGTACCTCGCATCGAACGGTGGGAAACAGGTGTCCGCGGTCCCGGTCACCCACAGGCATCGGCCGGTCCTCCCCGTCCGCACAGCCGCCAAGTGGATGTTTATCCCCGGGCACGGCGGATACGTCTGTGTTCGCCCCACCGCCCTCCGCGCGACCGCCGCGTCCGCGGGGGCGTCCGCCGGGACCCGTGAACGACAGGCATCCGCATGAACGCACTCACCGTCGTGATGGCCCTGTTGTCCGCGCTGTTCAACGCGGCGGCGTCGGTGCTGCAGCGCCGTGCCGCCGTCGAACCGGCCGAGGTCTCCGGCCGCAGTCCCAGAGCGGTCGCGGCCCGCCTCGCGGGAATCGTGAGCCATCCGTACTGGTGGGCCGGAGCGACGGCCATGCTGCTGTCCGCGGTCTTCCAGGTCGTCGCCCTGGGCACCGGGCAGTTGGCGGTGGTGCAGCCCCTGCTGGCGAGCGAACTGCTGTTCACCCTGCTCATCGGCGCGGCGGTGTTCCGCCGCCGGCCCGGCGCCGGGATGTGGGCATCCTTCGCGATGCTCGCCGGCGGTCTGGCGCTCTTCCTGCTCAGCGCGTCCCCCTCGCAGGGCGGTGACCGGGCCGGCGACTGGCGCTGGCTCGCCGTCGGCGGCGTGCTGGCGTGCTGTGTCGCCGCCCTGCTGGCCGTCGCCCCGCGGCTGCGCGGTCCCCTGCAGGCCACCACGCTGGGCACCGCGACCGCCGCCTGCTTCGCCCTCACCGCCGCGCTCGTCAAGGAGGTGACCGGGCGTTTTCCGGAGGGGGTCCCCGGGGTCCTCACCACCTGGCACACCTATGCCGCTGCCGCCGTCGGCCTGCTGGCCGTCCTGCTCCTCCAGTGGACGTTGCGGGCCGGCAGCCTGTCCGCCTCCCAGCCGGCCCTGACCTTGGGCGACGCCCTGATCAGCGTCGCGCTCGGCGTCCTGCTCTTCGGGGAGAGCATCGCGCTGGGCTGGCGGCTGCTGCCCGAAGCCGCGGGCGTCGCGCTCATGGCCGCGGGCATCGTGGGCCTGACCCGGTCGCCCGCCGTGACCGCCGGTGGGAGCTGGGACGAGGTGGAGACCGAGTCGTCGGGGGCCCGGCCCTCCGCGTAGACGCGCCGGAGGCCCTCCGGGCGGCGGCGGTGCCGGCTTCCCCGGCCCGGCGGTGCGTCGCCGGCGGGGACGCACCGGTCGCCGAGGAGGCGGGCCGCTTCCGGGAGGGGCTACGCCGACAGCGGGAACTCCTCGCCCAGCCCCCGGAAGACGCTCGTGTTCAGGGCGAACGCCCGCTTGCACTCGGCCACGATCCGCTGCTTCTCCAGGTCGTCCACCGCGACCGCGTCCAGCAGCTCCCGGTAGCCGCGCTTGAAGGCGGCCGGGTTGGGGATCTCCTCGAAGACGTAGAAGCGGACCCCGTCGCCCTTCTTGGTGAAGCCCCAGGTCTTCTCCGCCCTGTCGCGGATGATCTGTCCGCCGGACAGGTCGCCCAGGTAGCGGGTGTAGTGGTGGGCTATGTAACCGGCCGGCCAGTCCCGCGCGCACTCGGTGACCCGCTCGGCGTAGGCCCGCGTGGCGGGCAGGGCGGTGAGGGTCGAGCGCCAGTCGGGGCCGCGCAGGTGCGCCAGGTCCCGCTCCAGCGCGGCCAGCCGGAACAGCTCCGGCCGGACGAAGGGCCCGGCCACGGGGTCCGACGCCAGCCGCTGGGTGGCGGACTCCAGTGCCTCGTAGACGAACCACAGCTGCTCGGTGTAGCGCGCGTACGCGTCCACGCCCAGTCGGCCGCCCAGCAGGTCGCTCATGAAGGTCGAGGTCTCCGCTTCCACGTGCTGCTCGTGCGAGGCGGTGCGGATGAGGGTCGAGAAGGAGTCCATGGGTCCAGATCTTCTATGGTTAGGCTTACCTAAGTCAATGCCTTGCCGACAGGCTGTCGGGAAAACCCGGGGGACCTCCTACCCCTTCCGGAGCAGAAGAAAGCCCGCCCTCCGGAGGAGATCCGAAGAGGGCGGGCCGAGGGGGCGGGGGAGCGTCAGGGCAGGGTCAGGATGTCGGCGCCCGTGTCCGTCACCACCAGCGTGTGCTCGAACTGGGCCGTGCGCCTGCGGTCCTTGGTCACGACCGTCCACCCGTCGTCCCACATGTCGTACTCGTGGGTCCCGAGCGTCAGCATCGGCTCGATGGTGAACGTCATCCCCGGCTGCATGACCGTCGTCGCGTGCGGGCTGTCGTAGTGCGGGACGATCAGGCCCGAGTGGAACGCGCTGTTGATGCCGTGGCCGGTGAAGTCCCGCACCACGCCGTAGCCGAAGCGCTTCGCGTACGACTCGATGACCCGGCCGATGACGTTGATCTGTCGGCCCGGCCTGACCGCCTTGATCGCCCGGTTCAGCGCCTCGCGGGTGCGCTCCACCAGCAGCCGGCTCTCCTCGTCCACGTCGCCCACCAGGTACGTGGCGTTGTTGTCGCCGTGCACCCCGCCGATGTACGCCGTCACGTCCAGGTTGACGATGTCGCCGTCGCGCAGCACCGTCGAGTCCGGGATGCCGTGGCAGATCACCTCGTTGACGGAGGTGCACAGCGACTTGGGGAAACCGCGGTAGCCGAGCGTCGAGGGGTAGGCGCCGTGGTCGCACATGAACTCGTGCGCCACCCGGTCCAGCTCGTCGGTGGTCACGCCGGGGGCGATGAGCTTCGCGGCCTCGGCCATCGCCTGCGCCGCGATCCGCCCGGCGGTCCGCATCGCCTCGATCGTCTCGGGCGTCTGCACCTCCGGACCGGTGTACGGCGTCGGGGCGGGCTTGCCGACGTACTCGGGACGGCGGATGTTCCCGGGCACGGAACGGGTGGGGGACAGCTCCCCCGGGACGAGCAGCGACTGGCCAGACATGTCGGCGAGTCTAATTCAGCGACGACGGGGGACCATCTTCCGTGGTGAGAGGAGCCGGACATGCCCCTGTTCAAGAAGCGGACGGTCGGAAAGCCGGGCGAGTGGTACTACTGCCTGGAGCACAAGAAGGTCGAGGAGGGCCCGGACTGCCCCAACAAGGACCGCTTCGGTCCGTACGCGAGCCGCCCCGAGGCCGAACAGGCCATGGAGACGGCCCGCGAGCGCAACCTCCAGTGGGAGAACGACCCCAGGTGGCACGACGCCCCCGCGGGCGAACGGGACGACGACTGACCCCGCGCCGACGCGACCGGGACGGCGACTGATCCCGCGCCGGCGCGACCGGGACGCCCGAGGGCTACCAACGCGTCGGCGGGGGTGCCGTCAGCAGGTCGGCCAGCCTCGACAGGCGGTCCCGGAAGCGGCGGCGCCCCCTGCGGGGCGGCAGGGCGTTCTCGCCGACCGCCGCGCTCACCAGGTGCTGCACGGTGTCCAGGTCCAGCTCGCAGCCGTCCGGGACGGAGAGCGTCTCGTGGACCATCGCCGGGAGCTCGCCGTCGCCGGGGCCGAGGGACAGCAGTGTCGCCCCGGCCCGGCGGGCGTCGAAGACCCGTTCGAGCAGCGGGGCGGTCGGCTCCTCGGGCGCCACCACCAGCAGGGTCTCGCCCCGCCGCACCGCCTCCAGCCGCCCCAGGCCCACCGCCAGGTGGGCCGGATCCGAGGGGCGCGCGTCGTGCCGCACCAGCGTCGGGGCCAGCTCCGGCGTGCCCGACCAGGCGGCCTCGTCCACCAGGTGCGCCGCCAGGTGCCACGGCTCGTACTCCCGGGTGCCCACCAGCAGCAGCCCGCCGCCGTGCGACACCACCGACCCGCGCAGCGTCCCCGCGAAGTGCCGGGTGGCACCCAGCCACTCCGTCCCGGCGAGCACTTCCCGCAGCAGTGCGACCCGTACCGCGTCCATGGAGCCGCATCCTGCCCCAACCGTGCCTCTCCCCACCGGCGTTCGCCCCGGATTCGCCCGACCCGGGGACAACGGCGGGCGCTGCCGTGACGGGGCTCACGCGGGCCGGGAACGGCGCGGCGGCGGACGTAGAGTCGGCCCATGACCTCTACCGACAGCGCACAGCAGCCCGCAACGCCCCCCGCGAAGGC
>NZ_MSGP01000457.1 GCF_002078235.1 Streptomyces viridosporus
TCAAGGCCATCGACCGGTTCGACCCGGGCCGCGGAGCCTTCGAGAGCTACGCCGTCCCCACCATCACCGGAGAGGTCAAGCGGCACTTCAGGGACCGGATGTGGGCCCTGCGCGTGCCCCGCCGGGTGCAGGAACTGCGCAACAAGGTGCGGGTGGCCCGGCGCGAGCTCACCCAGAACCCGGGCAGCCCCGAGCCCTCGGTGGCCGACATCGCGGCCCACACCGGGCTGACCGAGGAGGAGGTCGGCGCCGGGATGGAGGCGCTGGAGAGCTTCAGCACCCTGTCGCTGGACGCCGAACTGTCGACCGACGACGACGGCTACAGCCTCGCCGACACCCTCGGCGCCTCCGACACGTCCTACGACATCGTGGTCGACCGCGAGTCCGCCAAGGAAGGCCTGCGCCGCCTGCCGGAGCGCGAGCGCGCCATCCTCTACATGCGGTTCTTCGAGGACATGACCCAGAGCCGCATCGCCGACCGGCTGGGCATCTCCCAGATGCACGTCTCCCGTCTCATCAGCCGCAGCTGCGCCCGGGTGCGCGCCGAGGCGATGGGACAGCGCGCGGGCCGCCGCGGCACCGGCGGCCACTCGGCGACGACGTGAGCGCGCCCGCCCGGACCAGAACACCCCGTACCAGAGCACTCCGGACCGGAGCGCCGGTCTGAGCGCCCCGGACCCGAACGTCCCGGACCAGAAAGCGAGACCCATGCTGAAGCCCCACCCCACCGTGCTGCGCCGGCTCGTCCAGGAGTACGAGGCCCGGCTCCGGTCCGGGACCGCGCCGGACGCCGACGGCCCGCGTCTGAGCGACCTGGCGTACACCCTGTGCGTGTCGACCGGCACCCGTGACGTGGAGGACGCCCTGAGGACCGCGCACCGCTGGCTGGCGGCCGCCCCGGCACCGGTCCCCGCCCCGTCCGCCGGGCCGGGCGCGCTCGTGCCGCCGCCCGAGCGGCACCGGCGGGACACCACCGCGGCGGGCGCACCGGCTCCCGTGTAGGCCCGCGCCGGGACGACGTCGTCGGCCGCCCCCACCCCACGGGTGGGGGCGGCCGTTCGTGTGTCCCCGCCGGCACGGCCCGGAGGTCCGGGCGGCACCGCCGCCCCGGCCGCGTGTGCGCGGACGAAGCCGGGGCATCCGGAGCCCGGGAGGACGGATGAATACGCGTGCGATGGCATGGAGGGGGCGGGCCGGGGCCCGGCGGACGGCGAACGGCTCGGTCAGGGAGGGCGCCGCGAGGGCGGGACTCACCGCCCAGGGCGTGATCTACCTGCTGGTCGGTGTACTGGCGTTGCGCATCGCCTTCGGCGACGGACAGCGACAGGCGGACAGCGGCGGCGCCGTGGCCGAGCTCGCCGGCAAGCCGTTCGGCGCGACGCTGCTGTGGGCGCTGGGCATCGGGCTCGTCGGCATGGCCCTGTGGCGGCTCACCGAGGCGCTCTTCGGCTCTGCCGACCGCAACGGCCGCAGCGCGCGCAAGCGGCTGCTGGCGGCCGCGCGCTGCGTGTTCTACACGTTCGTCGCCTCCTCGGTGCTGGCCTTCGCCGTGGACCGCGGCAACGGGAGCGGGAGCGGGTCGAGCGACCGCCGGTCCCGGGACCTCACCGCCCGGGTCATGGAGCTGCCCGCGGGGCAGTGGCTGGTGGGCCTGGCCGGAGCCGTCGTCGTCGGCATCGGGGTGTGGGGCGGTGTGCGGGCGGTCCGCCGCAAGTACCACGAGCAACTGAAGCTCGGCGAGCTGGGCGCCGGTGCCCGCCGGCTGGTCGACGTGACCGGCGTGGGCGGCGGTGCGGCCCGCGGCCTGGTGTTCGCCGCGGCCGGCGTCTTCGCCGTCCGCGCGGCGGTCACCTACGAGCCCGACCGCGCCAAGGGCATGGACGACACCCTCCGCAGCTTCGCCGACACCCCGCTCGGCCCGTGGCTGCTGGTCTGCGTCTCCGCGGGACTGGTGCTGTTCGGGGTGTTCTCCTTCGCCCTGGCCCGCTGGCGGCGGGTCTGACCGCCGCACGCGTACCGGCCCGCCCCCGTATGACCGGCCTCAAGCGGGGAACACGTAGCGGATGAGCGAATCCGAGATTCCCCCGGAAGGCCGGCCCGTGGACGTCTACCTCGACCTCCTGCGCGTCCGGATGGACACCGAGGACTACCGGCTTCTGCTCCGTGTGGTGGAGCCGGTGCTCCAGGCGATCGAGGAGCACCGTCTGTCCGGCCTGGACCTCGCGCTGGAGAGCGGGGACGACGAACTCCCCCAGGAGATCCGCGACGAGGCCGCCCTGGTCATCGCCACCGCCGTCACCGGCCGCCTGGACAACGAGGTGGTCGAGCTGGAGGTCGACGAGACCGGGCCGGTCAGGGTGGTCACCGACGCGGACACCGCCGCCGACCCGTCCCGCCTCGGCGAGATCGCCGACTACATCAGGGACCGGCACCGGCAGAACGAGGAACTGCGCGGCATCGCCGAGGCCAGCGGGCTGCCCAGCGACTTCTGAGCGATTCCCGGGCGCCCCCCGATGCACCGGCGGGTCGCCCGTCACCGCTCCGGTGCCACCACCGGTACGTCCAGCGGCCGGGCGAGGCCCACCACCGCCTCGTCCAGCCGCTCCAGGTGCCGCAGCACCCGGCCGGTGATCCGGCCGTAGCGCGCACCGCCGTCGGAGGCGTCCAGCAGCGAGGCGATGCTCGGCCCCGTCTCGACCACCGCGGTGGCGTCCTCGTCCGTGACGCGGGCCGTGATCGTCCCGATGTTGCGCACGGTGCGCCCCGCGGCCGTGCGCAGCCGGGGGTCCGCCGCGATCGAGGGATGGGTCGGCAGCAGCTCGGCCGTCGCCGCCAGCGAGCGCGCGTGGTACGCGCAGGTCTCCAGCAGCGCCACGACGTACCGGGCGGTGGCACGCCGGGCCCGCAGCGGGGTGACCGGGTGGGTCAGCGGCTGGGTGGCGGCCCGCAGGTCGCCCAGCGCCTGGTCCAGGGCCCGCGCCCGGTCCAGCAGGTCGGCCGCGGGGTCGCCGCTGAGCTGCCCGACGGCGGCCTCGGTGACCTCGGTGAGCCGCTCCAACGCGGTGACCAGCAGTTCGTTCGTCCGCCGGTCGGTGTGCACCGGCAGGACCAGCGCCGCCGCGACGATCCCGCAGGCCGCCCCCAGCGCCGTCTCCTCCAGACGCAGGACCAGCACCTCCCAGCTGTAGGTGTGCAGCAGGGTGTAGAGCAGCCCGAGCATCGCGGTCACGAAGAACGACATCAGCGTGTAGGACAGCGGCGCCGTGTAGAACATCGCGAAGACCAGCACCAGCACCAGGGCGAACGCCGTCCAGGTGTGCCCGCCCACCACCCCGGCCAGCACGATGCCGGCGGCGACGCCGAACACCGTGCCCAGCAGCCGCCGGTAGCCCTTGACCAGGATCTCGCCGGTCGAGGCGGTGTTGATGAACACGATCCAGCAGGTGAGCACCGCCCAGTACCAGCGGTCCGCGGACAGCAGCTCACCGCCGACGATGGCCAGCGTCGAGCCCACGGAGACCTGCACGGCGGCGCGCGTGGTGGGCCGTTGCAGCCCTCTCGGCCGATCGGCCCGCTCGGACTCCTCCTCCACGTCGATGGCGGCGTCCTCGGCGTCCAGCTCCTCCCGGGAACGGGCCGTCGCCGGGCTGTCGTCCGACTCGTCCTGCGGACCGTCCAGGGCGAGGCGCAGTCCCATGACGGCGCGGGCGGCCTCGCCGACGGCCCGGAACACGTCCCGCACGGCCGGCGTGGCGGGCGGCAGGTTCTCCTCGTCCCGGTAGGCGAGCAGCCGGTTGCGCACCTGGGCCACGCCCGTCCCGGGCGTCCCGGTGCGCAGCACGAGCACGCGGAGCGCGAGCAGGTCCCGGCGCAGCACGGCGGTGGCCTCCTCCGGCCCGGGCAGCCGGCCGACCTCCGGGGCGGGCGCGCCCGGCAGGTGCAGGGTGAGGGTGTCCGCCCGTTCGGCGCTGCGGGCGGACAGCAGCAGCAGGCCGAGCCGCTCGGCGGCGATCTCGGCGTCCGCGATCCGGCGCTGCACCAGCCGCGCCGTCGACTCGTCCGGGGTGCCCTCCTCCAGCCGCGTCTGGATCATCAGAGCCGTCTCGTGCAGCCGGGCGGTGCCCGTGCGCACGTCCTCCAGCGCCTTGTCCACCTCCTCCGGACCGGCGTCGAGCAGCGCCAGGTGCGCGGAGACGAGCTGGGCCAGCCTGGCCCGGAAGGCCTGGCGCAGCCGTGCGAGCAGACCGGTGGGCGTCACGGGGACGACGGCGAACCGCACCACGGCGCTGCACGCGAACGCGACGGTCAGCACCGCCCACAGGAGGGGCAGTTCCGCGGGGGAGGCGCCGACGAACAGGGAGACGAAGTAGAGCTGGAAGCCGATCAGGCCGAGCGCGGTGCCGCGCTCGCCGAACCGGCGGCCGTAGACCGCGCAGAAGATGAGGACGACGAAGAAGGCGTCACCGATGACGACCCGCTCGCCGAGCACCGCGCCCAGCGACACGGACACGAGCGCCACGGGCAGCCCGAGGGCCAGTGTGACGGCCTGGGCGGAGCGCTGCTTCTCCCGGATGGAGAAGGTGGCGACCAGCGCCCCCATGGCCCCCGCCACCAGGCGGGTGACCTCGAAGTCCAGTGCGGCGAGCACGGCCAGGGTCAGCGCGACGGCACCCACCGTGCGCAGCCCGGCGGTCAGCCGCAGCAGGCCGGGGTCGGACGCCGCGAGGCGGTCCTGCAGTCGTGTCCGTACCGAGTGTCCCGCCGCTTTCACGCCGCCGTACTCTCTCCCGTCACAGGCGTTGGTCCGGATGCGGCACCGCATGACGCGAGCGGCCGCCGAAGGGCTGGGTCACCGCACCGCCAGGCCCGCCTCCTCGACGTGCGCCCGGACCTGATCCGGCGTCAGGTACGCGTCCGTGTACTCGAAGTCGTGCAGCTTGGCCGGCTTGCGCGCCTGGAAGCCGGTGCGGACGAAATCGTCGCCGGCGACCGCGTTCAGCAGCCAGTTGGTCGCCACCCGGGTCTTGGCGACGTTGGTGCGCAGCGCCGCGAAGTGGTAGCCGCGGGCCACCGCCTGGGCGGGCAGGCCCTTCAGCTCCAGACCGAGCGGCTTGGAGACCGCGTCGGTGCCGCCGAGGTCCACCACGAGTCCGAGGTCCTTGTG
Organism: Streptomyces viridosporus; assembly: GCF_002078235.1. Taxonomy (GTDB): domain Bacteria; phylum Actinomycetota; class Actinomycetes; order Streptomycetales; family Streptomycetaceae; genus Streptomyces; species Streptomyces viridosporus. The sequence continues at coordinate 5,165 of NZ_MSGP01000457.1, forward strand.
GTGGTAGGGACGCATCGGCTGGTTGCGCAGCGTCGCGATGACGTTGTCGGCCACCTGCCTGCCCTGCCGCAGGGCGTGCTGCGCGGTCGGCGGGCACACGGCCCCGTCGCCCTTGGCCTCGTCGGGCACCGCGGCGGCGTCGCCGAGCGCGAACACCCCGTCGTGGCCCGGCAGGCACATGTTCGAGGTGACCGCGAGCCGGCCCTTGACGGTCTCCGCGCCGAGCGTGGCGATGAGCGGGCTGGCGACGACCCCGGCGGTCCAGATCAGGGTGCGGGTGGGGACCACCCGGCCGTCGGTGAAGGTGACCTCCGTGGGGCCCGCCTTCTCGATGGACACGCCCAGGGAGATCTCGATGCCGCGGCGGGTCAGGACCTCCTGCGCGCTGCGGCCGAGCCGCTCGCCCAGCTCGGGCATGAGCTTCGGGGCGATGTCGATCAGGTGCCACTTGATCAGGCCGGGGTCCAGCCGCGGGTAGCGCTTGACGGCGGCGTGCGTCAGCCGCTGCAGGCAGGCCGCGGTCTCGGTGCCCGCGTAGCCGCCGCCGACCACCACGAACTGCAGCCGCGAGGCCCGCTCGGCCGGATCGTGGCTGGCGTCGGCGAGGTCGAGCTGGGAGATGACGTGGTCGCGGATGTAGGCGGCCTCGGCCAGCGTCTTCATCCCGAAGGCGTGGTCCGTCAGCCCCGGGATGTCGAAGGTGCGGGTGACGCTGCCGGGGGTCAGCACGATGTAGTCGTAGGGCTGGTTGACGATCTCGTCGGTGATGGTGCGGATGACGCAGACCTTGGACCTCAGGTCCACCCCGATGGCCCCGCCGGGGATGATCCGGGTGCGGTACTTCCTGCTGCGGCGCAGGGAGAGGGCGATCGACTGCGGCGTCAGCACCCCGGAGGCGACCTGGGGGAGCAGCGGCAGGTAGAGCTGGTAGGAGAACGGCGTCACCAGCGTGAGATCGGCCTCGTCGGGGGAGAGCATGCGCTCCAGCCGGCGCATGCACTCCACACCGGCGAAGCCTGCGCCCACCACCAGGATCCTGGGTCGTGTCACGGTGTTCATCCCTTCCTACGGCTCCAGGCGGTCCGCTTCGAACGCCCGCACCTCTCGCGTGCCCCTCTTCAGCACCACGATGCCCGTACACGTGCGGGACCGCACCGGGAAGCGGGTGGCGGGAGCGGCGTCGCGACCGGACGTCACCCGTGCCCGGGTGGGCGCCCCGGACTCAGCCGTGCAGATGGCACAGCAGCAGGCAGACGTCGTCGTCGCGCTCGGAGTCGCTCAGCAGGGGGTGGAGGATCCGGTCCGCCGAGCCCTCCAGGTCCGCGCCCAGCTCCGCGGGGCCGAACGAACCGAGGGCCGCCGCGAGCCGCTCGATGCCCGGATCGATGCCCCGGGCCCGCCGCTCGACCAGTCCGTCGGTGTAGAGCGCGAGCGTCGACCCCGGCTCCAGCCGCTCGGTGTGGTCGGCGATCTCCTGCTTCAGCGGGATGCCGAGCATCGCGCCCGGTTTGGCGTCCAGCGTGCGCACCCGTCCGTCGGGCAACCGCAGCACCGGCGGCGGATGACCCGCGGCGGCCCACGTCAGCGTGGGCTCGTCCGGGTGGAACCGGGCGATGACGGCGGTGGCGTACAGGTCGGGCTGCAGGTGGTGCAGGAACTCGTGCAGCCGGGTCAGCAGCCGGCCGGGGCCGCCGCCGTCGACCGCGTAGGCGCGCAGCGCGGTGCGCAGCTGGCTCATCATCACCGCCGCGTGCAGCCCGTGCCCGGTCACGTCACCGACCACGGTGATCAGACTGCCGTCGCGCTGACGGAACGCGTCGTACCAGTCGCCGCCGATGTTCAGCCCGTGCGTGGCCGGCAGGTAGCGCGCGGCGAGACTCAGCCCCGGCGGGGCCGGGAGGTCCGTGAGCAGGGCGCGCTGCAGCGTCTCGGCGATGTCCCGGTTGTGCTCGAAGCGGCGCGCGTTGTCGATGGCGATGCCGGCCCGCCGGGTGAGCTCGATCAGCATCACGGCGTCGTCCGGGTCCCAGCGCTCACCGGGCGGCGACAGGGTCAGCACGCCCAGCGGCGCGCGGCGGGTCAGCAGCGGGATGCAGAGCAGGGGCCGGTCGGGAGCGAGGGCCGAGGGCGGCTGGTCGTCGACGCCGGGCAGGCCGCCGGGGTGGTCGGCGGCGTACTGCGGCCGCCCGGTGCGGGCCGCGCGGACCGCCGCGGCCGGGTGGGGCGTCGCGGCCGGGTGGGGCGTGGGCCGGTGCGGATCGTCCTCGTCGTCGAACAGCCACATGTCGACGCTGCGGGCGTACCGCGGTACCAGCAGCTCCGGCAGCCGCCGCACGATCTCGTCGTGGTTCAGCGAGGCGTTCAGCACCGGGCTCGCGTCCGCCAGGAACGTCAGTCTGCGCCGTGCGTCCTCCGCCTCGTTGCGCGCCCGGCGCTCGGCGGCGAACGCCTCCCGCTGCGCACGTCCCGCCGCGTCCAGTTCGGCGTGCAACGCCAGCACGCCCTGGTTGGTCTGGTGCAGCTCCTCCCGGTGGAAGGCGACCAGTCTCTCCTGCTCGGCGAGCTTGTCCAGCACGCCGGCGGTGTCCTCGTCGGCGCCCAGCAGGGCCTCGGACAGGTCGACCGGGTCCTCCCGCGGCTCGGCGCCGTCGGACGCCGGGCCCGGTTCGGGGCAGGAGACGGTCACCGCCCACGGCGCCCGGTCGGCGGCCCCCGCACCGGGCGAGGGCGTCAGCGCGACGTGCAGCGTCCCCTCTCCGGACGGGTCTTCGGCCGGGGAGCCGGACGTGTCCAGGGTGAGCACCCAGGTGCCGCCCTTGGTGAGGCACTGCCGCAGCCGGCCGCTGAGCGCCGCGGCCAGCCGGGCGCGTTCGACGGTGGGCACCCCGCACTCCGCGGCCAGCCGCGTGACGGCGATGCGGGCGCGTGCCGCGTCGGTGACGGTGCCGATCTGCCAGGTCCGCGTCATGGGCGGGCCTCCGGGACGGGGGCCAGCACGGCCACGGCGATGTCGTCCCGCGCCGGGCGCGCGGAACTCCCGGCGTCCCGGATCGTCACGGCGGCCGTCACGGCCGGGTCGGCCGACGACGCTCCGGTCTCCGGGGACGGGACCCAGCGGCTGGGCAGGCCGTCGGTGTGCAGGATCAGCAGGCTCTCCCCGGACCAGGCGACGTCGTCCTCGCGCAGGGTACGGGGCCGGTGCGCGCCGACGATGCCGGGCTGGGACAGCAGCGACCGCCACCGGTCGCCCTGGCGCAGCCGGGCCCCCACATTGCCGATGCCCGCGAAGCGCAGCCGGCCGGACCAGGTGTCCAGCTGGGCCACGGCGACGGCCGCGCCCCGGGTGCCGGCCAGTGCCCTGTGGATCTCCTCCAGCGCCCCGGCGGGCGGCAGACCGGGCCGGCGGCGCAGGGCCTCGGTCGCGGCGGTCGAGGCGCGGGCGGCCTCGCCGCCGTGGCCCAGCCCGTCCGCCATCAGCAGCGTCAGACGGTCGCCGGACCTGACCCAGGCCCAGGCGTCCCCCGAGAAGTCCGCGCCGGCGAACGGGACGTTGACGCCACCGGCCCGCACGCCGGGCGCCTGCGGGGCATCGTCGCCGTGCGGTGCCCCGGCGCCCACGCGGGCCACCGCCACCGTGCCCCGGCCGAGCACGCTGTGCAGCTCGAAGTCGTCGGCGAGACGCCGGCAGGTGCCGAGGCCCGCGCCGAGCGAGCGCGTCGTGGTGAACCCGTCCCGCAGCGCACCGGCCACGTCGGCGATCCCCGGCCCGTGGTCGAGCGCGGTGATCTGCACGGCCCGTCC
>NZ_MSGP01000458.1:0-606 GCF_002078235.1 Streptomyces viridosporus
CGACGCGGCGTACCTGGACGGGATGGACCTCGTGCTGGTGGTCTGCGGGATCGCCGCGCTGGTGACCGCGGCCCTGGTCGCGCTGTTCCTGCCGAACCCGCGCCCCGCCGCACCGCCGGCCGGACGGACCGCGGACGTACCGGACACCACCGCCCCGGACCGCCCCGGACCGGAAGCGGAATCCTCCCCGGCCATGGCCCGGGCGAAGGGGGATGGCGGACAATTGACGGCATGACCACGGCACGAACCCCTGTTCCCGAGGCGGCCCGCCACCTGGGTCTGCGCGAACGGAAGAAACTCAGGACCCGCATGGCGATCAGGGAGGCCACCTACTCGCTGATCAAGGAGCAGGGGTACGAGGCCACCACCGTCGAGCAGATCGCGGACCGCGCCGAGGTCTCGCCGAGCACCGTCTTCCGCTACTTCCCCGCCAAGGAGGACATCGTCCTCACGGACGAGTACGACCCCCTCCTGGAGGAGCTGCTGCGGCAGCGTCCGGCCGACGAACCGGTGCTGGAGTCGCTGCGCTGGGCGTTCCGCGAGGCGATGACGACGGCGCTCACCGACAACCCCGCCCACGAGCGGGAGGAGACGATCCTGCGGGCC
>NZ_MSGP01000458.1:666-1175 GCF_002078235.1 Streptomyces viridosporus
CTGATCGACCGCACCCTGGCCACCTTCAAGGACCTGCCCCGCCGCTGAGGCCGCGGGCGCTCTCCCCCGGGGCCGCGGGCGCCGGCACCGTGAAGCACGGGCCGGGTGCGCGGCCCCATGCCATCCTTGACCGGGTGAACGGTCCCGAGATCCACGTCGAGTTCGCCCCCGAGCTGCTTCTCTTCGTCCCCCAGGCACGGCCCACGGGCGCCACGAAGACCGCCACCGACGGCGTCTCCAGCCTCGGTCACGTCATCGAGTCCCTCGGTGTCCCGCTGACCGAGGTCGGCGCGCTGCTCGTGGACGGCCGCGAGGTGCCGGTGTCGCACGTCCCGGCCGCCGGCGAGGCGGTGACCGTGCGCACCGTCGACCGCCCCCAGCGGGTGCCGGGGGCGCCGCTGCGCTTCCTGCTCGACGTGCACCTGGGCACCCTCGCCCGCCGGCTGCGGCTGCTGGGCGTGGACACCGCCTACGAGGCGACGGACATCGGCGACCCGGCGCTGGCCGCC
>NZ_MSGP01000459.1 GCF_002078235.1 Streptomyces viridosporus
CTCCGGGCGCCGGGCCGGAGGCCGGCGCGACGTCCTCCGGCCCGGCGCCCGGAGCCGGGCGCGGGCCGGAGCCGGGTCCCGGACCCGTCGCGGCGTGCTGGTGATCTGTCATGTGTCCATGGTGACGGGCGGGCCGCCGCGGCGGCAGTCGGGACGACCCTGGCCGGACCCTGATATCGCCCCTGAGGCCTGACCGGGGCCGGGAACGGTGCCGGGATCGGGGCCGGGGACGGGAACGGGGCCAGGAGCGGGAGGCGGGTGCCGGGGCCGGTCCGTGGAGAGTCAGGGGAGATCAGGGGAGAGCAGGGGAGATCAGGGGAGATCAGGGGAGTCTCCGGGACCGACCCTGATGTTCCGGCGGTCCCGGGCGTGTGACCATCGTTGACATGTCGGAAGCCGCAGCAGCGCCCCTCGCCGAGCCGCGGCCTCCGCGCAAGCTCTACCGCAGCAGTGACGGACGCTGGCTCGGTGGTGTGGCGCGGGGGCTCGCCGGACACCTCGGGCTGCCCGTGATCTGGGTACGGCTCGTCTTCGTCGGTCTGTTCATGGCCGACGGCCTGGGCGCGCTGCTGTACGCCGCGTTCTGGTTCTTCGTGCCGCTCGGCGTCGGCGGCGTGGACGCGCAGCGGCCGCCCTCGCTGGTCACCACCGAGACCTCGCCGGACGGCCGGCGCAGACTCGTCACCCGCAGACCGGACAAGGGGCAGATCGTCGCCCTGCTGCTCATGGTCGTCGTGGCCATGATCTTCGTGGGCAGTGTGGACATCAGCAACGGCACCCGGGCCTACCTCTGGCCGACCGTGCTGGTCGGCGCGGGCGTGGCCCTGGTCTGGCGGCAGGCGGACAACGCCCGGCGGGCCCGCTGGGTCGAGGTCGGCCGGCGCCGGCGCACGGTCACCCTGCTGCGGGCCGGCGCCGGCGTGCTGCTGGTGACCGCGGGCGTCTCGGGCATCTTCGTCCTGCAGGGCTCCGGGGCCCACCTCGGCTCCGTGCTGCAGGCGGCCCTGGCGGTCCTCGTCGGTGTCACGCTCCTCGCCGGTCCCTACCTCGTGCGCATGACCCAGGACCTGTCCGAGGAGCGCCTGATGCGCATCCGCGCCCAGGAGCGGGCGGAGGTCGCCGCCCACGTCCACGACTCGGTGCTGCACACCCTCACCCTAATCCAGCGCAACGCGGACAACGCGGGCGAGGTGCGCCGCCTCGCCCGCGCCCAGGAACGCGACCTGCGCGCCTGGCTCTACAAGCCCGAGGGCACCGGCAAGGACGAGGACGACGAGCCCACCACCCTCGCCGACGCCGTGCGGCGCAACGCCGCCGAGGTGGAGGACAAGCACGGTGTCCCCCTCGAGGTCGTCGTCGTCGGGGACTGCCCGCTCGACGAGAGGATCGCCGCGCAGATGCAGGCCGCGCGTGAGGCGATGGTGAACGCCGCCAAGTACGGTGGCGAGGGGGGTGCCGTTCAGGTCTATGCCGAGGTCGAGGGGAGGACGGTCTTCGTGTCCGTCCGGGACCGCGGCCCGGGCTTCGACCTCGACTCGATACCCGCCGACCGTATGGGCGTCAGAGAATCGATCATCGGCCGCATGGAGCGCAACGGCGGCACGGCGCGGCTGCGCGCGGTGCCGGACGGCGGTACGGAGGTCGAGCTGGAGATGGAGAGGGCGGAGAAGACGTCATGAGCGAGCCGACCGAGGCGAACGGAGCGGCGCAGGCCGCGGAGGCGGCCGGTGGCACCGGCGGACGTCGGGTGCGCGTCGTCCTCGTCGACGACCACCGCATGTTCCGCACGGGTGTCCAGGCCGAGATCGGACGGACCGAGGAGACGGGCGTCGAGGTGGTCGGCGAGGCGGCGGACGTCGACCAGGCGGTCACCGTCATCACCGCGACCCGGCCCGAGGTGGTCCTCCTCGACGTGCACCTGCCCGGTGGCGGCGGCGTCGAAGTGCTGCGCCGGTGTGCGCCGTTGATGGGCGACGCCGAGCAGCCGGTGCGTTTCCTGGCCCTGTCGGTGTCGGACGCGGCGGAGGACGTGATCGGGGTGATCCGGGGCGGTGCCCGCGGGTACGTGACCAAGACGATCACCGGGGCCGATCTGATCGACTCGGTCTTCCGGGTCCAGGAGGGGGACGCCGTCTTCTCCCCGCGCCTGGCCGGCTTCGTCCTCGACGCCTTCGCCTCGACCGACGCCCCTCCGGTCGACGAGGACCTGGACCGCCTCACCCAGCGCGAGCGCGAGGTGCTGCGGCTGATCGCGCGGGGGTACGCCTACAAGGAGATCGCCAAGCAGCTGTTCATCTCCGTGAAGACGGTCGAGTCCCACGTCTCGGCGGTGCTGCGCAAGCTCCAGCTCTCCAACCGGCACGAACTCACCCGCTGGGCGACGGCGCGCCGGCTGGTGTGACGGCCGGCAGGACGGGCGGACCGCCTCAGGCCACCCGCGTCGCCCCCGCGAACGGCATGTGGTCGACGGGGGCCAGGCGTACCGGGGCCGACGGGTTCGGGGCGTGGATCATGCGGCCGTCGCCGACGTAGAGGCCGACATGGCTGATGCCGGAGTAGAAGAACACCAGGTCACCGGGGAGGAGTTCGGCACGGGAGACGCGGCGGCCCGCGCCGATCTGCGCGTAGGTCGTGCGCGGCAGGGAGACGCCGGCGGAGCGGTAGGCGGCCTGGACGAGGCCCGAGCAGTCGAAGGCGTTCGGACCGGTCGCGCCCCAGACGTAAGGGCTGCCGATCTTCCGGTAGGCGTAGGAGACGGCCTTCGCCGCACGGGGACCGGGTGCCCGGGAGGTGACGGAGCCGGGAGCCGTCAGGCCGTTCCCGGGGGCCGCCGGAGCGTGTGCGGCGCGGTCCGTCCCGTCGGCGAGCGCCGCGCGTTGTCCGGGCGTCAGCCGGGACAGCAGATCGCGTGCGGCATCCAGCTTTCCGGTGATCGTCTTCCTGTGCCGTTTCAGTTCGGCCTGCCGGGAGGTCAGGGACGCCAGCTCGACGCGTGCGGCCCCGCGCAGCCGCTCGATCTCCCGGAGCTGGGCGCGGACGCGCCCCACCGCCGCCTTCTGACGGCTGCCCGCGCGCTCGGCGAGCGCGGCGCGGTCCAGATGACCGTCGGGGTCCGGGGAGAGGACGAGTTGCAGGACCGGGTCGAGGCCGCCGCCGCGGTACTGCGCCGCCGCGGCCGACCCCAGCGCTTCGCGGGCCGCGTTGAGCCGGGCCTGTCTGCGGGCCGCCTCGTCCTGCAGAGCGCGCAGCCGCTGCCCGGCCGACCGGGCCTCCTCCCGCGCGCCGTTGTACTGCTCGGTGGCGACCTCCGCCTCCTGGTACAGCTCGGCCACCTCGGCCCCGACCCGGTCCGGCGTCGGCCGCGGCTCGGCCTGTGCCGGCCCCTCGAAGCCGGCCGCGGCGGCCATACCGGCCAGAACGAGGGCGGCGGCCGTGCGGGCCGTGGTGCCGCCCGCCGGGCGCGGTCTTTCCTTGCGGTGCGCTGCCACCCGGGGTCCCGTCCTCTCCGACGACCGCCTGGTCCGTGCGTACGGCCACCGTGCGCGGGACGGGGCCGGCCCGGCGGGCCCGGCGGCGGGGCGGCGCGCTGGGGGAGCAGCCCGCCGCCGGACCCTTTCGGCGCGGGTGTCCGGCCGCCGTCCCTGGTCCGGACGGCGTGGGAGCCGGTCACCTGGTCGAGGACGCTAGACCCGCCCGTGCGGCCCCGGTGACGGGTTGTGCGGAAGTGGCGCGAGCGGACCGGCGGGTGACCGTAAGTGACCGCGTTCCCCTCCCGGCGCCGTCCTCTTCACGCAGAGCGATGACCGATGTGCCGAATGCGGGAAGGGGAGGAGGGCCGTGGTGCTATGCGGTGCGTGCGCGGGGCGGGCCACCGTCCTGACGTGGCGTGCCGCGTCGTGCCGGTGCCGGTGCCGGTCGGGCCGGTGTCGGAGGGCGCCGCGGGCCTGACTAGGCTCCGGCCTCATGGACGTACTCATCCACCTTTTCGTCGGTCTGCACATCATCGGCATCGCGTCGCTGCTCGGCGGCTTCCTCACCCAGATGAAGGCGATGGGCGAGGGCACCGCCCGCTTCACTCCGGCGATGCTGCACGGCGCGCTGACGATGCTGGTCACCGGTGTGGCGCTGGTCGGCCTCAACGAGGCCCAGGACTACTCGGTGAACCACATAAAGATCGGGGTGAAGCTGGCCCTGCTGATCGTGATCCTCGGCCTGGTCTACGTGAAGCGGGACGAGGAGAAGGTGGACAAGGGCATGTTCGGCCTCGTCGGGCTGCTGACCACGGCGAACATCTTCATCGCCGTGCTGTGGACCTGACGCCGTCCCGTACGGGCGCGGACGTGATCGCGGACCGCGCGGCGGCGACCGCCCCGGCGGCGACCGCCAGCCAGGCGGCGACCGCGACCCACACCAGCACCCGCCCCAGGCCCTCGAGCCACGGCAGGCCGACCGCGGTGGCCGCCGACAGCGTCGCCGCCGCGGTCATGCCCAGGGGGAACACGGTCGCCCAGCGCCGCGTGTCGTAGCGCGGCCTCGGCCACACGATCTCGGCGATCAGCAGTACGGCGTACCAGGCCAGGTCGAGCAGGACCAGGGCCACGGTCGTGAAGCGCAGGACGCCGCTGTCGTCCTCGTTCCACAGGTACAGCCGCGCGCTGTCGGCCACGAGCAGCTTCGAGCCGGCGAGCGCCGAGATGGCGAGCGCCCCGCCCGCGACCCAGTGGTCGCCCGCTCCCCTGGCCACCTGCCACGGGTCGAAGAGGAACAGGGCGAGGACGTAGAGCACCAGCCCGAACCAGAACAGCACCAGCGCCACGCGCGCGAGCCAGGCCGCCGACTCGGCCGCGGCGAGCGTCGCGCCCAGCACGGCGAGCCCCTGTGTGGCCACACAGCCCAGGAACACCGATCCCGGCATACGGGGCCGCCGGCGCCGTGCGACCAGGACGAGCAGCACCGGCCAGAGCACCGCCGCCAGGACCAGCAGCGCCTCGGCGAGGGCGAGCCGGCCCAGCGCGGCGAAGCCGCTGCCCAGCACGGTCGTGGCCGCGACGGCGGTCAGCGCACCGGGCGTTCCCGCCTCCGACACCCACCGCGCCCGGTCCCGCAGCAGCCGCAGGACGAACTCCGCGGCCAGCCCGAGCCAGGCGGCGCAGGCGAGCACCAGGACGATCCGGGAGAGGAGCTCGTGCCCCGCCAGGTGCAGGGCCACCGACACGGTGCCGGTCGCCATCACGGCGGCACCGGCCGCCGGCGGGCGCTGCGCCCACCAGGCGCGGAGGGAGGAGGGGCCGGGCATGCGCAGATGCTAGAAGCCCACCGGGCGGCCACCGCACCGCCACGCGCGTGGAGCGGCGCGGAAGAACACCGCGCGGCGCCGCCGGTCAGGCCGGGCGCACGACGCTGTGGATCGAGGACTCGCCGTCGTAGTAGATCGACTCCTCCCGGACGTACGTGCCGGGCTTGGGGGCGTGGATCATCCTGCCGTTGCCGACGTAGACGCCCACGTGGGTGACGTCGTCGTAGAAGAAGACGAGGTCACCGGGTCGGGCCTGGGACACCGGGACCGTCGTGCCGGCGTTCACCTGGTCGTAGGTCGTGCGGGGGAGGGTGACGCCGGCGGCCTTCCAGGCGGCCTGGGTGAGGCCGGAGCAGTCGTAGGAGCCCGGGCCGGTGGCGCCCCAGACGTACGGCTTGCCGATCTGCGCGCGGGCGAAGGAGAGGGCCTTCTCGGCCTCGGCGGTGTACGAGGAGCCGTCCGACGACGGGGGCGGGGCGGTCGAACCGGAGGACCCGGACGCGTCCGGGGTGCCGCTCTCCCGCTGAGCCGCCTCCCGGGCCTCCTCCTGGGCCCTCTGCTGCTCCGCCTGCTGCCGGGCCAGCTCGGCGGCCTTGCGGGTGGCCTCCTCCTGCTTCCTCTTCTCGATCTCCGCGAGCCGCGCCTTCTCCTCGGCGGTCAGCTTCGACAGCAGTTCGCGCGCGTCCGCGAGCTTCTTCTGGACGGTCGCCTTGGCCGTCTTCAGCTCGTTCTGCGACTCGGTGAGCGTCTCGAGGCCCTCGGCGGCCTCCCGGCGCTTCTTCATCGTCTCGGACTGCTGCGTGACGTAGTCGTCGACCGCTTCCTTCTGGCGGCCGGTCATCCGGTCCATCAGCTGGTTCTGGTCGAAGAAGTCCTGCGGCGAGTCCGCGAGCAGGAAGGTCGCGGTGTCGGGGACGCCGGCGCCGGTCCGGTACTGGGCGGCGGCGTAGGTCCCGAGCTCCTCCCGCGCCTCGTTGAGCTTCTGGGCGCGCTCGGCCACGTCGTCGAGGAGGGTGTCGACGCGCTTGCGCTGCTTCGCGGTCTTCTCCTTGGCCGCGTTGTACTTCTCGGTCGCCGACTCCGCCTGGCGGTAGAGGGCGTCGACCTTCTTCTCGACCTCCTCCAGGCTCGGCTTCCCGTCGTCCGAGGGGGCGGCGTTCGCCGTCTGGGACAGCAGGGCCACGGAGGTCAGGGCCGCCGTGGCGAGGGCGGGGGTCCGTATGCCTGCCACGCGGGTGCCGGTGGTGCGCGACTTGCGGTGCGACGCCAAGGGAGGCGACTCCTTCCAGTGCTCCGCCTACCGGGTTAGCTGCCGGGTTCGGGCGGGTGCTTCGGAAGGGTTGCCCTACGGCCGCTCCGCGAAGGAGTGGGCCGATTCACCCCAAGGTCTCGGTTGGGTCCCCGGCTCCGGCCGCCGCGGGGGCGGTGACGGACTCGGCGGAGGCCGCGCGGCCCGGCGAGGTTCGCCGGTGGGGGTCGAGCGGCCTGCCCGCACCGTAGCCAACTCGTGCGGCGCCTGTGAAGGTTGACGGGTGATATGCCCGATACGTTTTCGTGACCTTGCGCGCCGTGTGACCCAGGGTGAGACGGCGGCTCTGAAGCGTGCGCGGGGTGCGGCGGCCGGGACGGCGGGCCGGCGGTCCCGGGAACCTCGGGGATGTTCCCCGGGTGGCCGCGGGCTGTCGGTGAGGCGGCCTAGACTCGGAGAGCGATGAGCAGCCTCTTTGACGAAAGCTTCCTGGCCGACCTCCAGGCCCAGCAGGGCCCCGAGGACGAGCCCCCGCCGCCGCCCGAGGACGAGCACGTACCGGAGCCCGTTCCGGACGACCTGTTCGGCGGGAGGTTCGACGTGCCTCCGGAGCGGGAGGCGTACTACCGCGACGGCGCCCCGCGCCCGGCGCTGGACTCCGCCGCCCTCCTGGAGGGGCTGAACGACAACCAGCGCGCCGCCGTGGTGCACTCCGGCTCCCCGCTGCTCATCGTGGCCGGCGCCGGCTCCGGCAAGACCCGTGTGCTCACGCACCGCATCGCGTACCTGCTGGCCGAGCGGGGCGTCCACCCCGGCCAGATCCTCGCGATCACCTTCACCAACAAGGCCGCCGGCGAGATGAAGGAGCGCGTCGAGCAGCTCGTCGGGCCGCGCGCGCACGCGATGTGGGTGATGACCTTCCACAGCGCGTGCGTGCGCATCCTGCGCCGCGAGAGCAAGAAGCTCGGCTTCACCTCGTCGTTCTCGATCTACGACGCCGCCGACTCCAAGCGCCTGATGGCCCTGGTCTGCCGCGACCTGGACCTCGACCCCAAGCGCTTCCCGCCCAAGTCCTTCAGCGCCAAGATCAGCAACCTGAAGAACGAGCTGGTCGACGAGGAGGACTTCGCCGCCCGGGCCGCGGACGGCTTCGAGAAGACCCTCGCCCAGGCCTACGCCCTGTACCAGTCGCGGCTGCGCGAGGCGAACGCCCTGGACTTCGACGACCTGATCATGACGACGGTCAACCTGCTCCGCGCCTTCCCGGACGTCGCCGAGCACTACCGCCGCCGCTTCCGCCATGTCCTCGTCGACGAGTACCAGGACACCAACCACGCCCAGTACGCCCTGGTCAGGGAGCTCGTCGGGTCCTCCGAGCAGCCAGGCGACGCACCGGGGAACGCGGGCGAGACGGCGCCCGCCGAGCTGTGCGTGGTGGGTGACGCCGACCAGTCGATCTACGCCTTCCGCGGCGCGACGATCCGCAACATCCTCCAGTTCGAGGAGGACTACCCGGACGCGACGACGATCCTGCTCGAGCAGAACTACCGCTCCACGCAGACCATCCTGGGCGCGGCCAACGCCGTCATCGAGCGCAACGAGTCCCGCCGTCCCAAGAATCTGTGGACCAACGCCGGCGCCGGCGCGCGGAT
>NZ_MSGP01000046.1 GCF_002078235.1 Streptomyces viridosporus
CGACGGGACGAACGGCCGGGGACTGGTGCTCGTCGAGTCCCTCGCCGACGAGTGGGGGGTCAGGGCGCACGGGGTGGGCAAGGCGGTCTGGTTCGCGCTCGACGCGGGCGCCGCTCAGGGCCCGTCCGGCGGATCGGGTCGCGGGAGGTCGGCGGTGTCCCGGTGACACCGGTGGGCGGGGCCGGACCGGTTCGCGCGCGGGGCGAAGGGGCGGCGACGCGGAGCGTCGACCACCGGCGGCGACGCCGCTGGGGGCGCCCCCTGCTCGAAGAGCTCGGGAGCTCGGGGGAGGGCCCGTCCGGCCCCGCGTCCGCCGCACGATCCGCCGGACCGGCCCCGACCCGGCCCTCCGCCGGTGCGGGGGACACGGGCACGGCGAGGGGGCCGGAGCCACCGCGGCTCCGGCCCCCTTCAGGCCCCGGTCACGCCGGACGTGATCAGGCGGCGGCCGACGCGCCGGCGTGGCCGCGCAGGCGGGTGATGACCTCGGTCAGCTGCTCGGCGACCTCGGCGTCGTCGGCCGGGTGGAGCTCGGCGAAACGGGTCACGGAGCCCGGGATGGAGAGCTTGAGGTCCTCGATCACCTTGCCGCCGGCGATGCCCACGGCCTTGCGGGCCTCGTCCTGCGCCCAGACGCCGCCGTACTGGCCGAAGGCGGTGCCGATCACGGCGACCGGCTTGCCGCCGATGGCGCCGGCGCCGTAGGGGCGGGACAGCCAGTCGATGGCGTTCTTCAGGACGGCCGGGATGGTGCCGTTGTACTCGGGGGTGAAGAGCAGCAGCGCGTCGGCGCCGGCGGCGGCCTCGCGCAGCCGGGCGGCGGCGGCCGGGACGCTGCCCTCCACGTCGATGTCCTCGTTGTAGAAGGGGATCTCCGCGAGCCCTTCGTAGAGCGCGACCTCGGAGCCCTCCGGGGCGAGCTTGGCCGCGGCCTCGGCGAGCTGGCGGTTGTGCGAACCGGCGCGGAGGCTGCCGACGAGGGCGAGGATGCGAACAGACATGAGGAAACTCCAGAAAGGCCAGAAAGGGGGGAAGCACTGCGTCAACGATCCGGACCGAGGTCCGTTTCTGTTGTAGCAGTCTAACCGGACCACGGTCCAGTTTCTTCCCGATGCTTTACGCTGTCTTCATGTCCGCAGTGCCGTCGCCCACCCCGGCGCCCCAGGAGCCCGTCGAGCCGCGGGAGTTGCCGCAGCTCGGCATCGACGTCGACGAACCCTGCCTGCGTGCCGACGCCGCGCGCAACCGGGCCCGGCTGCTGGAGGCGGCCGCGCGGCTCGTGGCCGAGCGCGGCGCGGACGGCGTCACCATGGAGGCGGTGGCGTCCGCGGCCCGGGTGGGCAAGGGGACGGTCTTCCGCCGCTTCGGCGACCGCACCGGCCTGCTCACGGCGCTCCTCGACCACTCCGAGAAGAAGTTCCAGGCCGCCTTCCTCACGGGGCCCCCGCCGCTGGGGCCGGGCGCGCCGCCCGTGGAGCGGCTGCGGGCGTTCGGCCTCGCCACGCTCCGCCGGAGCACCGACGAACTGGAGCTGCAGCTGGCGGCCGAACCGGAGCCCGGCCGCCGCTTCACCACCCCGCCCCGCCAGGTGCTGCGCCATCACGTCACCCTGCTGCTGCGCGAGGCGGTACCGGGCGCGGACTGCGAGATCCTCGCCCACACCCTGCTGGCCCAGCTCGACCCCGCTCTGATCCACCACCTGACCCGGCAGTGCGGCATGCCGCCGGAGCGGCTGGAGGCGGCGTGGTCGGACCTGGTCGACCGGGTGACGGGCACGACGCCCGCCTGCTGACCCGACGCCCTCCCGCCGGTCGCCGCCCCCCGTCGGCCCGGCGCCCGGGACCGGGCCGACGGCCGTCCGCGGGGCTCTCAACTCCCCCGGCTGAGAGCCCCGTTACTCCTTCTGCAAGGATGCGGTACGTCATGGTGCAGATACCGAAAACGCCCCCGCCCGCGTCCCCCGCACCGATGCGCTCCGTCCCCACGAGCGCCGATGTGGCCCGCCTGGCCGGCGTCTCGCGCGCAACCGTCTCCTACGTCCTGAACGACGTCGGCGCCGTCCGGATCAGCGAGCCCACCCGGCGCCGGGTCCGCGAGGCCGCGAAGGAACTCGGGTACGTGCCGCACGCGGCGGCCCGCAGCCTGCGCGCCGGGCACAGCCGCATGGTGCTGATGCCCGCGCCGGCCTTCCCCGTCGGCCCGCTCTACAGCCAGTTCATCACCGACCTCCAGGGGGCGCTCGGCCGCCTCGACTACACGGTCGTGCAGCACGGCACCGTCGGCCCGCAGGACGACGAGGCCGCCCGCGCCTGGGCCGAGCTGCGGCCCGTGGCGGTCCTGGTCCCCGGTTCCGGGCTCGGCCCACGGGGCGTCGAGCTGCTCAAACGCTCCGGGGCGCGGGCCGTCGTCACCCTCGGACCCGAGTCCGTCGCGGGCGCGTACGCCCTGCTCATGGACCACGACGTCGTCGGCCACGGCGCGGGCGCCCACCTCTTCGACCGGGGCCGGCGCCGGATCGGCGTCGTCGTCCCGCGGGAGCCCGGTCTGGAGGCGTTCTCCGCGCCCCGCCTGGCCGGGGTGCGCGCGGCCCTGCGCGGCACGGACGCCACGGTCACCGAGCTGCCCCTCGCCCACGACGAGGGTGCCGCCGCGCGGCTCGCCGCCCGTTGGCGCGACCTCGGCCTCGACGCCGTGTTCACGTACAACGACGAGTACGCGATGCTCCTGATGCGCGCCCTTCAGGACGAGGGCATCCGCATCCCGGAGGAGACCGCCGTGGTGGGCGCCGACAACCTGATGCTGGGCCGTTTGCTGCGGCCCCGGCTGAGCACCGTCCACCTCGAACTGCCGTCGGGCCGTGAGCTCGCCGAACTGGTCGACCGCGCGGTGCGCCACCCGGCCGCCGCGCCCGAGGCGCACAAGGTGCTGGGGGCGTCGGTGGTGCACCGCGAGTCCAGCTGACGGGGAGGGCGGCGGGCGCCGCCACCCCGCGGCCGGGAGGGGGCGGGATCACTCGCCCTGGTTCGAAGCCTGCCCCTGCGGTGCCTGCTGCTCGGCGATCTGCTTGCGGACCTCGTCCATGTCCAGCCTGCGGGCCTGCCCGATGACGTCCGTCAGGGCGGCCTCGGGCAGGGCGCCCGGCTGGGCGAACACGGCGACCTGGTCGCGGACGATCATCAGCGTCGGGATCGACTGGATGCCGAAGGCCGCGGCCAGCTCCGGCTGCGCCTCGGTGTCCACCTTGCCGAACACCAGGTCGGGGTTCTCCTCCGCCGCCTTCTCGTACACCGGTGCGAACTGACGGCACGGACCGCACCAGGCCGCCCAGAAGTCGATCAGGACGAACTCGTTGTCCGTGACCGTCTGGTCGAAGTTCTCCTTGGTGAGCTCCACGGTGCTGCTCATGGCGTGTTCCCTCTTCCTGGTGTCGGGCCGGGCCGTCGGCACAACACGGCCGACCGGTCACGTATTCCGCGCCCCTACCCGTGTGGCCACCGCGCACACCACCCACCAGACTGACGCCATGACGGAAACGCAATCGACGCAAGCGGAAAACCTCGCCTACGACGTCGTGGTGCTCGGCGCCGGGCCCGTGGGGGAGAACGTCGCCGACCGTACCCGCGCCGCCGGGCTCACCACCGCGGTCGTGGAGAGCGAGCTGGTGGGCGGCGAGTGCTCCTACTGGGCCTGCATGCCCAGCAAGGCCCTGCTGCGCCCGGTGCTCGCCCGGGCCGACGCCCGCCGCACACCCGGCCTGAGCGGGTCCGTCCAGGGCCCCCTGGACACCGCTGCGGTCCTCGCCCACCGCGACGCCTACACCTCCCACTGGAAGGACGACGGCCAGGTCCGGTGGCTGGAGGGCATCGGAGCCGACCTGCACCGCGGCCACGGACGGCTCACCGGTCCGCGCACCGTGACCGTCACCGGTGCCGACGGCGGCCGGCGCGTCCTCACCGCCCGGCACGCCGTCGCCGTCTGCACCGGCAGCCGCGCCCGGCTGCCCGACCTGCCCGGACTCGCCGAGGTCAGGCCGTGGACCAGCCGGGAGGCCACCAGCGCCCGGTCCGTGCCCGGCCGGCTGGTCGTGGTCGGCGGCGGTGTGGTCGCGACCGAGATGGCCACCGCCTGGCAGGCGCTCGGCTCGCGGGTCACGGTGCTGGTGCGCGGCGGCGGCCTGCTGTCCCGCATGGAGCCCTTCGCCGGGGAACTGGTCGCCGAAGCCCTCACCGAAGCCGGCGCGGACGTCCGCACCGGCACCTCGGTGAAGTCGGTGACCAGGGAGAACGGCACCGTCCTGGTCGTCACCGACGACGGCGACCGGATCGAGGCCGACGAGATCCTCTTCGCCACCGGCCGGGCCCCGCGCACCGACGACATCGGCCTGGAGACGATCGGCCTGGAGCCCGGCTCCTGGCTCCCCGTGGACGACAGCCTCCGGGTGACCGGCCACGACTGGCTGTACGCCGTCGGCGACGTCAACCACCGGGCCCTGCTCACCCACCAGGGCAAGTACCAGGCGCGCATCGCGGGCGCCGCCGTCGCCGCCCGCGCCACCGGGGGACCCGTGCTCGCGCAGGACTGGGGCGCGCACGCCGCCACCGCCGACCACACCGCCGTGCCCCAGGTCGTCTTCACCGACCCGGAGGCCGCCGCCGTCGGTCTCTCGCTGGCCGAGGCGGAACAGGCCGGCCACCGCGTCCGCGCCGTCGACGTCGACCTGTCCACGGTCGCCGGCGCCGGTCTGTACGTCGAGGGCTACAAGGGCCGCGCCCGCATGGTCGTCGACCTCGAGGAGGAGATCCTGCGCGGCGTCACCCTCGTCGGTCCCGGCGTCGGCGAACTCATCCACTCCGCGACCGTCGCCGTCGCCGCCCGGGTCCCGGTCGACCGCCTGTGGCACGCGGTCCCCTCGTACCCGACGATCAGCGAGGTCTGGCTGCGGCTGCTGGAGGCGTACCGGGACGCCTGAGTCCGCCCGCCCGGTCCGGCGACCGTGCCGGGGCGGCGCCGGACACCCCTCAGGGCAGCTCGAAGCCCAGCGCCCGCGCGGCCTGTTCGGCCGTCGGCTGCGACCAGCGCTCCACCACCGCCTGGTGGGACGAGAGCGAGCGCGGTTCGGCACGGTCGAGGTACAGGACGCCGTCGAGGTGATCGGTCTCGTGCTGGACGATCCGCGCGGGCCACCCGGTGAACACCTCGTCCAGGGCTCGCCCGTGCTCGTCCTGCCCGGTCAGCCGCACCTCGGCGGGCCGCGCCACCACCGCCTGGTACCCCGGCACGCTCAGACACCCCTCGAAGAAGGCGGCCCGTCCCGTCCCGACCGGCTCGTACGACGGGTTCACCAGGGCCCGGAACGGCTGCGGCTCCCTCCCGCGCGCCCGCCGCACCTCCTCCGCCACCGGCGCCGGATCCTCGATCACCGCGATGCGCAGCGCCACCCCGACCTGCGGCGCGGCCAGCCCGACCCCCGGCGCCGCGTGCATCGTGATCCGCAGCGCCTCGACGAACCGGGCCAGCAGCGCGGGCTCCAGCTGGCCGTCGAAGGGCTCGGTGCCGCGCCGCAGCACCGGATCACCGGCCGCGACGATGGGCAACGGCCCTTCCACGGCGAGGAGTTCCTCGACCAGCTCGGTCAAGGGGGCGTGAGCGCTCGGGTTTCCCATCGCGCCAGGATGCCACGCCGCCACCGCGCACCCCCGACCCCGCGAGTGGCGCGGGTCACATACGGGGCCCGGGAACTCGGCGCCCCGCCGACGCGACTACCGCACTACCACCGCGCCGAGACGTTCCCGGGAGAAGCCGACCGATGACCACCGCTCCCTCGCCCACCGCGAACGAGGCCCCCCGAACCCCCGCCCCCTCGCCCACCAGGAGCACCTGGGCCACCCTGCGGCCCCTGGTCCTGCGCCTGCACTTCTACGCGGGCCTGCTGGTGGCCCCCTTCCTGCTCGTCGCCGCCCTCACCGGCCTGCTGTACGCGGCCTCCTTCCAGGCCGAGAAGATCGTCTACGACCATGAGCTGACCGTTCCCGTCGGCGACCGCAAGCTGCCCGTCTCCGCGCAGGTGGCCGCCGCCCGCAAGGCCCATCCCGAGGGCACGGTCGCCGCCGTACGCCCCTCGCCCGAGCCGGACGCCACCACCAGGGTGATGCTGTCCGGCGTACCGGGCGTGGACCCGGGCCACACGCTCGCCGTCTTCGTCGATCCGTACACCGCGACGGTGCGCGGAGCGCTGGAGCAGTACGGCTCCAGCGGCGCGCTCCCCCTGCGCACCTGGATCGACGAGTTCCACCGCGATCTGCACCTGGGCGAGACCGGCCGCCTCTACAGCGAGTTGGCGGCCAGTTGGCTGTGGGTGATCGCGGGCGGCGGACTGGCGCTGTGGTTCTCCCGGCGCCGCTCCCTGCGCAAGGTGCGCGGCACCACGGGACGGCGCCGCACCCTCGGCCTGCACGGCGGCGTCGGCGTCTGGGCCGCGGCCGGCTTCGTCTTCCTCTCGGCGACCGGCCTGACCTGGTCCGCCCACGCCGGCGCGAACATCGGCGAACTGCGCGCCGCGCTCGGCCAGGAGACCCCGTCGGTGTCGGCCGCGGCGGGCGGCGACCACGCGGGCCACGGCACGGCCGGCGCCGCGACGGGCGACGCGGCCCACGCGGCCGGCCTGGACGAGGTCCTGGCGGCGGCGCGGGCCGAGGGCCTGGGCGACCCCGTGGAGATCGTCCCGCCCGCCGACGCGGCCTCCGCGTACGTCGTCCAGCAGATCCAGCGCAGCTGGCCCGAGAAGCAGGACTCGGTCGCCGTCGACCCGGCCACCGGCGAGGTCACCGACGTCCTGCGGTTCGCGGACTACCCGGTCCTCGCGAAGCTCACCCGCTGGGGCATCGACCTGCACACCGGCAGCCTGTTCGGCCCGGTGAACCAGCTCGCGCTGATGGCCCTCGCCCTCGCCCTGATCCTGCTGGTCCTGTGGGGCTACCGCATGTGGTGGCAGCGCGGACGCGGCTCCGCCTTCGGCCGGCCGATCCCCCGGGGAGCCTGGCAGCAGGTGCCGCCGTACGTCCTCGTCCCGCTGCTGGCGGTGATCGCCGTACTGGGTTATTTCGTGCCGCTGTTCGGCATCCCCCTGGCGGCGTTCCTCGCCGTCGACATCGTGCTCGGGGAGATCGCGTACCGGCGCGGACGGCGGACGCGCGAGGACGGGACGACGACGGCGGCGTAGCGCGCGCCGCGGTCGCGCCGGTGCCCGGCCCCCGAGGGGACCGGGCACCGGCCGTTCCGACGAAGGGGACCCCTGGTCCCGTCAGTCCCCGTCGGTTCCGTCAGTTCTCGTCGAACTCTCCCGCCAGCGCGGAGGCGATGCGCAGGTGCGACCGGGCCTCCTCGTGCCGCCCCTGCCGTTCGAGCGTGCGGCCGAGCATCAGCCGGGCGTAGTGCTCCACCGGGTCGCGCTCCACGATGACGCGCAACTCGGCTTCCGCGCGGCGCAGTTGAGCCGAGTGGTAGTAGGCACGCGCCAGCAGCAGCCGCGGTCCGGTCTGCTCCGGCACCTCCTCGACCAGCCCGTCCAGGACGCGCGCCGCGGCGGCGTAGTCCTTGGCGTCGAAGAACATCCCGGCCCGCTCCCAGCGCTCGGCGGGTGTTCCGTGGTCGTAGTACAAGGTGTCCACTCGTACCTCCTTCGAGGCCGACAACGGACCCGGGCGGTCGCCTATTCCGCGGCTCCCCCCTACTCGGCCGCGCCGGTCGCGGCGGCCAGTTCCGCGTCGGCCCGCTCGGTGACGAGGGCGAGCACCCGTCCGGCGACGGCCAGGTCCTCGGCGGGGATGTCGGCGTAGATCCTGGCGCTGATCCTTCCGGTCTCGGCGGAACTCCGCCGGTGCACCTCCCGTCCGGCGTCCGTGATCCGGACCCCGGACGGCTCGTGCGGGGCCAGCAGCCCCGAGGCGATCAGCTCGTCGACCACGCCGTCGGCCTCCGCGGCGGGGAGCTTGAGGGCGCCGGAGACCTCCCCGGCGAGACGGGCGCGGTCGACGCGGCCGGCATCGGCCACGGCGACGGCCCGGAGGGCGACGGACTGCTGGAAGGTGACGTCGTGGCGGGCCAGCACGCTGTCGAGGACCGCGCGGCCTGCGTAGTGGGCCAGGCCGATGACACGGCCGTCGACCGGGGGTGCGGTGGTGGTCATGACTGCTCCGTCCCGTGTGTGCTCGGATGGTCTGCCGAAGGGTCGAGAGGTGTGTCGAGCAGGGTCGTCAGGTCGTGCACGAACGCCCGGGTGCGCGGGCCGTCGAGACCGCCGAGCGGCTCCAGCAACTGCCGCAGGAGCCCTTGGACGACCTCGACGGCCTGCCGGGTGACCTCGACGCCCCGCTCGGTGAGCGCCAGTTGCACGGCGCGCGGGTCGCGGGGGTCCCGGGTGCGTTCCAGGAGGCCGGCGGCCTCCAGGGCGCGGGCGAGCTTCGACACGTAGAGCGGTTCGAGCCCCGTGAGGTCGGCGAGGCGGCGCTGGCTGGGCCGTTCGCCGGAGCGCCGCATCCCGTGCAACGTCGCCACCACGGAGTACTGCGCGTGCGTCAGGCCGAGCGGGGCCACCGCGCGGTCGACCGCCACGCGCCACTTCATGGACAGCCGCCAGACCAGGAATCCGGGCGTCGCGCCCTGATGCGCCGAACTCATAATGAATACCGTACATGGCTATTATCGCCATGGCTTCTATTTTTCGGCGGGTTCCGCCGCCGGTACCCGGAACCACCGTCATGGGCGTGGCGACGGACTGACGGGGGGTGCTCCGCGGGGCTAGGTTGTCCGTCATGAGCAATCTTGAGCGCGAGGCGGTTCCTTCCCCGTGCGGCGGCCGGGGTTTCGTCGTGACGGAGCCCGTGCGGGAACTCCTCAGCCCTCGGCACGTCAAGCTCGGTGAGTCCAGCGAGGTCCGGCGCCTGCTGCCCAACCTGGGCCGCCGCATGGTCGGCGCCTGGTGCTTCGTCGACCACTACGGTCCCGACGACATCGCCGACGAGCCCGGCATGCAGGTGCCGCCGCACCCGCACATGGGGCTGCAGACGGTGAGTTGGCTGCACGAGGGGGAGGTGCTGCACCGCGACTCCACGGGGAGCCTCCAGACGATCCGCCCGCGGGAGCTGGGCCTGATGACCTCCGGCCGGGCGATCAGTCACTCCGAGGAGAGCCCTCGCTCGCACGCCCGCTTCCTGCACGGCGCCCAGCTGTGGGTCGCGCTCCCGGACGGCCACCGCCACACCGAGCCCCGCTTCGAGCACCACGCCGACCTGCCGGTCGTCACCGCGCCGGGCATCGAGGCCACACTGATCCTCGGCGACCTCGACGGCGCCACCTCGCCCGGGACGGCGTACACCCCCATCGTCGGCGCCGACCTCGCCCTGACGCGCGGCGCGGACGTCCGCCTGCCGCTGGAGCCGGACTTCGAGTACGCGGTGCTCTCCATGTCCGGCGAGGCCCACGTCGACGGCGTACCGGTCCTCCCCGGTTCGATGCTCTACCTCGGCTGCGGCCGCGACGAACTCCCGCTGCGCGCCGAGTCGGACGCCGGTCTGATGCTCCTGGGCGGCGAGCCGTTCGCGGAAGAGCTGATCATGTTCTGGAACTGGATCGGCCGGACCCAGGAGGAGATCGAACAGGCCCGCCGGGACTGGATGGAAGGCACCCGCTTCGGCGAGGTGAAGGGGTACGACGGGGATCCGCTGCCTGCTCCCGAGCTGCCGGCAACGCCGCTGAAGCCGCGGGGAAGGGTGCGCTGAGCTGCAGGAGCGCAGGAGGGACAGTGGCCTGCGGGTGGGAGGCTGCCGGTCGCCGGCTCTCGTTCTCCGGCCGCCCGCGAGACGGCGGCCGAGCAGATGGCACGCTCGAGCCGGAGTGGCGGACGATTCCACGGTGCGGCGGTCTGTGGGCAGCTGCGGCAGGACTCCTGCTGACCTGGTGCTGACTTTTGCCGAGGGAGCGGGACGCCATGTCGGGACAGCGGAGGACTGTCAACGAGGACCCTCGCCGCAGGTGCCGACGGGGCGTGAAGCAACGGCACCGGGGATCGGGCCCGCATGACGCGGACGTGGTACGGGCCTCATGATTATCCGTCGCGACCGAAGGACCAAGGGCTGGTCGGCTGGAGCACGGCCTCGGCCAGAGCCCGGGAGCGCAGACCGGTGATCTCCCGGTACTCGGGGTCGGCCACCATCCGGCTGAACGCTGCGCGATCGGGATAGCGGACGAGCAGTACGGCGTCCCAGGCCTGCCCGTCCTCGGCGACCAGGGGAGTGCCACCGTCGCCGGCGTAGAGCAACTCGCCTCCGTACCGTTTCAGGAAGGTGGCGGCCCGTCGCGAGTACTCCTCGTAGGAGGCGCGGCCGTCGGGGGCGAAGCGCAGCAGGTTGAGCATGACGACGGGACCACCGGGATCCTCCGCCATCAACCGTGCGAGATCGGCTCCCCGGGGGTCGACGACCATGGGCCCCTCCTTCTCGTCGTGAGCGGCGCGCGCCGGTTCCGACAGGGGCGAGGCGCCGGGCAGAAGCCCAGGGGCGGCGCACCCCCTTTGCATACCGGTTGGTCGGTCCGTCCTTCGGCGTGTGCCCGGCACCGGGATCGCCGCGACCGTCAAGCGGCTCACACCGCGTCGGCACGCGGCGCTCGTCGAGACGCTCGAACGGCCACCGGCCGAGGGGCCCGTCGCCTGCCGGACGGAAGCGGGCAGTTCCGTGGGCAGCCGGGAGGCCGTACGGGCGGTGAGCCGGGACGGCCTCCCGTCCGACCGGTGCGGTCAGCGCGGTCCGTGGTGCCCGTTCGACCGGCCCTCGGTGGCGCGGCGGCTCCCCATCAGCCCCGCCACCCCCAAGGCGGCCCAGCCCAGTGCGCTGGTGGCGGCTCCCGCACGGCGGAACCGGCCGGGAAGGGCGGCGCCGAACAGGAGGGCGTCACCCACGTCGGAGGCGATGCGCACGGCGGTCACCGTGGCCAGGGCCGGGCCCTCGGGGGCGACGAGCATCGCCAGGCCGGTGGCGGCGTCCCGCCACGCCAGGGGGCGTACCGTCAGGGCGTTGTACGGGCCGACACGGCCGTGGGAATCGGCCAGTCCCAAGGGACGGGCCAGCAGACCGGGCCGGTATGCGGCGGCGGCCCCGTACGCGCACGTCGCCGCTCCGAGTGCTCTGAGCAGTCCGGTGCGCATGATCAGCACCTCCGCAAGCCGATGACTCATGTGTCCCGTTCCACGGCCGAGTACCCGCTCCGGCGCACGGCTCCCGTCCGGACCGGAAGCGAGTTGCCGAGGCGGAGCCCGGACGGCTGCTCCGCCTGCCGCAGGCGAACCCGGGAATCGTGGGCAAGCCGTCACTCCACCGGCCGAGCACACCCGGAACCGGGCATGTCCGGACGTCCGACGGCGTCCTGCGCGACCCGCACCCGGCGGGGCGGCGAACCGGCTGGGCCCGGACCGGTGAAAGCTCCGCCCCTACGGCACCGTGCCCGTACGGAGAACGCCCCCGCCCTCATGGGCGAGGTGTCGTCACCTTCCCGAGCCGCCCGGCGGACCGGGCCCGGTGCCGTACGACCGTTCCGGGTGACGCGAGGACGCGTCACGTCCCGTCGTCGGACTCCGTGCGGGCCTTCGCCGCCCGCCGCAGCCGGTGGTGGCGCGCCCGGTCCCGCTCCGCGACGACGTCGCCGACCATCGTCCGCACGACGTCCTGCAGCCCGTGCAGTGCGTGGTGGCGGGAAGGTCCCGCGGCAGGGTCCTGCCGCAGTTCCCGCAGCAGCGCCCAGCACAGCAGCAGCATGACGACCACGAACGGCAGCGCCACCAGGATCGTCGCCGTCTGCAGTGAGTCCAGCCCGCCCACCACCAGCAGCACCGCCGCCACCGCCGCCATCAGCACGCCCCACGCCACGACCAGCCACGACGGCGGGTGCAGCGCCCCGCGGCTGGTCAGGGAGCCCATCACCAGCGACGCCGAGTCGGCGCTGGTGATGAAGTAGGTCATGACCAGGATCATCGCGACGAACGACGTGACCGTGCCGATCGGCAGCGCGTCCAGCATCGCGAACAGCGACGCCTCGACACCGTCCTCCATCGCGCCCGCGAGGTCCGCCTGCCCGGTCGACTCGAGGCGGAGCGCCGTACCGCCCATCACGCAGAACCAGACGACGGTCGCCCCGCTCGGCACCAGCAGCACGCCGACGAGGAACTCGCGGATGGTCCGGCCGTGCGAGATGCGGGCGATGAACGTCCCCACGAACGGTGCCCACGACAGCCACCAGGCCCAGTAGAAGATCGTCCAGGCGCCCAGCCAGGCGTGGTCGGAGAAGGCGCCGGTCCGCGAGGCCATGGGCAGCAGGTTCTGCAGGTAGCCGCCGACGGACGCCGGGATCGTGTCCAGGACGTAGACGGTCGGGCCGACCAGGAAGACGAACACCATCACCGCCGCCACGAGCACGATGTTCAGCGTCGACAGCCACTTGATGCCCCGGTGCAGGCCGGAGAAGGCCGAGGCGACGAACGCCGCCGACAACGCCGCGATGATGATCAGCTCCGTGGTCCGGGAACTGCTCACCCCCACCGTGAGGTTGAGGCCCTCGCTCACCTGCAGCGCGCCCAGGCCCAGGCTCGTCGCCGTGCCGAAGACGGTGGCGAAGACGGCGAGCAGGTCGATCGCCCTGCCCTGCCACGACTCGGCCCGCCGGGCGCCGATGAGCGGTACGAACGCGGCGCTGAGCCGGTTGCCGCGGCCCTTGCGGAACACGGCGTACGCCAGGGCGAGCCCCACGATCCCGTAGATCGCCCACGGGGTGAGCGTCCAGTGGAAGAACGAGTACTCCAGGGCCGTGCGCGCCGCCGCGCCGGTCTCGGCCCGCACGCCGCTCGCCGGGGGCGGCACCAGATAGTGCGTGAGCGGCTCCCCGACCCCGTAGAACATCAGGCCGATGCCCATGCCGGCGCTGAACATCATCGCGATCCAGGCGAGGTTCCCGAACTCCGGCTCGGAGTCGTCCTCGCCCAGTCGGATCCGGCCGAACCGGCTGAAGGCGATCACCAGGCACAGGACCAGGAACACGTCCGCGGCGACCACGAACAGCCAGCCGAAGTTGTTCAGGACCCACGTCAGACTCGTGGAGGAGACGCTGTCGAAGGACTCCTCGCCGAGCCAGGCCCACAGGACCACGGCGGCGACGACGGTCATCCCGACACCGACGAGGAGGCGGTCGGGCGTGCCGGTGACGGGCGCGGACCCGGACTGAGGCCGGTCGGTCGGTTCCATGCTCATGAAGCTCCACTATGAGACGCGTGTCATCACGGCAGCGGACGGCACGCCGCTCGGTGGCCGAGAAGGATGCGCAGTGCATCGTCCGCACCGTGCCGCTGGCCGTCGGCTTCCCGCCATCGCCCTCGACCAGTCCTTCGAGCGATCTTCGAACGAGGTCGCCCCCCTCCGGAAAACGGGATCGGCTCGAACTGTGGGAGCCGGGCGGACCCGGCCCACGCGGATGCATCCGCCGGCTCAGGCACAGGGGCGATCGCTCGCCGTCACCGGGCACCTGATGCCCCCTCAGGTGGTGTTCCCGGACAGCGTCCCCCGGACCGTCGCGGGCAAGGCCGAGCCGGTCCGGCTGAGCCGGGAAGCAGGGTCCCCGCCATCCCCCGCCGCGTTGACGACGCCCACGCAGGAACTCGTCGCACGGGTCCGGTCCGAGGGCCTCGGCCTGCCCGTCGAGAGCGCGGACGCGGACTTCTTCGAGCTCGGCGGCCGCTCTCTCATCGCGACCCAGGTCGTCGCCCCGCTCGTGAAAGACTCGGCGCGCGCCTGACCATGCGTCAACTGTTCGTCAACCGGACCGTCCAGCCCCTGGCAGCCGAACTGGACGGGTTCACCGGCGTACAGAGGGCCGAAGCCTGACGCCCTTGGGGCGCCGCGTCCGCCCCGCCAGTCACTTTCACCGCAGAAGAGACCGATTTCAGCTCCCGAAGAGAATCCTTTCCGCCCGTCGACGGGGGCTTCCGTCTCCGCCCCGCCCGAGGCGGCAGCGGAGGGACGCGCCCGGCTGCCCCGCTCCTACCTGCTGTGGCTCGCCGGCATCCTGGCCTCCCTGGCGGGCAACGCGGTCTTCTACTTCGCCCTCGGTTGGGCGGCGAGCGCCCACGGGGGAGCCGTCGCGGGCCTGGTCCTGAGCGCCGTCACGCTGCCCCGCGTTCTCCTCCTGCTCGTCGGCGGCGCCGTGAGCGACCGCGTCAGCGCGCGCCGCGTGCTCATCGCGGGCGACGCGGTGATGCTGGTCTTCTCCCTCCTCCTGGCCGCTGCCGCCTACCACCTGGGAGCCCCGCCGGCGCTGCTCATCGCGGCCGGCGTGGTGGTCGGACTGGGCCTCACCCCGGGCGTGGCAGGCGCGGCGATAGCCGGCCTGGTCATCGGTGTGGGCAACGGCGTCTTCTCCGTACACATCGCGCCGCTCGTTCTCGCGATGACGCCCGCGAGCCACCTGTCCCGTGTCCAGGCCGTCCTCGTCCTCGTCCAGAGCCTCGCTCTGCTGCTCATGAACAACGTGCTCGGCAATCTTGCCGGACTCAGCAGCCCCATGGCCGCCGTCCTCGTCTGCGCCGTGACGGTCGTCGGTGTCGGACTGCTGGGTCTGGCCTCCGGCCCGCTGCGCACCAACCGCACGGGTCTCGGGTCCTAGTCGGCCCGAGTCCGTACCGGACCGCCCCCGGAGGGCCCATGCCCGGCAGTGCCCGGCCGATTCCGCCGTCCGCGCCCCAGGACCACCGGCAGGTCCCCGGAGGAGATCACCGGGGAACACGGGTCGAACTCGCCGTCCGCCACGGCGGTGGCCGCATCTGAACGCGGAGCCCTCGCGGTGCGTACGTGGCAGGAGGAACTTCGCCCGGGCCCTGGTGCCGGGCGCCTCTGCAAGGGCGTGTGCGGGGACGTACAGAGGGACAAGACGCATGGGGATGCAGGCGCTGCTCATCGAGGACGACGAGACGATCGCCGAGCCGCTGATCGAGGGGCTGCGGAACTACGGCCTGTCGGTCACCCGGGTCGCCACGGGCGCGGAGGGGCTCGCGGGGCCGTTCGGGGACGTCGTCCTGCTCGACCTGGGACTGCCGGACATGGACGGCATCGACGTCTGCCGCGGGATCCGGCAGGTCTCGGACGTTCCCGTCATCATCCTCACCGCCCGCGGCGCGGAGAGCGACAAGGTGCTCGGTCTGGAACTGGGCGCGGACGACTACCTGGCGAAACCGTTCAGCCTCCGGGAACTGGTCGCCCGCATCCGCGCCGTCTCCCGCCGCACCCGGCGCACCGAAACCACGCCGGGAGCCCTGGCCGAAGGGGGTTCCCCAGGGGCCTACGGACAGCGGGAAACGGCGTACGGGCAGCGGGAGACGGAGCCGTCGGCCGCCCCCGCCCACGGGTACTCCTTCCCCGGACCTCCCGGCCCGGCGGCGGCCGAAGTCCTCCTCGCGGCCGGTGACGCCCCCGGCACCCTGGTGGTCGACCGCCGTACGCGGCAGGTGTGGGTGGGCCGGTCGCAGATCGCGCTGACACCGAAGGAGTTCGAGCTGCTGGCGCTGCTGTGCGAGGACCCCGGGGCGGTGTGCTCGCGCCGGCGGATCCTCGAACACGTCTGGGACCCCTACTACGAGGGCGCCACCAAGACGCTCGACGTCCATGTGGCCTCGCTGCGCCGGAAACTGGGCCGTCCGGGCTGGATCCAGACGTTGCGCGGTGTGGGGTTCCGGCTCGCGGTGCAGGCACCTCCTCCCGAGCCGAGCGGTCGTTCGCGGGATCACGCGGGTGCCTTCGAGGGCGCCTTTCCGTGACCCGTCGTCTGCTGCTCACCTACCTGAGCATCGCCGCCCTGGTGCTGCTCTGCCTGGAGATACCCCTGGGCTTCGTGTACTCCCGCGCCGAACGGGACCGCATGATCAGCGCCGCCCAGGAGGAAGCGGCTTCGTTGTCCGCCTTCGCCGAACTGTCCCTGGCCGCCGGCCGGGAGGACGAGGACCTGCCCCGGCGCGTCACGGAATGCGCCGGGCGCATCGGCGGGCAGATCGCCGTCATCGGCCGCTCCGGCAGCCTCATCGCCGCCTCCCACCCCCTGTCCGAACGGGAGGCACGCGAGCTGCTGGGGCGGCCGGACGTCGCCGCGGCCCTGGACGGCACCGGTTCCGCCGACGTGCGCACCTCCCGGATCGGCGGCATGCGGTACCTGTCCGTCGCCGCGCCCGTGGGCCATGCGACCCCGCCCGAAGCCGCCGTCCGCATCTCCGTGCCCACCGACACCGTGCACAGCCGCGTCCACCGGGTGTGGCTGCTGCTCGCCTCGGCCGGGCTCGCCGTGCTGGCCGTCGTGGCCGGGTTCGCGTTCGCCGTCGCCCGGTGGGCCGCACGCCCCGTCCACGAACTGCAGCGGGCCACCGTCCGTCTCGCCGACGGCAGCCTGCCCGGGCCGGTCACCGTGACCGACGGGCCACCGGAGATACGCGGTCTGGCCGCCACCTTCAACCAGACCGCCGCCCGTCTGGAACACCTCCTGGCCTCCCAGCGCGCGTTCGCCGCCGAAGCCTCCCACCAGCTCAAGACACCGCTCGCCGCCCTGCGGCTGCGTCTGGACAACCTCGAACCGGCCGTCGCGCCCTCCGGACGGGCGTCCCTGACCGCGGCGCTCACCGAGACCGACCGGCTGGCCCGCCTGGTGGAGGGCCTGCTCGCGATGGCCGGCCCGGAGGAGAAGGCCGTCACCCGGGACGTGGTCGACCCGGAACGCGTCTGCGCCGAACGGCACCGGACATGGGCCCCGGTCTTCGAGCAGCGGCAGGTGCTGCTGGTCCTCGCCGGGGAGCGCACCGGACCCGTCCTCGCGCTGCCCGGCGCCATCGAGCAGATCCTCGACAACCTGCTCTCCAACGCGCTGTGTCACTCCCCGCCCGGCAGCACCGTGACCATCCGCCTGGGCGGCCGCCACGCGTCCGAGCGCCGCCGCGCCGCCGCCGACGGGCGTGCGTCCTTCGTGGACCTGCACGTCATCGACCAGGGGCCCGGCATGACGGAGGAGCAACGTCTCCGTGCCTTCGACCGCTTCTGGCGCGCCCCCGACGCCCCCAAGGGCGGTACGGGTCTCGGCCTGGCCCTGGTCCAGCGCCTCGCGCACGCCGGCGGCGGGGACGCCGCCCTGCGTGCCGCGTCCCCGGGTGGACTGGACGCCGTGGTCAGCCTGCCCTGCGCCGGCCCCGGCCGTTCCCTTTCCCCGCCGAGCGCCTCCCTTCGGCAGGCCACTGCCCGCAGGTGATGCCGCCCGCTGGTGACGCCGTCCGCAGGTGACGCCGTCCCCGCCGCGGACGGCGAGTCCGCCGCGGCGTGCACGCGCCGCACCGCGTCGCTGCCGGGCGGGTGTTCACCGTGGTGGGACAGCGGCGAACACCCGCCCGCGTGCGGCCGGCGGGCCGGGTCAGTCGTCCTCGTCCTCCGCCTCCGATTCCTGGCCGACGATTCGACCGGTGAAGGCGTCGACGAGGGCCTCGACGTCACCGCCCCTGTCCCGGGCCTCCACCTCCCACACGGCCCTGCCCCCCTCCTCGTCCAGCTCCACCTTGACCACCCGGGCACCGGGGCGGCTGTCGGTGACGATCCCCGCGGCCTGGACGGCGTTGACCGGCCGCGGTCCGAACCGGGCGTCCAGCTCCGGGTCGATCTCGATCTCGAAACCGGCGGCGGACGCGGCACGGACCGTCACCTGCTCGCCGCTCGACGCTCGTTCGGACTGCCCCGCCGAGGCGAAGGCGGCCCCCACGGTCACGGACAGCAGCACCCCGCCACCGGCCAGGGTGATCAGCTTGGCCTTGCGCATCGATTCCTCCCTTGGACTGCGACCCGGGCGAACCGAACCGCCACGGGAGCAGCAGCACCGTGCCGCTGCTCCCGGCGGTACCGGTCTCCCCTGCATGCACCGGGACGCTAGCGAGCCGTGCCCCAGGGAAAGGTTCGAGAACAAGCCCGGTCAGGCCAGGGGAACCCTAAATTTCTGTGCGCTCCTGTGATGTCTGTGCGCTGCCGTGGACGACCGCTGTTCCGTCCTCGGCGTCCCGGCCGGACTGCCCCGGACCGGGGCAGCCCGGCCGGCATGTCCCGTGAGCGCCGCCCCGCACGGATCCGCGGGCGGTCGGGTGCCGCCGCCGAGCGGCACCCGACCGGGGAGGAGTCACTTCCGGGGCGCGGCCCCGCGCTCCTTCAGCAGAGCGGTCATCAGATCCACCTCCGACTGCTGGCCCTCGACCATGCCCTGCGCCAGCCTCCGCTCGGTGTCCACCTCGCACTGAGAGGCACAGGCGCGGGCCATGTCGATGCCGCCCATGTGGTGTTCGATCATGAGCTGGAGGTAGAGGACCTCCGCCTGCTCGCCCTCGAGCTCGCCGAGCCGGTCGAGCTCAGCGGGCGTGAGCATGCCCGGCATCAGGGCCCCGTCCTTCGGCTGGTGGCTCCCGTGGCCGCCCTCCATCCACGTCATGTACCCGTCGGGCGAGATCTTCGGCAGTTCCCACAGATCGAGCCAGCCGAGCAGCATGCCGCGCTGGTTGGCCTGGGTCTGCGCGATGTCGTACGCGAGACGCCGGATGTCCTCGTCGGTCGTGCGGTCGCGGACGATGTACGACATCTCCACCGCCTGCTGGTGGTGGACGGCCATGTCGCGGGCGAACCCCGCGTCGGCGGAGTCCGCGGCCGGGACGCCGACCGCCCGGTCGTCGTCCTCGCTCACCACCACCAGGACCGACAGGGCCAGGACGACGGCGACGAGGGCCGCCGCGCCGACGGTCAGCCAGCGGGTGAGGCCGGGCCGCCGGCCCCGCGCCTCTTCCGGATCCGCGGCCCGTTCCGCCGTGACCGTGCCGGTCATGACGCCATCAGGCCGCCCGAGCAGGCGGCCCCCGGCTCAGGGGTCTGAGGTCCCTGGACGTACTTGGTGAAGAACTGGTCGACCCGCGGGTCCGAGGCCTTGTCCACGGTGAGCTGGTACCCCCATGCCGAGAGCATGATCGCCCCGGACTGGTCCTCGACCGGGCTCATCAGGCTGTACGGGGTCTTGGAGACCTTGTCCTCGAGAGCCTTGACCTCGGCGTCGGCGGCCCGGTCGTTGTAGGTGACCCAGACCGCGCCGTGCTCGAGGGAATGGACGGCGTTCTCCTTCGCTATCGCCTGGGAGTAGACGGTGCCGTCGCAGGTCATCCACGCCTGGTGGTGGTCGCCGCCGACCGGCGGGTTCATCGCGTACTTCACGGTGCCCTGGACGTGGTCCCGGCCGAGCTCCTTCGGCTCCCAGGCCTTCTCGCCCCGTATGGGCTTCTTCGCCTCGGCGGCCTCCTGTTCGCTCTTCTCGTTGGCGCTGTTGAGGGCGTACCCGCCCCAGCCGACCAGCCCGGCGACGATGACCGTGCTGAGCGTGATGGTGATGACGCGGTTGCGGCGCTCCCGAGCTCTCTCGGCGCGACGCATCTCCTCGATGCGGGTCTTGCGGGAAGCCGCTGCGGCCTTCTTGCTCGTCTTGCCCATGACTGAACGTCCTTCTCCCGCCGTACGGCGGTGGGTGAGGGGGATGGATGTCGCTCGGGCCCCGCGCGCACGTGAGCGCACGGTGCCACGGCATCCGCTCAGGTCCGCTGCACCTGAAGGACGTGGAGGTCGGGAGCGCCGCGCACCGGCGGAGGCTGTGCGAGGACCGTGGGGCCCTGCTCCGGACTCGGGAGGCCCGGGACGCGGGGGAGCGCCACGGGCAAGGGCTGCGTGGGTGCGCCGAGGACGCCCGCCGCATCGTGGGCGGCCGGAGAGCAGCACGTGTCATCGGAGGGACAGTCGCCCTGCTGGACGGCGGGCAGGACGTGGTGCCCGACCGGGATCCCCGCCGCCGCTGCCGTGACCGCGGACACGGCCGTCGGGGCAGCGGCGTTCTTGCCGGAGCCACCGTGCTCCGCGTATCCCAGGCACACCACCAAGGCGGCGAGCAGGACGCCCAGGGCAGGGCAGAGGACCGCGGCGCGAAGGGTCCACCGCGGACTGCGTCCTCTGTCTTGCGCCGGCTGCGCACAGCTCCTCATCACGAGTGATGGTAAGTGGTCCCGGGGGCGGGCGTGCGGCCGGTCCCGGGCTGTGCGCGGTCAGTCCCACCCCGTGCGTGTCCGGGGCGGACGGGGCGGGGGACACCGGAGCGGCGTCCTCGGCCACGGTTCCGGTCCGGGCGTCGACGCGGGGCCGGGCAGCGGCCTCGGACGAAAGGGCTCGGGGGCGCTGCCGAGTGGGGCGACCGCGCCCATCGGGCCCTCGTGCCGTTCGTCCGGTGCTGTGCGCGTGCCCGTACCGACGGGCTCCCCGGAGCCGGGAAGTTCCCGAAGCTCCTGCGCACAAGGGGTCAGCGCGAGCCGGATCCGGGTCGCCGGCTTCCGGACGCGTTCGGGACCTCGGAGGAGGAGGCTCCCTCTCCGGCGGACTCCAGCAGCTCCTTGAGCCGGGCCAGATCGGCGGCGACCGTGTCGGCGTCACGCTCGAAGTCGGCGTCGCTCGTCCCCGGCTGTCGGCGGAGGGTGAACACCACCTCGCTCCCTCTGCCGCTGACGATCACGCGGACCGGGTTGTGGACGGTCTCCCCGGAGGGCAGCGTGACGTCGTGGTCGAGTACACCCAGCTCGTTGCGTGGTGCGAAGGCGACCGTGACCCGTCCCAGGGGGGAGCGCTCCGCGACCCACCGGTCCTCGACCTTCTCGATGGAGCTGCCCAGACCGTGGGCCCACGCGGGCAGGTTGGCCGGGTCCGACGCATAGGCGTAGACATCGTCGACGGTGCGGTCGATGTGGACGCCGAGGTGGCGCGATTGCCTGTCGGTGCCGTTCATGGCAGCGACGGTAGCGGGGCACCCCCTCCGTCCTCTTGAACGAATCGGACGTGCGCGATCCGCCGGACGGCCCGCACCGCAAGGAGGCGGGGCTCACGCCTCGCCGCGTACCTTCATCACGATCTTGTTGAGCGCCCACAGCCCGATCCCGATGGCCAGCAGCACGCCCGCCCTGATGTAGACGTTCGCGGGCCGCTCGGACAGCGGGCTGGCCAGGATCAGGGCGGTGATCGCGCCGAGCACCGGCAGGGGGGTCGGTGTGCGGAAGTGCCGGTGCTCGACGTGGTCGCGGCGCAGCACGAGGACGGCGATGTTGACGACGGCGAAGACGCACAGGAGCAGGAAGGACGTGGTGTCGCCGAGACCGGCGATCTCCCCGGTGGAGACCAGGCCGATGGCGAGGAGGGAGACGAAGAGGATGCCCGCGATCGGGGTGCGGCGCCTGGGCAGGACACGCCCCATGCCGCGGGGCAGGATGCGTTCGTTGGCCATGCCGTAACAGAGGCGGGACGCCATCATGATGTTGATCAGGGCCGAGTTGGTGACCGCGAACAGGGCGATCAGCGCGAACAGCTTGGGCGGGAAGGCGATGCCGCCGGCCTTGACGACCTCCAGCAGCGGGCCGCTGGAGCCCTCCAGCACGCGGTAGTCGACGAGCAGCGAGGAGACCAGGGCGACCAGGACGTAGATGGTGCCGGTGACGGTGACGCCGATGAAGATGGCGCGCGGGAACGTACGCACCGGGTCCTTGGTCTCCTCGGCCATGTTGACCGAGTCCTCGAAGCCCACGAAGGCGAAGAAGCCGAGGGCCGTCGCCCCCAGGACGCTGGTGATCAGCGCGTAACCGGTCCCCTCCGCCTGGAACTCGCCCAGCCGGGAGGGGTCGCCGTCCCCGGTCATGACCGCCCAGGCGCCGACGGCGAGGACGACGAGCAGGCCGGTCAGCTCGACCAGGGTGAGGACCACGTTGGTCTTCACGGATTCCGACACGCCCCGCAGGTTCAGGGCCGCCAGGGCGAGGATGAACAGGATCGCCACGAGGGTGGG
Organism: Streptomyces viridosporus; assembly: GCF_002078235.1. Taxonomy (GTDB): domain Bacteria; phylum Actinomycetota; class Actinomycetes; order Streptomycetales; family Streptomycetaceae; genus Streptomyces; species Streptomyces viridosporus. The sequence continues at coordinate 21,952 of NZ_MSGP01000046.1, forward strand.
CGGGAAGAAGCCGGTGAACTCGGCGAGGTAGTCGCCGCTGAAGGCGCGGGCCGCCGCACTGGCCGAGGAAAGGCCCGAGCACATGACCATGAAGGCGATGATGAAGGTGAGGAACGGGACCTTGAACGCCTTCTGGGTGTAGAGCGCGGCGCCGGCCGCCTGCGGGTACTTCCCGACGAGCTCGACGTACGAGGCGGCCGTCAGGATGGCCACCACGAACCCGATGACGAACGGCAGCCACAGCGCCCCGCCGACCTTTCCGGCGACCTGACCGGTGGCGGCGTAGATGCCGGTGCCGAGGATGTCGCCGATCACGAAGAGAATCAGCAGTTTGGGGCCGATGACGCGCCGCAGCGGGGTGCCGTTCCCCCGCTCCGGCGAAACATCGGCATCTCTTCCGGTGGTGGACACGAGGAATCCCCTGAGGTGTTCTGTGCCGAACAACGTCTTGCCTGCCCGGTGGGCCGGTGCGTGATGCCTCGGCGTACTGCAATCGGAGGCACGTCCGCGGACCGTGTGCCCTTCCTGAGGCACATCACCCGCAGGGAGGTCCCGCGGTCCCCTCCGCGTGCGCCCGCCGCACCGCGCCGTGACCGGTGGCGGCCCCTCGCGGGCGGTGAAAAGATCGGAAAGATCCCCCTTGTCCGCGCGTTCCCGAGGAGTGACATGGACGACGAGGTCGAGGAGCACGTCGAGGAGGAACCCGTCGACGAGGAGCAGGTCGACGAGGAACCCGTCGGCGTGGAGTCCGCGGAGCCGGACGTCCTCCTGGACGTCCCGTTGCTGAAGGTGGACGAGATCGCCCTCGACGTGGAGGACCTGCGGGCGAGGGTGTCGCTCCGGGCGGAGGTGCTCGACCTGCTCCGGCTGAACGTGGGGGCCGACGTGGAGCTGGGGGCCGTCCACCTCGACATCAAGGGCGTGGAGGCCCAGGCGCTGCTGAAGGTGCGTCTGGACAACGTCGCGGAGGTCACGTCCTTGAGGATGTCCGGGTTGCGGTCGATGGTCGTCAGGACCCTCCCGATGACCTCCGCGACGTTGTCCA
>NZ_MSGP01000460.1 GCF_002078235.1 Streptomyces viridosporus
GGCCGTCGCGGTGACGGTGGCGCCCCCCGTGGTGGCGAGGCCGTCGCGGCAGACGCAGCCGTGCGGGACGGGCCCGTACGCGGATGCGGCCGGCGCCGGTGGTGGCGTCCGGCCGAGGGGAGGCGAGTGCGATGAACGAGACGATGATCTGCGCGGTGGGCAACGTGGCGACGCAGCCGGTGTACCGGGAGACGGCATCCGGTCCGTCGGCGAGGTTCCGGCTCGCGGTCACCTCGCGGTACTGGGACCGGGAGAAGAGCACGTGGACGGACGGGCACACCAACTTCTTCACGGTGTGGGCCAATCGGCAGCTCGCCGCCAACGCCGCCGCATCGCTGTCGGTGGGCGAACCGGTGGTCGTCCAGGGCCGCCTGAAGGTGCGTACGGAGCTGCGCGAGGGGCAGCAGGGCCGGGTGTCGGCGGACATCGACGCGGTGGCGATCGGCCATGACCTCGCCCGCGGCACCTCCGCCTTCAAGCGCACGGGCCGGCCGGAGCAGGCGGCGGCGCCGGACCGGTCCGAGCCCGGTTGGCGGACCCGGCCCGGTGAGGCACCGGAGGATGCCGGAGTGGACGAGCCCCAACAACCCTTTGAGACAGCCATGGTGACGTGAGGTCAGTGACCGCCGGGCGTCGCCGGGCGCCGGCGCCGACCGAAGTGCGGCTTATCCACGCATCCATACCGAACGGTCGCGGATGGTTTTATCGACAAACCGAGTCGACGGCGGCTCCGGCGATAACGATTCCGATTCGGATCACTCCTGCGGCGGGATGATCGAACAAGCGTGGTGCACCGCGTCCTTAGGATGCCGGGCATGGCTCCCGGGAGGCTCGGGGCCGGTGATTCTGCTGGTGGGACCGTCCCCCCACGTCACAACGGGTCCTGCTCGGAAGGGAATTCGGTGTTTGCTTCGTTCTCTGCGTTGTCCGCGCGTGGACGTGGGGCGGCCCGCCTCGCCGCCGGGACACTGGTGTCCGGGCTCGCCGCCGCCGGCGTGCTGACCGGAGCCGGGACGGCCGCCGCCTACGAGACGGCGCCGGAGCAGGGCGGGGCGGTCGCGACCATAGGCGGGCTGAAGACGTACGGGGCGGCCGTGATACACGGCGCCGCCGGGGACCAGCAGGTCTCGGCGGGCCTGTTCGAGATGTCCGTCGAGGGCGGCGGCATGTTGCAGACGTACTGCGTCGACGTCCAGACGCCCACGCAGAAGGACGCCAAGTATCACGAGACCTCCTGGAGCGGCACCTCGCTGGGCACCAACAAGGACGCCGGCCGGATCCGCTGGATCCTGCAGAACTCCTACCCCCAGGTGAACGACCTCGCGGCGCTCGCCAAGAAGGCGGGCGTGCGCGGCCAGCTCACCGAGCAGGACGCGGCGGCCGGTACGCAGGTGGCCATCTGGCGCTACTCCGACGACGTGGACGTGGACGCCGTCGACCCGCAGGCCGAGCAGCTCGCGGACTACCTGCACGAGAACGCCCGGAACCAGTCGGAGCCGAGGGCGTCGCTGTCCCTGGACCCGCCGGCGGTCTCCGGTCGCCCGGGCCAGCGGCTCGGACCCGTGACGGTGCACACGGACGCGCGCAGCGTGACGATCTCCCCGCCGGCGGACGCCGCCACGAGCGGGGTGCGGATCGTCGACGAGGAGGGCAGGTCCGTCATCACCGCCACCGACGGCAGCCAGGTGTTCTTCGACGTGCCCGAGGACGCGGCGGCGGGCACGGCCCAGCTGACCGCGCAGGCCGCGACCACGGTGCCGGTCGGCCGGGCGTTCGCCTCCGAGAGCCGGAGCCAGACCCAGATCCTGGCCGGTTCCAGCGAGTCGACGGTCTCGGCGACGGCGAGTGTCACCTGGGCGCAGGAGGGGCCGATACCGGCCCTGTCCGCCCGCGAGAACTGCGCCGAGGGCGGTGTGGACGTCACCGCCGCCAACCAGGGCGACGAGCCCTTCACCTTCGAGCTGGCGGGCCTGGAGCACACCGTCGCGCCGGGCGAGACCCGCACGGTGACGGTTCCGCTGAACGAGGACCAGCGGTACGACTTCACGGTCCGGGGGTCGGGCGGCTTCGAGAAGCGGTTCACCGGCATGCTCGACTGCCGGACCCGGACCGCCGAGATCGGCACCACCACCCACGCCCTCGGCGGGCCGAGCCCCACCCCCCTCGCCGGCGCGCCCGCCGACACCAACCTCGCCGCGACCGGGGCCTCCGACGCCACCCCGTGGATCGCCGGCACCGCCATCGGCCTGGTCGTCCTCGGCGGAGCGGGCCTGGTCATCACCCGCCGCGGGCAGTCCCCGGCCGGGGACTGAGCGCCCGCAGGGAGAGTCCGCAGGGCGGCGGGGCCGGCCCTGCGCGGCTCCGACCCCGCTCCTCCGCGGGCCGGGCCCGCGGGGGTCCCGCACGGGGAGCCGCACGAGGGGTCCGCACGGCCTGACGGCGTCCGCGTCGACGTCATCAGGTCCGGGGTGGCCCCCTGGGGGGAGCCGCGGAGCGCGCACGGTGCGTCCTCGCCCGGATGCGGAGAGGGAAGCGCAGGTCAGAGGCGTCGGACCGGTTGCGTTTCGTCCCCGGGGTGGCGGTGCGGCAAGATGGGGTGTATCTGCCCACTGCCAGATTTCAAGCTGCCGGACGGTTTCTCTTGGCTGAGTTCATTTACACCATGCGCAAGGCGCGCAAAGCGCACGGCGACAAGGTGATCCTCGACGACGTCACCCTGAGCTTCTACCCCGGGGCGAAGATCGGTGTCGTCGGCCCGAACGGTGCCGGTAAGTCGACCGTTCTGAAGATCATGGCGGGGCTGGAGCAGCCGTCCAACGGCGACGCCTTCCTCACCCCCGGTTACACCGTGGGCATCCTGCTGCAGGAGCCCCCGCTGAACGAGGAGAAGACCGTCCTGGAGAACGTCCAGGAGGGTGTCGCCGAGATCAAGGGCAAGCTCGACCGGTTCAACGAGATCGCCGAGCAGATGGCGACCGAGTACACCGACGAGCTCATGGACGAGATGGGCAAGCTGCAGGAGCAGCTCGACCACGCCAATGCCTGGGACCTCGACGCCCAGCTGGAGCAGGCCATGGACGCCCTGGGCTGCCCGCCCGGCGACTGGCCCGTCAGCAACCTCTCCGGTGGCGAGAAGCGCCGCGTCGCGCTCTGCAAGCTGCTGCTCGAGGCGCCCGACCTGCTGCTCCTCGACGAGCCCACCAACCACCTCGACGCCGAGTCGGTGAACTGGCTCGAGCAGCACCTCGCCAAGTACGAGGGCACCGTCGTCGCCGTCACCCACGACCGGTACTTCCTGGACAACGTCGCCGGGTGGATCTGCGAGGTCGACCGCGGGCGCCTGCACGGCTACGAGGGCAACTACTCCAAGTACCTCGAGACCAAGGCCGCGCGCCTCAAGGTCGAGGGCGCGAAGGACGCCAAGCGGCAGAAGCGCCTGAAGGACGAGCTCGAGTGGGTGCGGTCGAACGCCAAGGGGCGGCAGGCCAAGTCCAAGGCGCGTCTGGCGCGCTACGAGGAGATGGCCGCCGAGGCCGAGAAGATGCGGAAGCTGGACTTCGAGGAGATCCAGATCCCGCCGGGCCCGCGCCTGGGCAACGTCGTCGTCGAGGTGAACAACCTCAGCAAGGGCTTCGGCGACAAGCTGCTGATCGACGACCTCAGCTTCACGCTGCCGCGCAACGGCATCGTCGGCGTCATCGGTCCGAACGGCGCCGGCAAGACCACGCTGTTCAAGATGATCCAGGGCCTCGAGGAGCCCGACTCCGGCTCGATCAAGGTCGGCGAGACCGTCAAGATCTCCTACGTCGACCAGAACCGCGCCAACATCGACCCCAAGAAGACGCTGTGGGCCGTCGTCTCCGACGAGCTGGACTACATCAACGTGGGCCAGGTCGAGATGCCGTCGCGCGCCTACGTCTCCGCCTTCGGGTTCAAGGGGCCGGACCAGCAGAAGCCGGCCGGCGTCCTCTCCGGCGGTGAGCGCAACCGCCTCAACCTCGCGCTCACCCTCAAGCAGGGCGGCAACCTGCTGCTCCTCGACGAGCCGACCAACGACCTGGACGTCGAGACGCTGTCCAGCCTGGAGAACGCCCTGCTGGAGTTCCCGGGATGCGCCGTGGTCATCTCCCACGACCGGTGGTTCCTGGACCGCGTCGCCACGCACATCCTCGCCTACGAGGGCGACTCCAAGTGGTTCTGGTTCGAGGGCAACTTCGAGTCGTACGAGAAGAACAAGATCGAGCGGCTCGGTCCGGACGCCGCGCGTCCGCACCGCGCCACCTACAAGAAGCTGACCCGGGGCTGATCTCTTGCGGCACATCTACCGCTGCCCGCTGCGCTGGGCGGACATGGACGCATACGGTCACGTCAACAACGTGGTGTTCCTCCGGTACCTGGAGGAGGCCCGTATCGACTTCCTGTTCCGCCCGGACAAGGACTTCCAGCAGGGGTCGGTGGTGGCGCGCCACGAGATCGACTACAAGCGGCAGCTCGTCCACCGGCACGCGCCCGTGGACATCGAGCTGTGGGTCACGGAGATCAAGGCGGCGTCCTTCACCCTCACCTACGAGGTGAAGGACGGCGACCAGGTCTACGTCCGGGCCTCGACGGTCATCGTGCCGTTCGACTTCGAGGCGCAGCGTCCGCGCCGGATCACCGCGGAGGAACGGGAGTTCCTCCGGGAGTACATGGACGACCCGGTCGAGGAGGAGGCCGTCGCCGCATGACGGTGCTCCACCTCGCCGACGAGGGGGAGGCGGCGGATCTCGCCGCCTTCCTCTCCCGGCTGCTGCACTACGACCGCTCGGCCGCGGTGCGGCTGCAGGCGGCCGGTACCGCGCTGGCCGTCTTCGGGCGGCCGCCCTCCTTCGAGGTGCTCGCGATCCGCGCCGTGCGGCTCGCCAAGCCCTACGAGGACGGGCTCGACGTCACGCTGGACGCGACCGTGTCCGCCGGTGAGCTGCTGGAGGCGGTGGACGAGACCGCCGCCACGGCCGCCGTGCCGGGCGCGGTGACCGGGCCGCCGTGGGCGGGGGTGCTGCCGCCGCGCGGCGGCTGGCGGGCCGAGCCGGGGCTGCCGGAGCCCCGGGCGCTGCGGGGGCTGGTCGCCGCCTCGGTCGCGGAGTTCCGCTCCCGCACGGAGGAGCTGGAGCCGGAGCGGCGCACCCGCGCCGCGCTCGACCGGATCGGGCGGGAGATCTGGTCCCGCACGGTCGCGGAGACCGGCCTCCCGGTGCGGGTGGTGCACGCGGCCCAGTCCCTGGGGTTCCTGCGCGGTGAGGAGCTGGGGCTGTTCTCCTCGGGCGCCTGGCTGCGCCTGCGGACGCCGTACGGGTCGGTCGCCGTGCGCGGGGACGGGCCCGAGGGCGGGCTCGGGGCGCTGGGCCTCAGCGTGCGCTGAGACCGCCGCGGGGCCTTTCCCCGGTTTCTCCCGGGCCCGGTGCTGTTCCGGTGCCCCGGCTCCGGTTCCGGTTCCGGT
>NZ_MSGP01000461.1 GCF_002078235.1 Streptomyces viridosporus
CGGTGCTCGTCCTGCCGTACGCGTAGCCGTACGGCAGGACGAGCACCGTGGGGGAGAAGCGGTGACCGCCCAGATGGGTGACCTCCCAGACGCCCTCCACGCCGGAGGCGGTGAGTTCGGCCGCCAGGGGCCGCCCGAGGAGGGCACAGCAGCGGTCACGCTTGCCGTTGGTGCAGACGAGGGCGAGGGGATCGCCTTCGTGGGGGCGTCCGCCGAGCGCGGTGCCGAAGCCGGCGGGCTCGCCCCGGCCGAGTGCGGCGAAGTCGAGGTCGAGCAGCCGTGCGGGGTCCGTGAGCGTGGCGGTGTGCAGCCAGGTGCGCCCCGGAACGGTGTGGCCCGCGTACACCCGGCGCGCGGCGGGTGTACGGCGGTCCGCGTGACGCCCCGGACGGCGTATGAGCGCGATGCGCACCCCGGTGTCCCGCGCGGCGGCCTCCAGGGCGCGACCGAGTGCGGGATCGAGGTGGCTCGAGGTGAGCGCCTTGGCACCCCACGGGCCGGGCTGCTCCAGCAGCAGCCAGGTCCTCGCGGTGGCCGCGGTTCCCGCGACCGGCTCGTCGAGCTCGCGGGAGGTGGTTGAGCACGTACTCACACAGGTGAGCCTAACCTGACTTGCTCACCGGGGCCTCTCGGCCCCACCCGTGTCCTGTTCCGGCAGCGGCCGGGGCGGCTTCGGTCCCGTGTACAGCCCGCTGGGGCGCATGCGCAGGGGGCGCTCGCCGTACTCCTCGAGGGCGTGTGCGATCCAGCCCGCCGTACGGGCGACGGCGAAGACCGTCTCTCCCGCGGTGGGCGGCATTCCGCATGAGACGGTCAGGACGGCCAGGGCCAGGTCGACGTTGGCGTGCAGGGGGGTGCGGCGGGCGGTGGTGGCCACGATGTCGCGGGCCGCGGCGAGGGCGGGTGCGGTGTGCGGGATCTCCTCCAGGAGGGAGAACAGGGCACGCGCGCGGGGGTCCTCACCGGCGTAGAGACGGTGCCCGAGTCCCGGGACGCGGCGGCCGGCCCGCAGCTCCTCGGCGATCACCGGTGCCGCGCTGCCCTGGTCGAGCACCTCGAGCAGCAGCTTGTGCGCGAGTCCGCTGGCCGCACCGTGCAACGGGCCCTCGAGCACGCCGAGTCCCGCCGAGACGGCCGCGTAGGCGTGCGCGCGGGCCGACGCGGCGACCCGGACGGCGAGCGTGGAGGCCGCCAGGTCGTGGTCGACGAGGAGGGCGAGGGCCGTGTCCAGGACGCGCAGCTGCGCTTCGTCGGCCTGACGGCCGGTCAGCCGCGCCCAGAGGCGGTGGGCCAGCGGTCCGGTGTCGCGGTGGCCGGGCCGCACGGGGGGCAGGGCGGCGACGAGCGTGGGGACGAGGGTGCGGGCGGTGCCGAGCACGGCCTCGTCGGACAGGTCGAAGCGCAGGGGGTCCGCGGTCGCCGCGGCGATGGCCGCGACCCGCAGGCGGTCGGTGGGCGTGGTGTGTTCGGGCAGCGCGTCGACCGCGCGACGGGCCACCGCGACGGAGGCCTCGGGCGCGGCGAAGGCGGCTCCCGGGCGGAACCGGCCCGTCCACAACCACTCGGCGACCTCCTCGTAGGTGTACCGGGTGGCGAGTTCGACGGCGTCGACGCCCCGGAAGTAGTACCGGTCGGTGTCGATCAGGGTGAGGCGGGTCCGCACGGACAGTTCGCCGCCGGAGCCGCCCGAACCGCCGCCCTCCCGCCTGTTGCGCCGCGCGAGCGCCGCCACCTCCTCGGTGGCGAAGGTGCTGCCCCGCCCGCCCGCCGCCCGGCGGCTGCTGAGCAGGCCGCGGCTCACGTAGGCGTACACGGTCTCCGGCTTCACGCCGAGCAGTTCGGCGGCCTCCTTGGTGCTCAGGCGCCGGTCCGCGTCGGCCGGGGAGGGGTCTTGGTCGCGCATGGGGCCCACCGTATCCGTCCCGTCGTGTCTCTCTGCTTGCATGGACTGATGTATTGATTCAATCAATATTGACAGGGATTACGTCAAGGATGGAGGGTCGAATCAAGTTCGAGGAGGTAATCATGTCCGTTCATGGGGCCGTGGCCGAGCGCGTCGAGGTGCCGCGGGGGCTGGCCGGTGTCGTCGTCACCGACACCCGGATCGGTGACGTCCGGGGCACCGAGGGCTTCTACCACTACCGCCAGTACGCGGCCGTCGACCTGGCGCGGTCGCGTTCGTTCGAGGACGTGTGGCACCTGTTCGTGCACGGCGAACTGCCTGACGCGGGCCGGAGCGCGGCCTTCGCCGCCGAGACGGCCGCCCTGCGGCGGCTGCCGGACGGGCTGCGGGCGGCGCTGCCCGTCATCGCGGCCGCCGGCGGGCGGTCCGGCCCGCTCGCCGGGATGCGCACGGCGCTGTCGCTGCTCGGTGCGGCGAAAGGCTTCGAGCCGGTGTACGACATCGACGCCGGCCGACGTCGCCGGGACGCCCTGGAGGCGACCGCGGCGGTGCCGACGCTGCTCACCGCGCTGCACCGGCTGGGGCGGGGGCTGGAGCCGGTGGAGCCGCGCACGGACCTGTCGTACGCGGCGAACTACCTCTACATGCTCACGGGTTCGGAACCGGACGGGGAACGCGTGCGGGCGCTCGAGCAGTACCTGATCTCCACCATCGACCACGGCTTCAACGCGTCGACCTTCACGGCCCGGGTCATCGCCTCGACGGGCGCGGACGTGGCGGCGTGCCTCGCGGGGGCGGTGGCGGCGCTGTCGGGGCCGTTGCACGGGGGCGCGCCGAGCCGGGCGCTGGACACGCTGGACGCGATCGGGACCGCGGAGCGCATCGACGCCTGGGTCCGCGAGCAGGTCCTCGCGGGTGAGCGGATCATGGGCTTCGGGCACGCGGTCTACCGCACGGAGGACCCCCGCTCGCGGATGCTGCGCGAGGTGGCGCAGCGGTTCGGTGGTCCTCGGGTCGACTTCGCCGTGGCGGTCGAACGGCGGGTGGAGGCGATCCTGGCGGAGCTGAAGCCGGGGCGGGAGCTGCACACCAACGTGGAGTTCTACGCGGGCCTCGTCATGGAACTCTGCGGCCTGCCGCGCGAGATGTTCACTCCCACGTTCGCGGCGGCACGGGTGGTGGGGTGGAGCGCCCACATCGTGGAGCAGGCGGAGGACTCCAAGATCATCAGGCCGGCGGCCCGGTACACGGGGCCGCCGGCGCCGGTGGAGGTGCCCAGGGGGTGAAAGCGGCCGGAGGGTCGGCGCCCCTGCCGGGGCCCGCCCCGCGCACGCCGCCGACAGCCGTTCGCTTCGCGGCCGTTCCCGGCGTTCGTATCCTGGGGCGTCGGTCGGTCCCCGTCCGTACGCCCGGGCGCGAGCCGGTGTACGCGTCGGTGGGAAATGGGAAAAATGGGAAAGAGGTCGTGCGGTGGTGCGGAGCAGCGGTCGGCAGATTCCGGTGGTCGTCCTGGCCGGATTCCTCGGCTCCGGGAAGACCACCGTGCTCAACCACCTCCTCCACCACAGCGGCGGAAGCCGCATCGGCGCCGTCGTCAACGACTTCGGCGCCATCGAGATCGACGCCATGGCCGTGGCCGGTGCGCTCGGGGACTCGACGGTCTCGCTCGGGAACGGATGCCTGTGCTGTGCCGTCGACGGCAGCGAGCTGGACGAGTACCTCGAGCGGCTGGCCCGGCCGTCCGCCGGCGTCGACGTCATCGTCATCGAGGCCAGTGGTCTCGCCGAGCCGCAGGAACTCGTGCGGATGGTGCTCGCCAGCGAGCACCCCGGGATCGTGTACGGCGGGCTCGTCGAGGTCGTGGACGCCGCCGAGTTCGACGCCACCCGGGCCCGGCACCCGGAGATCGAGCGGCACCTCGGCCTCGCCGATCTCGTCGTCGTGAACAAGCTGGACCGGGTCACCGACGCCTCACACGTGCTGGACCCGGTCCGCTCGCTCGTCGACCGTGCGGCCGTCGTCCCCGCCACGCACGGGCGCGTCGACCCCGAGCTCCTCTTCGACTGCAGGCCGAGCGAGGAGCGCGTCGGGCAGTTGTCGTTCGACGATCTGCACCGCCACGACCGCGGGGAGGAGGAGCACACCGGGCACCTGCACGCCGCGTACGACAGCCTCTCCTTCGTCTCCGGGCGGCCGCTGGACCCGCGGCGGCTGATCCGGTTCCTGGACAGCCGGCCCGAGGGGCTGTACCGGATCAAGGGGTACGTCGACTTCGGGCCGTACGACGCCCGCAACCGGTACGCCGTGCATGCCGTGGGGCGGTTCCTGCGGTTCTATCCCGAGCCCTGGGCGGTCGGCGAGGAGCGGCTCACCCAGCTCGTCCTCATCGGGACGGACCTCGACACCGCCGCCCTGCGCGAGGAACTGGAGGCGTGCGGGAGCGACGACGCCCCACACGTCGACGAGCACGGCATGTGGGGCGTTCTGCGCTATGTGCAGGAACCCGGGGATCCCGGAGACCCCGGAGAGTCCGGGGACCTCGGGGAGCCCGGCGAACCCGCGGCCTAGACCGGCCCCGCCACCACCGACACCGTCTTCGGCAGCGACACGCCCGAGCCGTCGCGGCGCGGGTCGGGCTCCGGGAGGCTCACCGGCGTGCCGTTCTTCTGGGCGGCACGGGCCGGGACCGGGCCCACCCAGGCCAGGGCCAGGCAGTCCTCGCCCTTCAGGAACCGCTGGCAGCGCACGCCGCCGGTGGCCCGGCCCTTGCGCGGGAACTGGTCGAACGGGGTCAGCTTCGCCGTCGTCTGGACGGAGTCGTCCAGCGTGCCGCGTGAGCCCGCGACCGTGAACACCATCGCGTCCGCCGCCGGATCGACCGCCGTGAAGGCGATGACCTTCGCGCCCTGGGCGAGCTTGACGCCCGCCACACCGCCGGCGGGCCGGCCCTGCGGACGGACCTGTCCGGCCTGGTAACGCAGCAGCTGGGCGTCGTCGGTGACGAAGACCAGGTCCTCCTCGCCCGTGCGCAGCTCGACCGCGCCGACGATCCGGTCGCCCTCCTTGAGGGCGATGACCTCCAGCTCCTCCTTGCTGGAGGGGTAGTCGGGCACCACGCGCTTGACGACGCCCTGCTCGGTGCCGAGCGCCAGACCCGGCGACGACTCGTCGAGCGTCGTCAGGCACACGACCTCCTCGTCGCCCTCCAGGGAGACGAACTCGGCCAGGGGCGCCCCGCCCGAGAGGTTCGGCGTCGGCATCGCCTCCGGGAGCACGGGCAGGTCGACGACGTTCAGCCGGAGCAGGCGGCCGGCCGAGGTGACCACGCCCACCTCACCGCGGGCCGTCGCCGGCACCGCCGAGACGATCACGTCGTGCTTGACCCGCTTGGCGGCGGCGTCCTGCGCGAACGGCTCGTCGTTCGCCGTACGGGCCAGCAGCCCCGTGGAGGACAGCAGCACGCGGCACGGGGCGTCCTCCACCTGCAGCGGCACGGGGGCGGCCGGGACGTCGGCCGACTCCAGCAGGAGCGTACGGCGGTCGTTGCCGAACTTCTTGGCCACCGCGGCCAGTTCGCCGGAGACCAGCTTCCGCAGCTCGGCGTCCGAGTCCAGGATCCGGGTGAGCTCCTCGATCTCCGCGTTCAGCCGGTCCCGCTCCGTCTCCAGCTCGATGCGGTCGTACTTGGTCAGCCGGCGCAGGGGCGTGTCCAGGATGTACTGGGTCTGGACGTCGCTGAGGGAGAAGCGCTCCATCAGGCGCTGCTTGGCCTGCGCGGAGTTCTCGCTGGAGCGGATGAGGCGGATGACCTCGTCGATGTCCACCAGGGCCGTGAGCAGGCCCTCGACCAGGTGCAGCCGGTCCCGCTTCTTGCCGCGGCGGAACTCCGAACGCCGGCGTACGACGTCGAAGCGGTGGTCGAGGTAGACCTCCAGCAGTTCCTTGAGGCCCAGGGTGAGCGGCTGGCCGTCCACCAGCGCCACGTTGTTGATGCCGAAGGACTCCTCCATCGGCGTCAGCTTGTACAGCTGCTCCAGGACCGCCTCCGGCACGAAGCCGTTCTTGATCTCGATGACGAGCCGCAGGCCGTGCTCGCGGTCGGTGAGGTCCTTGACGTCGGCGATGCCCTGGAGCTTCTTCGACCCGACCAGGTCTTTGATCTTGGCGATCACCTTCTCCGGGCCGACCGTGAAGGGCAGCTCGGTGACGACCAGGCCCTTGCGGCGCGCCGTCACCTCCTCCACGGTGACCGTCGCACGGATCTTGAACGTGCCGCGGCCCGTCCGGTACGCGTCCCGGACGCCGGACAGGCCGACGATCCGGCCGCCGGTGGGCAGGTCGGGGCCCGGGACGTGCTTCATCAGGGCGTCGAGATCGGCGTTCGGGTACCTGATCAGGTGACGCGCGGCCGCGACGACCTCGCGCAGGTTGTGCGGCGGCATGTTGGTGGCCATACCGACGGCGATGCCCGACGCGCCGTTCACCAGCAGGTTCGGGAAGGCGGCGGGCAGCGCCACCGGTTCCCGCTCCTGGCCGTCGTAGTTGGGTGCGAAGTCGACCGTGTCCTCGTCGATGGACTCGGTCATCAGGCTCGTGGCCTCGGCCATCCGGCACTCGGTGTACCGCATGGCGGCGGGCGGGTCGTCGTTGCCCAGCGAGCCGAAGTTGCCGTGGCCGTCGACCAGGGGCACGCGCATCGAGAACGGCTGGGCCATGCGCACCAGGGCGTCGTAGATCGAGGCGTCGCCGTGGGGGTGCAGCTTGCCCATCACCTCGCCGACGACGCGGGCGCACTTCACGTAGCCGCGCTCGGGCCGCAGACCCATCTCGTTCATCTGGTAGACGATGCGGCGGTGCACCGGCTTGAGACCGTCGCGCGCGTCCGGCAGGGCGCGGGAGTAGATGACCGAGTACGCGTACTCGAGGAAGGAGCCCTGCATCTCGTCGACGACGTCGATGTCGAGGATCTTCTCCTCGTACGAGTCGTCGGGCGGCGGGGTCTTCGTGCTGCGGCGGGCCATCGCTGCCGGCTCCTTGCTGAAGCGTGTGACGGGATCTGACGCGGACCATTGTGGACCGTCGCACTGACAAGCGGGACCAGGACCTGGCTCAGTCCGTCCGGCGGGGACGGGCAGGGGCGGCGCGAGCAGGGTACGCGCACGGGCCGCGAACACCGCGCACGGGGGCTCCGGTCCGGCCCCGCCCCGAGGGGCGGACCGCGCGGCCCGGCCGTGCGCGGGACGGCCTCCACGAGTCCGCCGGGCGGCCGGGCCGGGGCCCGCGGTCCGGCCGTGTGCCGGCCCGTGCCCCGCGCGGTCCGCCGCCCGCCGGCGCGCGTGCCGCGCCCGCGGACCGGTACCACAGATGCCCCGTTCGTCCCACGGCCCACACCGGCACCGTCAACGGCCCGCACCGCTTCTCGCTCTCGGCGTAGTCGGCCCCGTCCGGGAACTTCGCCGGTGGTCCGCACGCTTGCATACAGTGGCAGGACCGGCAGAAACGGCGGTGTCGACGACCGCCTCCGCGATCGAAGGGACGTACATGCCCATGGGTCACACGGCCACAGCCCAGGCAGGCTCCGGCGGCCTGACAGCGACTGAGCACCGCCTGGCCAACGGCCTGCGCGTGGTGCTCTCCGAGGACCACCTGACCCCGGTCGCCGCGGTGTGTCTCTGGTACGACGTCGGTTCACGCCACGAAGTCAAGGGGCGTACCGGTCTGGCTCACCTTTTCGAGCACCTCATGTTCCAGGGGTCCGCCCAGGTGAAGGGCAACGGCCACTTCGAGCTGGTGCAGGGCGCCGGCGGTTCGCTCAACGGCACCACCAGCTTCGAGCGCACCAACTACTTCGAGACCATGCCCGCCCACCAGCTGGAGCTCGCCCTCTGGCTGGAGGCCGACCGCATGGGCTCCCTGCTGGCCGCCCTGGACGAGGAGTCCATGGAGAACCAGCGGGACGTGGTCAAGAACGAGCGCCGCCAGCGCTACGACAACGTGCCCTACGGCACGGCCTTCGAGAGGCTGACCGCCCTCGCCTACCCGGAGGGCCACCCGTACCACCACACGCCGATCGGCTCGATGGCGGACCTGGACGCGGCCACCCTGGAGGACGCCCGCCAGTTCTTCCGCACGTACTACGCGCCGAACAACGCCGTGCTCTCCGTCGTCGGCGACATCGACCCGGAGCAGACGCTCGCCTGGATCGAGAAGTACTTCGGCTCCATCCCGTCCCACGACGGCAAGCCCGAGCCGCGCGACGGCTCGCTGCCCGACGTCATCGGCGAGCAGCTGCGCGAGGTCGTCGAGGAGGAGGTCCCCGCGCGCGCCCTGATGGCCGCCTACCGGCTGCCGCAGGACGGCACGCGCGCGTGCGACGCGGCGGACCTGGCGCTCACCGTGCTCGGCGGCGGCGAGTCCTCGCGGCTCTACAACCGGCTGGTACGGCGCGACCGCACGGCCGTGGCCGCCGGGTTCGGCCTGCTGCGGCTGGCCGGGGCGCCCTCCCTGGGGTGGCTGGACGTGAAGACGTCCGGCGACGTGGAGGTGCCGGTGATCGAGGCCGCGATCGACGAGGAGCTCGCCCGGTTCGCCGAGCAGGGCCCCACGGCCGAGGAGATGGAGCGCGCCCAGGCCCAGTTGGAGCGCGAGTGGCTGGACCGCCTCGGCACGGTCGCGGGCCGCGCCGACGAACTGTGCCGGTACGCCGTCCTGTTCGGCGACCCGCAGCTCGCCCTGACCGCCGTCCGGCGCGTCCTGGAGGTGACGGCGGAGGAGGTGCAGGAGGTCGCCAAGACCCGCCTGCGCCCCGACAACCGCGCGGTGCTCGTCTACGAGCCCGTCGCCCCCGAGGCGCAGGACGCAGAGGAAGCCGCCGCAGCCGCCGGCACCGACGAGACCGAGGAGACGGCGAAGTGACCGAGCTCGCCACGATGGACTTCCACCCCCGGCCGCAGGCGGGCGAGGCCAGGCCCTGGGCCTTCCCGGCCCCCGAGCGCGGCACGCTCGACAACGGCCTGACCGTGCTGCGCTGCCACCGCCCGGGCCAGCAGGTCGTCGCCGTCGAGGTGCTCCTCGACGCTCCGCTCGAGGCCGAGCCGACCGGACTCGACGGTGTCGCCACGATCATGGCGCGGGCCTTCTCCGAGGGCACCGACAAGCACTCCGCCGAGGAGTTCGCCGCCGAACTGGAGCGCTGCGGCGCCACCCTGGACGCGCACGCCGACCATCCCGGCGTCCGGCTGAGCCTGGAGGTCCCCGCCTCGCGGCTTGCCAAGGGGCTCGGGCTGGTCGCCGACGCCCTGCGGGCGCCCGCGTTCGCCGACAGCGAGGTCGAGCGGCTGGTCCGCAACCGCCTCGACGAGATCCCGCACGAGCTGGCCAACCCCGCCCGCCGGGCCGCCAAGGAACTCTCCAAGGAGCTGTTCCCGGCGAGTTCGCGCATGTCGCGCCCGCGCCAGGGCACCGAGGAGACGGTCGCCGGCATCGACTCCGCGGCCGTGCGCGCCTTCTACGAGAAGCACGTCCGCCCCGCCACGGCGACCGCGGTGGTCGTCGGCGACTTCACCGGGGTCGACCTGGACGCGCTGCTCGGCGACACGCTCGGCGCCTGGACGGGCTCCCCGGCCCGGCCCCGGCCCGTTCCGCCGGTGGTCGCGGACGACACCGGCCGGGTCGTGATCGTGGACCGTCCGGGCGCCGTCCAGACGCAGTTGCTGATCGGCCGGGTCGGCCCGGACCGGCACGACCGCGTGTGGCCCGCACAGGTGCTCGGCACGTACTGCCTCGGCGGCACCCTCACCTCCCGCCTGGACCGCGTCCTGCGCGAGGAGAAGGGCTACACCTACGGCGTCCGGGCCTTCGGGCAGGTCCTCCGGTCCACCGCCCCCTCCTCCTCCGGAGGGGCCGCCGGCGCCGCGATGCTCGCCATCAGCGGCTCCGTCGACACGCCGAACACCGGGCCCGCCCTGCAGGACCTGTGGACGGTGCTGCGCACGCTCGCCGCGGAGGGACTCACCGACGAAGAGCGGGACGTCGCCGTGCAGAACCTGGTGGGCGTGGCGCCGCTCAAGTACGAGACCGCCGCGGCCGTCGCGAGCACCCTGGCCGACCAGGTCGAGCAGCAGCTGCCCGACGACTACCAGGCCGAGCTGTACCGGCAGCTCGCCGCGACCGGCACCGTGGAGGCGACCGCCGCGGTCGTCAACGCCTTCCCGGTGGACCGTCTGGTGACCGTCCTCGTCGGCGACGCGGCGCAGATCAAGACGTCCGTGGAGGCCCTCGGGATCGGTGACGTCGCCGTGGTGACGGCCGAGTAGGCGGCCGCGGAGGACGCGCACGCGCGGGCCCTGGTGACTCACGGGTCACCAGGGCCCCCTTATGCCCGAATTGGGGTGGAGGTTGCCCGTCTGCCCTGTGGGATGCGCTACAAAACCCGGGTTTCGGTTGGGAATTGAAAGCCCGCCCGCTTAGCGTCTTCCGGGCTGTTCGTCGGGCAGTGCGCCGCACCCGCGGCACCGGACAGCCATCGCCGAATCCCCTGCGGCGCGAGCCGAGGGGAGCCGGGGACCCGCATGCAGTCCCTGGGGTGAATCGGACGCCCGCGCGTGTCGCGAGGGGGTCCGTAGGAGACCTTCCTGCTCCGAACCCGTCAGCTAACCCGGTAGGCGAGAGGGAAGGAAAGGACCAGCCTGCACATGGCGTTCACCCGCGCCACCGGGAAGCACCGTCGTCCCCGCCGGATCGAGCGCGGCACCGCCCGCGCGGCGGGCGTCGCGGCCCTCACCACCACCGGCGTCGTCGGCTCCTTCGCGGCCCCCGCGCTCGCCGCCGAACCCGCCGCCGCGCAGACCGGCCTCACCCCCGTCCTCACCCTGGGCGACGAGGTCGCCGCCCAGGTCGACGCCCAGGCGGCCGCCCAGCACGAGGCCGCCCGAGAGGCCGCCGAGACCGCCGCGCGGAAGGCGGCCGAGAAGGCCGCGCGCGAGAAGGCGGCCGAGGCGGCCGAGGAGGCCCGCGCGGAGAAGGAGCGCGCCGCGCGGGAGGCCGAGCGCGCGCGCCTCAACACCTTCGTCTCCCCGATCCCCGGCTCCTACGTCTCGACCGGCTACAAGAGCGGTGGCGCCGTCTGGTCCTCCGGCAGCCACACGGGCGTCGACTTCCACGCCGCGAGCGGCACCCCCGTCCAGTCGGTCGGCATGGGCACCGTCGTGGAGGCCGGCTGGGGCGGCGCGTACGGCAACCAGGTCGTCATCAAGATGCACGACGGCACGTACACCCAGTACGGTCACCTGTCGTCCATCGGGGTCTCGGTGGGGCAGCAGGTCGCCGCGGGGCAGCAGATCGGCCTGTCCGGCGCCACCGGCAACGTCACGGGCGCGCACCTGCACTTCGAGGCCCGCACCGGCGCCGAGTACGGATCCGACCTGGACCCCGTCGCCTACCTCCGCGCGCACGGCGTGAACCTCTGACACGCGCCCGCCTTCGGCGCGGAGTGCGCCCCCGCTTCCCGGCCCCGGCTTCCGAGCCGGGGCTTTCGGCGTCGCAAGGGAAGGATCGACCAAAAAACAAGCATGGATTCCGGCCCGGCATCGGAAATTCCCGCCTACTGCAATAGAGTCACGGAACGCACGTCAATCGTCGACGTGTCACGGGAATCGGTCCGGAGGTCGGTCATGCGCATTCCCGCGCACTCGGTGTGCACGGCGATCCGGGACGACATCGTCGCGGGTGTCCACGGGCGCGGCAGCCGGCTCACGGAGGAAGTGCTCGCCCGCCGTCACGGCGTCTCCCGCGTCCCCGTCCGGGAGGCCCTGCGCACGCTGGAGGCCGAGGGCTTCGTGGTGACCCGGCGGCACGCGGGCGCGTGCGTCGCGGAACCCACCGAGCAGGAGGCCGCCGACCTGCTGGAGATGCGCCTGCTCCTCGAGCCGCTCGGCGCCCTCCGCGCGGCCCAGCGCCGCACCGGGGCCCACGTGAAGGTGCTGCGCGGTCTGGTCCGTCTGGGGCAGGAGCGCGCCCGCCGGGGCGCCGGCGACGACCTGCGCTCCCTGGGCGGCTGGTTCCACGAGACGCTCGCCCAGGCCTCCGGCAGCCCGGCGCTGGCCTCGACGCTGACCCAACTGCGACACAAGATCGCCTGGATGTACGCCGTCGAGGGACCCGCCGACCCGGTGGAGCGCTGGGCGGAGCACGGCGCGATCGCGGACGCCGTGGCACGCGGCGACGGCGAGCGCGCGCGGGCCGTCACGGCGCTGCACACCGAGCGCGCGACCGCCGCGCACCGCCTGCGCTCCGCCTCCGGCGCCGGCCGGCCGGACCGCGCGGAGCGTGTGAGGAACGCGCAACATCCCGTAAACACGCCGAGCCCGCGCGCTTAACACAAAGGCCGTACACAAAGGGAAGGAATCGGCGAGGGCTTTGTTCCGCTGCCCTTTTCCGAGGGTGCGGAGAATGCGCGGCCACCTCTCCCGCGGCCGTGCCCTCCGGGTTTTCCGAATGCCCGTGAAGAAAAGCGGAAGCGGAAACGGGGCTGCCGGTCCGGAAGGGAAACGACGGAGCCGCGCCGCCCGGAACGGACGACGCGGCTCCGCCGCTGTCGGGCACTCGCTCAGACGGTCTCGGGGAGCTCCTCGAGACCCTCGGCGACCAGCTTCGCCAGACGGTCCAGGGCGACGTCCGCGCCCTCCGCCTCGGAAGCGAGGACGATCTCCTCGCCGCCCTGGGCGCCCAGGCCCAGAACGGCCAGCATGGAGGCCGCGTTGACGGGGTCGCCCCCGGCCTTGGCGATCGTCACCGGGACGCCTGCGGCCGTGGCGGCTCGGACGAAGATGGAGGCGGGGCGGGCGTGGAGGCCCTCGGCCCAGCCGACGTTGACGCGGCGCTCAGCCATGTGTTGCTGCCCTTCAGTTTTCAAGGTTGTCTAGACCAGTTTCCCATATCGTGAAGCACGCCGGGAGTGGCACCTGCTCCCGCTCCCGGGTGGGTTCCGGACCGCGGCCTCGGTCCGGTTCGTCGCCCTCCACAGACTGCCTCGCGCCGTCGCCGTGCGCGAGCCGTACTCTGGGGCCCATGCAGACCACGTCGGACCGGCACGAGTACCCCGCCCACTGGGAGGCCGACGTGGTGCTGCGCGACGGCGGCACCGCGCGCATCCGCCCCATCACCGTCGATGACGCCGAGCGCCTGGTCAGCTTCTACGAGCAGGTGTCGGACGAGTCGAAGTACTACCGCTTCTTCGCGCCCTACCCGCGTCTGTCCGCCAAGGACGTCCACCGCTTCACGCACCACGACTTCGTGGACCGGGTGGGACTCGCCGCCACGGTGGGCGGCGAGTTCATCGCCACCGTACGCTACGACCGGATCGGCGCCGACGGGGCGCCCGCCTCCGCGCCGGCCGACGAGGCCGAGGTCGCCTTCCTCGTGCAGGACGCCCACCAGGGCCGGGGCGTCGCCTCCGCCCTGCTCGAACACATCGGCGCCGTCGCGCGGGAGCGCGGCATCCGCCGGTTCGCCGCCGAGGTGCTGCCCGCCAACACCAAGATGATCAAGGTGTTCACCGACGCCGGGTACACCCAGAAGCGCAGCTTCGAGGACGGCGTCGTCCGCCTGGAGCTCGACCTCGAACCCACCGACCGCTCCCTGGCCGTGCAGTACGCGCGCGAGCAGCGCGCCGAGGCGCGCTCCGTGCAGCGGCTGCTCGCCCCCGGGGCGGTGGCCGTCATCGGCACCGGCCGCGCCCCCGGCGGCGTGGGACGCAGCATCCTCGACAACATCCGGGACGCCGGGTTCACCGGCCGCCTGTACGCCGTGAACGGGGCCCTGCCGGAAGGGCAGAAGGAGCTCGACGGGGTGCCCGCCTTCCGCTCGGTGCGGGAGGTCGACGGGCCCGTCGACCTGGCGGTCGTCGCGGTGCCCGCCGAGCGCGTCCCCGAGGTGGTCGCCGAGTGCGGCGAGCACGGCGTGCAGGGGCTCGTGGTCGTCTCCGCCGGCTACGCCGAGTCCGGCCCCGACGGCCGGGAACGCCAGCGCGCCCTGGTGCGGCAGGCGCGCACGTACGGCATGCGGATCATCGGTCCGAACTCCTTCGGCGTCGTCAACACGTCCCCCGACGTGCGGCTGAACGCCTCGCTCGCCCCCGAGATGCCCCGCCCCGGCCGGATCGGGCTGTTCGCCCAGTCCGGTGCCATCGGGGTCGCCCTGCTGTCGCGCCTGCACCGGCGCGGCGGAGGCGTCACCGGCGTCACGGGCGTGTCCGCCTTCGTGTCGTCCGGCAACCGCGCCGACGTCTCCGGCAACGACCTCCTGCAGTACTGGTACGAGGACCCCGACACCGACGTCGTCCTCATGTACCTGGAGTCCATCGGGAACCCCCGCAAGTTCACCCGCCT
This sequence comes from Streptomyces viridosporus, assembly GCF_002078235.1. Taxonomy (GTDB): domain Bacteria; phylum Actinomycetota; class Actinomycetes; order Streptomycetales; family Streptomycetaceae; genus Streptomyces; species Streptomyces viridosporus. The sequence continues at coordinate 14,290 of NZ_MSGP01000461.1, forward strand.
CGCCCGCCGGACCACGACCAGGGGCTTCGCCGCCGCGGTCCGGCGGGCGAGGCGGGT
>NZ_MSGP01000462.1 GCF_002078235.1 Streptomyces viridosporus
CGGCCTCGTCGTCGGTGAGGGAGAGCACGCTGCCGCCGTGCCGTTCGGCCGCACGGGCGCAGGCGGCCACGTCCTTCACGGCGAAGTGGACCTGCCAGTGCGGCCGGATCCGTGGGTCGGGAGCCGACTCCACCGCCCCCGACTCGATGCGCGCCACCAGGTCCCCCTCGCTGCGCAGCACCACCTCGTCGCCCTCGTACTGGACCTCGCAGCATCCGGGTTTGTCGGACGCCCAGTCGAAGACCTGGCCGTAGAAGATGGCGGCGTCGAACGCGTCACGGGTGTGCAGTCTGACGAACGCCGGTCGTGTGCGGCGCCAGGTGGGCCAGTCGGTGAACAGCTCGCCCTCCCAGATGCCGAAGGTCGCCCCGTCCCGGTCGGCCAGCAGCGCCCCGCGCCCGGGAGGCAGGGAGATCGGGCCGACCGCCAGGGTGCCGCCGCGCTCCTGCACCCGTGCCACGGTCTCGTCGGCGCTGCGCACGGCGAAGTACGGCGTCCACGCCGCCGCCATCTGCCCCATGGCGGCGATCCCCGCGATGCCGGCCACCGGCGAGCCGTTGGCCAGGGCGATCCGGAACCGGTCGCCGAGGCGGACCGGCCGCCACTGCCAGCCGAGCACGGCCCCGTAGAACTCCTCGGTCGTCTGCACGTCGTGGCTGGTCAGGCTCACCCAGCAGGGTGCCCCGAACACGGAGTGCGTGGAGAAGACGTCCGTCGCGCCGGCGGGGGAGGGCATGTCGTGGTTCATGGCAGTAGCGTCCTGATCTCGTCGGGCCCGGCAGCCACCGGAATGCCCCCAGTGTCCGCCGTGCTCCGGTGCGGGCGCCTGTCGAGTACCCCGGCGGGGGTGCCGAAACGGCGGCCCGGACCGCCCGCGGCCCGCCCCGGTGGCACGGGGCGGCACGAGTGGCGACGATGGAGGAGCCGGACACTGGGTGAAGGCACTCAAGCACCATGTGAAGGCAGCACGGGAGCGGCACACCGGACCGGGAGGTGACCATGCCCACGGACGGGGGTTCGGACCGGATCCTCCAGCTGGAGGAAGAGGTACAGCAGCTGAAGGACGCGGTCGTCTCGCACGCGGTGGTCGATCAGGCGATCGGCATGATCGTCGCGATCGGACGGGTCTCACCCGACCAGGGGTGGACGGTGCTGAAGGAGGTGTCCCAGCACACGAACATCAAGCTCCGCAGCATCGCCGAGATGATCCTCGTCTGGGGACGCACCGGCATCATGCCGGCCGAGGTGCGGGCGGTACTGGAGGACGTGCTGGACCGGTCCTGCCCCACCCAGGTCCCGGGTGCGCCGCCGGAGCGCTGATCCGCCCGGCGGCGCCGCGCCCGCGGTCAGCCGGCCTCGGACAGCAGTTCCTCGCGCAGCTGGGCGAAACAGCTGCTGAGCAGCCGGGAGACGTGCATCTGCGAGATGCCGAGGTGCTCGGCGATGGTGCTCTGCGTCATCCCCCGGAAGAACCGCAGGTAGAGGATGAGCCGTTCCCGCTCCGGGAGCGCCTCGAGGAAGGGCCGGACCGTCACCCGGTCGACGACCGTGTCGAACGCCGGGTCCGGTCCGCCGACCGAGTCCCCGAGGGCGTAGCCGTCCGTGCCGGGCATCTCCGCCTCCAGCGACAGCGCGGAGAAGCACTCCAGCGCCTCCATGCCGGTGCGCACCTCGCTCTCCGTCAGCCGGGCGTACGCGGCGATCTCGGGGACCGTGGGGGCCCGCCCCACCGTGGTCTGCGCCAGCTCCCTGGCCGCGTGCCGCACGCGGTTGCGCAGGTCCTGCACGCGGCGCGGGACGTGCAGGGTCCACATGTGGTCACGGAAGTGGCGCTTGATCTCCCCGGTGATGGTCGGCACGGCGTACGCCTCGAAGGCGTTGCCGCGCACCGGGTCGTAGTGGTCGACGGCCTTGACCAGGCCGAGGGCCGCCACCTGGTACAGATCCTCCAGAGCCTCACCGCGCCCCCGGAAACGCACGGCGATCCGTTCGGCCATGGGCAGCCAGGCCTGGACCAGCTCGTCGCGCAGTGCCTTGCGCTCGGGCCCTTCGGGCAGCCGGACCAGGCGCGCGAAGGCCTCGGCCGTGTCGGGGGCGTCGTCGTGGGGGTGCGGCTTCGTGGGATTGCCGGTACGCATGTGCGCACCTCCCTGAGCGGGTGCCGGGTGGACGGACACCGTGGGAAGCGCTCACTCGGACCACGAAAAGGTCCGGGGCCGGCGAGCCGGTTCCCACGGACGTGCCTCCGGTCCGAAGCACTGAGATTTCCTTTCCCGTACGTCACCCCTGTGAAACGGTTTCTCGAATTCAAGGGGCCGGTATTTCGCGGAGTACACGTTCCGGAACCGGAGGAATTCACGCCGTGAATTCCCCGCGGGCGGCGTGGGCGGTCGCGCCGCGCCGTCCGGGGCACACCGGGCCGCTTCCGCGGCGCGGCCGGTGATCACGGCGCCGGACGTGATGTGCGGCACGCCGTCGCGGCGGGCGGGACGGCCGGCCCGGGGGGTTCCCCGGGATTCCTCCAGCGCAGCGCTTGATCGTCGATCAGATGCGGGCGAACCGCCTGACCACGGCGCATTCCGCTCATTTGACAGTGCCCTGAACCCACAGATAGGAAGCAGCCACGGAAGTCGAGAGGTGGACTGTGTACGAGCCGAACGTGGTCGGGGACTGGCAGGAGTACGACGAGCATGCCGGTCTGCGGGTCCGCGTCCACCGCCTGGAGGCGGGCGAGCCGCCGCGCGGACGGGACGACGCCGCCGAAGGGCTCGCGTATTTCAGCGTCCGTGTGACCGTCGAGAACCGCGGCGACAGGGCCGTCGGAATTCATCTCGAGGACGGCCAGATCGACGTGCGGATCGGCCCCGACGGGGAGAGCGCATTCGTCGACTGGCGCAACTCGCAGTTCATCGAGGGATTCGACGTCTATCCCCTGCGCCGCGCCACCGCCGTGCTCTACGCGGCCGGCCCCGAGGCGGCCCTGAGCCACGTCGACGTCCAGGTGCAGTTGCGGGTGGACGAGGAGTGGACCGGCCGCCGGGTGTGGACGGGCCGGGCCGGTGCGCACGAGGGTGCGGCCGGGGCCCCCGTGGGCGCGGGCCGGGACAGCCTCGCGCACCAGGTGAGCGTCTTCCTGCAGGAGCAGGCGGAGGAGGGCACCGCCTGAGCCGCCGTCGGTGCGGGGCGCCGTCGATGGTCTCGCGGGCGCCCTGACGCGGCAGGGGGGCGCGGCGACCGACGTGCCGAGCGTGGCGGCCGGCCCCCGTGCGCGCGTTCGGCCGGGTCTTGCCGACCGGGGTGAAAACCCGGGCCCGAGGGGGGAGTTCGCCCTTCCGATTCACGCGCGTACCCCGCGGCCGGGCTGTCGCAGTGCCCCTGGAACACCTGCGGGGGCATGGACTCGGCGTTGGCCTCCCGGTGGGTGGCCGGGCGCCCGGGGAGTCGATCGCGCCGATGGGCCGGTGCCGCCCTCACGGCACGCACTGCGGTGCGAGCGCGCCCCCGAGCCGGTCCGCGGGCCCGGGCGGCGGACCGCCCGGGCCCGCGGTGCGGACGGAGGTCAGGCGTTCGGGTCGAACGGGATGCCCGACGGCTTGGCCGCGGCGAGGTGGGAGGCGAAACTCCCGTCCTTGAGACCGAAGTTGGCGCTGCCGAAGTCATGGGAGGCGAGCTTGTCCCGCAGCCCGGCCGGGTAGCCGTTCCAGCCGACCAGCGCCGGGTACTGCCAACTGCCCTTGTGGTTCTCCGGCGGTTCGTCCCCCGCCCCCGCGAGGCGGAAGCAGTGCGTGCCGATGCCGTCCTTGTGGTACACGATCTTCGGATGCGTCCCGTCGAAACGGACCGCCGAACGCGCGTGGATCGAGAACGAACCGTGGTTGGACGTCGAGACGTACTGCACCGTGCCGTCCCGCACCCACACCACGACGTGTTCCCAGTCGTGGCGGTGCCCGCCGAGGCCGGTGCCCGGCAGCGCCTGGTCCTTCTCGAAGTACAGGGCGTAGACGACGGCGCACCAGCCGTTGTTGCACGCGGAGCGCGCGTAGCCGTTGGTGTTGTCCAGGTCGGAGGCGTCGCGGCAGTTGCCGTTGAGGGCGCCGGTCGGCTTGAGGCCGCCGTTGACGGCGCCGTCCGGACCGATCGCCGGTGTGGGGTAGCAGCCGTCGGTGTCGTAGTCGTAGGCGGGCTGGAACGTCCGCTCCAACTCGTCGGCGTCGGCGGGCAGGGCGGGTGGCGGTGCGGCGAAGGCGGTGGCGGGGAAGGCGATGACCAGGGCGACCGCACCGGCGAGGCCGGTCAGCCATCTCCTGCGGTGCGTACGGGACGTGCTCGACGACACTGCGTCCTCCTCTTGGTCCGGGCGCAGCCCAACGGCTGTGGGGGGCAAGGGAGTTCAGCATCCCGGCTGCGCACTTCCGTGCCAAGGGGCCACAGGCGTACCGATGGTGAAGCCGGGCCCAACACTCGACGCGGCCGGGGCGTGCGCCGGACCCGTGCGGAACCGCGGCAGCCGGAAGCCCGCGCGGCACGGTGCCGCCGTCACCGGGGAGCGGGGCATCGCGGGCCGGCCGGCGCCCACTCGCCGGCCGGGAGGCGCGTTCCGCGATTGATTGAGTTAGGCAATGAGATGGTAAAGTGGGGTGCATGTCCACACCCCCGCTCCCCGACTCGCCCGCCTCCGCGGAAGTGGCCGAGATCGAGCGCGCGCTCAGCCGCATCACTTATCTGGGCTCGCGCGCCCGGCAGCACGAGCGGCTGATGGCCCTGGCGGGTGTGCCGCTGGACCGCGCCGCCGTCGCGCTGCTGCGGCAGATGGCCGACGTCGAGCCGATGCGGCCGGGGGAGCTGGCCGCCCGGCTGGGAGTGGAGGCCTCGCACGTCACCCGTACGGTGCAGCAGCTGCAGAAGACCGGCCATGTCACCCGCGTCCCGGACCCCGACGACCGCCGCGCCCAGCGCATCGAACTCACCGAGGCCGGCCGGGAGGCCATAGCCCGGATCCGCGAGGCCGGGGCCCGGGCCATGCAGGTGGCGCTGGCCGACTGGTCGCCCGAGGACCTGCGGCGGCTCGCCACCCTCTTCCACCGCATGGTCGACGACTTCCTCGCCCACTCCGCCGACGAGGAGACGGAACCCGCCCGGCCCTCCTGACACCGGCACCCCACCGCGCGTCCGCCCCGGCGCCCTCGCCGGGACCGCGCACGCCCACCGGGCCCACGGCCGCCTCGGACGCCACCCGGCCGCACTGCCCGCCGCCGGCGCCCAGCCGGCGCCCGGCTCCCCGGCCGTGCCCACCGCCGGCCCGCTGCCGCGCGCACCGCCCCTCGCCTGCCCCCGAGAACCCGCCGACGGCCCGGCGCCGTCAGCCCTCCGGCCGCTTACCGCCCGGGGCGCACGGCCGCGGTTGAGAGGGCGTGGCGATGGGCCGATCCTGGACGAATGGAAGACGCCTCGGCCGCGGTGGTCGTCGATGCCCGCGGCATCGTGACGGGGTGGAGCGAGGGCGCCCGGCGGCTGACCGGGTACCCGGCCGAAGAGGCCGTGGGGCGGGCCGTACGGGAACTGCTCGCCGAGGACGTGCCGTCCGCCGCCCCGCCCCTGCCGTCGGGCCTCGTCGTGCTGCGCCATCGCGACGGCCGCCCCGTGCCGCTCCGGCTGACGGTCCACCCCCTACTGGGCGCGCGGGGTGTGCCGGACGGACACGTGATCACCGTCGAGCGGCCCGGTGCGGCGGACACCTGCCTGGCCGGGCAGGTGTTCCGGCAGGCATCCCTGGCGATGTCCGTCTTCGACACCGAGCAGCGCTACCTGGGGGTCAACGATATCGCCTGCCGGATGGCGGGCAGCACCGAGGCGGACCTGCTCGGCCGGGCCTATCTGGACACCGTTGAGGAGAACGGGCCCGGCCGCAGCTTCGACCGCCATCTCCGCCGGGTCGCCCGGACGGGCGAGCCCCTGCACCTCGAGAGCTTCACCCGGGCCCCCTCCGGGAGCCGGCTGCACGCCTGGAACGTCGAGATGTGGCCCGTCCGCGACCCCTCCGGCGAGGTGGTCGGCACCGCCCTGGCGGCCTTCGACAGCAACGAGCAGCGCCGGGCCCGCGAACGGCTGGCGCTGCTGAACGAGGCCGCCGCCCGCCTCGGCACCACCCTGGACGTGATCCGCACGGCCGAGGAACTCGTGGAACTCATGGCACCCGGGTTCGCCGACTTCGCCGCCGTCGACCTGCTCGACTGGGTCCTCTGCACCGACGACCCCTCGGCCCTTCCGGCCGACGGTGCCCTGCTGCGCCGTGTGGCGCCCCGCGCGTCCACCGAGGGCGTCCCCGAGGCGGCCGTGCCCCTCGGCCGGACGGACGTCCGCTCGCCCTCCTCCCCTCCCGCACGGGCGCTGCGGGAGGGCAGGACGGTGCTCGTACGTGCGGATGATCCGGCCTTCGACCGGTGGGCGGGCGAGTGCGGTGCGCCGGGACCGGCGGACGGCCGGCCGGCCCCGGCCGGGATCCCCTCGCTGCTGGCCGTGCCGCTGCGCGCCCGCGGCACGACGCTCGGCGTCGCGCTCGCCGTCCGCACCGCTCATCCCGACGCGTACTCCGCCGACGACGCCGTTCTCGCCGAGGAACTCGCCGGCCGCGCCGCCGTCTGCGTCGACAACGCCCGCCGCTTCGCCCGCGAGCGCACCACCGCGCTGACGCTCCAGCACAGCCTGCTGCCGAAGGGACTGCCCGGCCAGGCGGCCGTCGAGGTCGCCCACCGCTATCTGCCCTCCGCGTCCGCGGCGGGCATCGGCGGCGACTGGTTCGACGTCATCCCGCTGGCCGGCAGCCGGGTCGGCCTGGTGGTGGGCGACGTCGTCGGCCACGGCATCACCTCCACGGCGGCCATGGGCCGGCTGTTCACGGCCGTGCGCACCCTCGCCGACGTCGACCTGCCGCCGGACGAACTCCTCATCCACCTCGACGACCTCGTCGTCCACCTCGCCTCCGGCGACCGCGACGACATCGGCGAACTCGGCGCCACCTGCCTGTACGCCGTCTACGACCCCGTCTCGCGCCGTCTGACCGCGGCCGCCGCCGGGCATCCCGCGCCCGCCCTCCTGCTGCCCGACGGCACGTGCCGGCCCGTCCCCCTGAGCGCGGGGCCCCCGCTCGGCATCGGCGGGCTGCCGTTCGAGGCCACGGAGCTCCAGCTGCCCGAGGGCTCCGTCGTCGCCCTCTACACCGACGGCCTCATCGAGGGCCCGGACCGCGACATCGACCAGGCCACCGACGAGCTGTGCCGTGCCCTGACGGTGCCCGCCGACTCGCTGGACTCGCTGTGCGACAGCGTGCTGAAGGCCGTCCTGCCCGAGGAGCCCGGCGACGACGTGGCCCTGCTGCTGGCCCGCACCCGGGCGCTCGGCGCGGACCAGGTCGCCACGCGGGAGGTGCCCTCGGACCCCGAGGAGGTGGCCCGCGTCCGGCAGTGGGCCACCGAGCGGCTGGAGGAGTGGGGGCTGGACGAGATCGCCTTCGTCACCGAACTGGTCGTCAGCGAACTGGTCACCAACGCCATCCGGTACGGCATGCCCCCCGTCCAGCTGCGGCTGATCCGCGACCGCACCCTGATCTGCGAGGTCACCGACGCCAACCCCACCTCACCGCACCTGCGCCGGGCCCACGCCTACGACGAGGGCGGCCGCGGCCTGCTGCTGGTGGCCCAGCTCACCCAGCGCTGGGGCAGCCGCCAGACGGGCGGCGGCAAGACGATCTGGGCGGAGCAGCCCCTGCCGGACGGGTGATCCGCCGGGCCCGGGGGCCCGGTCAGAACTCCTCGTGCGCCTCCGGGTCCCCGCCGATCCGCCGGTGGGCGCGGTCGGTGAGGGTCCGCATCTGGGCGGCGTCCAGCTCGAACCCGAAGACGTCGAGGTTCGCGCGCTGCCGTTCGGGGTCCGACGACTTGGGGACGGGGAGCGCGCCGAGCTGGACGTGCCAGCGCAGCACCGCCTGGGCCGGGGTGACCCCGTGGGCCTGTGCGACGGCGGCGACGGCCAGGTCGTCCAGGAGCCGCGAGCCCCGGCCGAGCGGGCTCCAGCTCTCGGTGAGCACGCCCTTGCCGGCGTGGTAGGCCCGCAGCTCCTCCTGGGGGAAGAAGGGATGCAGCTCGACCTGGTTGACCGAGGGCAGCACCCCGGTCTCCTTCTCCAGCCGCTCGATGTGGGCGGGCGTGAAGTTGGAGACGCCGATCGACCGGACGAGCCCGTCGTCGCGCAGCTTGATCATGGCCTTCCAGGAGTCGACGTACCGGTCGACCCGGGGGAGCGGCCAGTGGATCAGGTAGAGGTCGACGTACTCCAGGCCGAGCCGGGCGCGGGACTCCTCGAAGGAGGCGAGGGTCTCCTCGTGGCCGTGGTGCCGTCCCGGGAGCTTCGTCGTCACGACGATCTCCTCGCGCGGGACGCCGGCGCGGGCCACGGCACGGCCGACGCCGGTCTCGTTGCGGTAGTTGGCCGCCGTGTCGACGAGGCGGTAGCCCGTCTCCAGGGCCGAGATCACCGCGCGCTCCGCCTCGGCGTCGTCCATCGGCCAGGTGCCCAGGCCCAGCGCGGGGAGCGTCGTACCGTCATTGAGGGTGTGGGTCGGGATGCTGATCACGGCGGGGCCTTCCCGTTGACAGTGTCGTGTGTCCAGCCTCGGGGACGTGGTGGGCGGCGATCAACCGGACGGGCGGGCGGACGGACCGGCCCCGGCCGGCGACGCCCTGTCGCCAGGTGCCCGTATCGCTGCCACGATCGTCCCGGGAGCCGGTCCGTACGAGGGCCGTGCGGACGACGGCGGAGCGGACGGAGCGGACACGCATGACGACGGACAGGGGCCGCGCGGCGGACGCGGAGCGGGCCGCGGCGGTGCCGCGGGACGAACGGGCCGCGGCGGTGGAGGTGCGTCCGGTCGCCGGGCACATCGGCGCCGAGGTCACCGGCGTCGACCTCGCCGGCGACCTCGACGAGGCCGTGGTCGCCGCGATCAGGGCGGCGGTGCTGCGCTGGAAGGTGGTGTTCTTCCGCGGGCAGCGCCTCGACCACGCCGGGCACGTCGCGCTGGCGCGCCGGTTCGGTGAGCCGGTGGTGCTGCCCCGGCGCGGGAAGGCCTCACCGCCGGACTTCCCCGAGATCGAGACGACCGCCGACCGGCTGGAGCTCGGCGGGCGGTTCGGCATGGAGCACGACGAATGGCTGCGGCGCCGGCGCCACACCCTCCTGCGCGGCTGGCACTGCGACCACGGCGCCCGCGTCGACCCGCCCGCCGCGACGATCCTGCGCGCCGAGACCGTCCCGCCCTACGGCGGCGACACCACCTGGTCGAACCTGGCCGCGGCCTACACCGGACTGTCCGCCCCGGTACGGGAGTTCGCCGACCGGCTGCGCGCCGAGCACCGGCTGGGGGTGGGCTACCAGCCCCGGCCGGGCGACGACGCCTATGTGCGCCACCTGCTGGACCGTCAGACCGCCTCCGAGCACCCGCTGGTGCGCGTCCACCCGGAGACCGGCGAGCGGGTGCTGTACGTCAACGGCTACTACGTCGAGCAGATCACCGGTCTGTCCCGGCCGGAGAGCGCGGCCGTCCTGCAGATGCTGCTGGAGCAGGCGACCCGGCCCGAGTACACCGTGCGGTTCCGCTGGGAGCCGGGCAGCGTGGCGTTCTGGGACAACCGGGCCACCATCCACCTGGCCCCGGGCGACACCGCCCACCTCGACCACCCGCGGATCATGCACCGGGTGATGCTCGCCGGCGACGTGCCGGTCGGCGTCGACGGCCGCCCCTCGACGCCGCTCGTCGGCACCGCGCCGGGACGCTGGTGACGGACGGCCGTCCCCGTGGACCGCCGCCGCGCCGGAAGCGGAGCCGCACCGGCGCGGGGACGGGCCGCGGCCGTCGCGGTCCCCGGCTCCGGCCCGCCGGCTACTCGAACCGCGAGACGTCGCCGGCGCCGCGCCGCACGATCTCCGCCTCGCCGCCCGAGAAGTCGATCACCGTCGTCGGCTCGGTGCCGCAGTCGCCGGAGTCGAGCACCACGTCCACCACGTGGTCGAGCCGGTCCTTGATTTCCCAGCCCTGGGTCATCGGTTCGTCCTCGCCGGGCAGCAGCAGGGTGCTGGACAGCAGGGGCTCACCGAGCTCCGCGAGCAGGGCCTGGGTGACGACGTGGTCGGGGATGCGCACGCCGACCGTCTTCTTCTTCGGGTGCTGCAGCATGCGCGGCACCTCCTTCGTCGCCGGCAGGATGAACGTGTAGCTGCCCGGCGTCGACGCCTTGACCGCGCGGAACACGTCGTTGTCGATCCGTACGAACTGACCGAGCTGCGCGAAGTCCCGGCACACGAGGGTGAAGTGGTGCCGGTCGTCCAGCTTGCGGATCGTGCGGATCCGGTCGATGCCGTCGCGGCTGCCCAGGCGGCAGCCGAGCGCGTAGCACGAATCCGTGGGGTACGCGATCAGGGCGTCGGAGCGGATGCCGTCGGCGACCTGGGCGATGGTGCGCGGCTGGGGGTTGTCGGGGTGCACGTCGAAGTACTTCGCCATTCACCGAGCTTATGCCGTCCGGGAAGGGCGGGCCGCGGGCTCCGGACCGCACACGCCGGGCCGTGTCCCGTCGCTCCGGGGCGGACGCCCGCCCGGGCCGGGTCCGGGCGCGGGTGAGGTAACGTCCCTGACCTGGGCCGGGACGGCGGACGAACGAGGGGAAGGCCGAGGTGACGGACGACGACGGCAACCGGTGGACGGAGGCGTCGGCCGGGGAGCGTTCGAGGTGGGCGCAGGAACTGCTCGAACACCTGCGGCCGGCCGGACGGGACGTCCGCAGGGTCGTCGACTGGCTGGCCGGCACCGTGCGGGCGGCGGTGTCCCTCCAGGACGCCTCCGGCACGCTCGTCGCGGGCACCCGGCTGCCGCTGGGCGAGACACCGGTCGCCGACGTCACCTCCGGCCGGATCGCCTCCGCCGCCTGGGAGGGGGAAGGGCGCCACCTGCGCCTGGTGAAGGTCTGGCACCCCTCGCAGACCTGTGTCCTGGCCGTCTCCCGCGACGCCCCCTTCGACCGGAGCGCTTCCGACGTCGTCACGCACACCGCCCAGGTGATCGAACTCCTGCTGACCGCGCGCGAGTCCACCGCGGCCGGGCACCGGCTCCGGCGGGCCACCGCCGATCTGCGGCTGGCGATCCTGCAGTTGCTGATGGTCGAGGACACCGTCGCGGCCCGCCGGGTCGCCGCGGGACTCTGGCCGGGCCTGCTCGACGCCGACACGGCGTGCGTCTACGTCGTCGAGTCCGACCCGGGCCGGCGCGACCGGCTCGCGGAGGAGTGCCTGAACGCCACGCAGGAGGAGGCCCTGGTCGTGCGGTGCCCGGCCATGGACGGACACGTGATCGTCGTCAGCCCGCGCGAGGCCACCGCCGGTGATCTGCGGTCGCTGGTCGGACGGCATCCGGACACCTTCCTCGGCGGCAGCGCCCGGCAGAGCCTCGCCCGGACCGCCACCGCGTACGGACAGGCCGTCAGCGCGCTGGCGGTGGCGCACTTCCGGACGGACAAGACGGCGGTGTACGCCGAACGCACCCGTCCCGAGCGGCTGGTCGACCCGGGGGCGCTGCGCGGCTGGGCGGCCCGGCTGCTGCGCCCGCTCGACGCGCTGCCGCACCACACCCGCGCCGAACTCCTCGCCACCACCCGGCTCGGCCTGGAGTTCACCGCCGTCAACGCGGCCAAGGTGCTCGGCGTCAGCCGCAACACCGTGCGCGCCCGCATGGAACGCGTGGAGACCATGCTCGGCGCCGACTTCGACGACCTGACCGCCCGTGCCGTCGTGCACCTGGCCCTCCACACCCAGATCAACCTCCTGGACGGGCAGGCGGGTACGGACCCCGGTGCGGCCACCCCGCACCTCGCCGACCTGCTGGCCGGCCCCGCCGTGCGCGCCTGGGCCCGGGACCTGCTGGGCCGTTTGGACCAGGACACCCGGAACCTGCGCCGCACCCTGCGCACCTGGATCGCGGCCGGAGGCAACGCCGAGCGGGCCGCGCAGGCCCTGGGCGTCCACGCCCAGACCGTCCGCGAACACGTGCGCAGCGCCGAGCCGGTCCTCGAACGCCAACTCCTGGCGGCCGGAACCGACCTGTACGAGGTCGTCCTGGCCCATCTGGCGGTGGGCGGCCTGGAACAGCCGGTGCTCACGGGCGCGCCCCGGACGGTCCCACCCGGCTGAACCGCCGGCTCCGGCTTCGTCCCGCACGGGACGAAGCCGGGCCTTTCGGACTCGGTTGTGCACGGATGAGTCCTCGGGCCGCCGCAGTGGGCATGGGCGCGATACACACGCCGTACCCGGTCCGCATAGGTTTCGAGGCGACGCGGGGGCACGACCGGAGCGGGGGACCGGTCGGCGCCCCCGCGGTCTTTCGGCCGCGCGGCCGCCGCGGGACCCGGACGGGCCGGCGGCACGGCGCCGGCCCGCGGCGGTGGGTCTTTCTCCCCGGCGGCCCGCGCCGCCACCGGCCGCCGCCCGGTACGGCGGTGCGCGACCCGTCGTCCCGGTGACGGCCGCTCGTCGACGCCGTGTACCCCCGGTGCGGACGGGTACCCGACCGGCGCTGTGGAGGCCCGCCGCCCGGACCTCGCGGACCGGTGCGGGCGGGCCCGTGACGAAACCGCGGACAGGAGGCCCTCATGGCCAGTGAGACGGAGACCGGCGGCGTGACCGGTACGCAGGACAAGGACTACAACCTGATCTGGTACGTGGAAGCGTGCCTGAGCAACGCGCTGCGCCTGGAGAGCTACATCCAGGACGCCGAGCGCGCCAAGGACACCGAGGTCGCCGACCTCTTCCGCAAGGCCCAGGCGGACAGCCGCAAGGGCGCCGAACTGGGCAAGGGACTTCTGCGCGCACGCCTCGACGGCGGCTGAGCGCGCGGTTTCCCGGGCCCGGACACCGTGGACGGTACGGTGGCCGGGCCCTTCGCCGTCCCGGTCCCGCCGCCCGCCCCGGCGGCGGCCGCGCCGTTCCGGCCGGTCACCCCAGGTGAGTGATCGCGTGCTCCGAGTCGCCGTCCGGGGGGATCCACGGCAGCATGGCCCTCGTACGCACACCGGCGACGGAACGTGCGCGACGACCCGTGCGCCGCCCGGCCCGGATGGTTCGAAAAGAAACCGCCGTGGTGTGAGTGACGCCGCGGCGCCGGGTACCCGGGCCGTCCGCCACCACCGGTCGGCGGGCGGAACCCTCACGTCCCGGTTCGCCCGCCGACCGGCCATGAGCAGCCGAAGGAGCCCACGACATGACGGACGTTTCGAGCCAGGGCCCTGCTCCCGGCGACGACCGCAAGGTACTCACCAACCGGCAGGGCCATCCGGTCTACGACAACCAGAACCAGCGGACGGTCGGCGCCCGCGGCCCGGCCACGCTGGAGAACTACCAGTTCCTGGAGAAGATCAGCCACTTCGACCGGGAACGCATCCCCGAGCGGGTGGTGCACGCCCGCGGCGTCACCGCCTACGGCTACTTCGAGGCGTACGGGAAGTGGGGTGACGAGCCCATCTCCCGCTACACCCGGGCCAAGCTCTTCCAGGAGCAGGGCAAGCGCACCGACCTGGCCGTCCGCTTCTCCACCGTCATCGGCGGCCGGGACTCCGCCGAGACCGCCCGCGACCCGCGCGGCTTCGCGGTGAAGTTCTACACCGAGGACGGCAACTGGGACCTCGTCGGCAACAACCTGGGCGTCTTCTTCATCCGGGACGCGATCAAGTTCCCGGACGTCATCCACGCCCTCAAGCCCGACCCGGTCACCTTCGAGCAGCAGCCGCGCCGCATCTTCGACTTCATGTCGCAGACGCCCGAGTGCATGCACATGCTGGTCAACCTGTTCAGCCCGCGCGGCATCCCGGCGGACTACCGCCACATGCAGGGCTTCGGCGTGAACACCTACAAGTGGGTCAACGCCGAGGGCGACACCAAGCTGGTCAAGTACCACTGGATGCCCAAGCAGGGCGTGCGCAGCATGACCGCCGAGGACGCGGCGAACGTCCAGGCCGAATCGCTCGGCCACGCCACCAAGGACCTGTACGAGGCGGTGGAGCGCGGCGAGTACCCGGAGTGGGAGCTGCTCGTCCAGATGATGGACGACCACGACCACCCGGAGCTGGACTTCGACCCGCTGGACGACACCAAGACCTGGCCCGAGCAGGACTTCCCGCCGAAGCCGGTGGGCCGGATGGTGCTGAACCGGATGCCGGACAACTTCTTCGCCGAGAACGAGCAGATCTCCTTCGGCACCGGCGTCCTCGTCGACGGCCTGGACTTCTCCGACGACAAGATGCTCGTCGGCCGGACCTTCTCCTACAGCGACACCCAGCGCCACCGCGTCGGTCCGAACTACCTCCAACTGCCGGTCAACCAGGCCAAGAACGCCGAGGTGCGCACCAACCAGCGCGACGGCCAGATGGCGTACTACCAGGACGACGGCGGGGAGAACCCGCACGTGAACTACGAGCCGTCGATCACCGGCGGCCTGCGGGAGGCCCAGTACCCGACCCACGACGACCAGGGCCCGGAGATCCGGGGCCGGCTCACCCGCAAGCGCATCCCCCGCGCCAACGACTACATGCAGGCCGGCCAGCGCTACCTGCTCATGGAGGACTGGGAGCGCGACGACCTGGTGAAGAACTTCGTCGACCAGCTCTCCCAGTGCGACCGGCCGGTGCAGGAACGCATGGTGTGGCACTTCCTGCTGGTGGAGAACGACCTCGGCCGCCGGGTCGGCGAGGGCCTCGGGATCATGCCGGAGGACGTCGCCCACCTGGAGCCGCTGGCGAGCCAGGACCTCACGGACGAGGACCGCAAGCGGCTGGCCAGCCTCGGCGACAACCCGCCCCGCAACGTGGAGGGCCTCACCATGACCCACTGCGTGCCCGACGAACGGCACGTGGTGACCCGTTGAGCGCTCACCCGGCCAGGGCCGACCGCGCCGCGGCGAGCGCCTGCTCGGCGTAGCCGCGTCCGAACAGCACGGCGTGCACCAGCAGCGGGAACAGCTGGTGCACGCCGACGCGCGTCTCCCACCCGTCGGCGAGCGGCGCCGTCTCCCGGTAACCGGCCAGCACCGCGTCCAGACGGGGGCAGCCGAACAGCCGGAGCATCGCGAGGTCGGTCTCCCGGTGCCCGCCGTGCGCCGCCGGGTCGATCAGCCGGACGTGTCCGTCGGCGCCCCAGAGCACATTGCCGTTCCACAGGTCGCCGTGCAGCCGCGCGGGCGGCTCGGCGGGCCCGGCGAGCTCCGGCAGCCGCGCGCAGACCCGCTCGACGACACCCGCCTCCCCGGGACGGACGACGCCCCGGTCCACCGCCGTGCGCAGATACGGCAGCACCCGGTGCTCGGCGTACCAGCGGGGCCAGTCGTCGCCGGTGACGTTGCGCATCGGGGCGAGCCCGATGAACGCCTCCACCGGCCCGCCCGGCGGCGGCGCCCCGAACGCGGGCGCGCCGGCGGCGTGCATCCGGGCCAGCGCGCGACCGAACCGGACCGCCGCCTGCCGTTCGGGCCGCCCCTGGACCACCCGGTCGACGACCAGCCGGTGCGCGTCGTGACCGTGCACGGCCGGCACCCGCACCGTCCCCGTCCCGGCCAGCCAGCGCAGCCCCGCCGCCTCGGCCCGTGCCGCGTCCGCGCCGTCGGCACGCTTGACGATCACCACCCGGCCGTCGTCGAGAGCGACCTCGGTGAGCGAGCCGGACAGCGCGCGCTCACCGGTGACCGCCCGCCCGGTGAACCGCGCCGCGACGGCCCCCGGCCCGTCGCCGTCCCGGGCGGCCGAACCGGCACGGAAGGTCATGGGCGGGGCTCCTCACACACGCGGGCGGGACGGACACGGCCACAGGGTACGGGCCCCGCGCGCCCGACACCCGCCGCCGTCCGGTCACGCGGGACGGTGAAAACCCGCCGCCCGCCGATCGAACGGGACCGGTCCGGGGGAGCACTCCGGCATGACGAGTTCATCGTTCCAGCGCACCCTCACCCTGCCCGCCTCCGTGTGCGAGCAGGCCGTGCCGCACCTGGAGCAGGCCGCCCGGCGCACCGTCGACGGAGCTGGCATCCCGCTGAAGGCGTTCCGCGCGGCCGCCGACCACGACTACACCTTCCCGGTCTCCGTGGTGGAACAGGCGGCGGCCTGCCTGCTGGTCCTGGCCACCGAGACCGCCCAGACCGTACGTCCTTCGGCCCTGCGCGCCACCATCTCCGTCGCCCTGTGCCTGCGCGACGCCGTCCAGGCGGTCCACCGGCCCGCGCTCACGACCCGGTTCTGGTGAGGCGCCCGCCACCGCGTTCGTGGCGGGCGTCGGCCCGTCCGCGGTGGCGGTCCGGAGCCGGCCGGAGCAGTCCGCGCGGAGCGGGACGGACCCGCCCGCACGGGCCCGCCCCGCCGCTCGCACGGGCCACCGGACCACGGGCCACCGCGTCGCCGGGCGGGGCCCGCCGCATGGTCCCCGTACGGAGGGGAACCCGGCGCCCTCCACCACCGACATCCCCCAGGAGAAGGTCATGAGTCTGTTGCGCGTCGTCGGCCGCCCGATGCTGGCCTCGATGTTCGTCGCGGGCGGGCTGGAATCCGTCCGCCACCCCCAGCACGTCGCCCCGGCCGCCGAACCCGTCGTACGGCCCGTGACCGACCGCGTCCCGCTGCTGCCGGACAGCACCGAGCAGTCCGTACGCCTGAACGGCGCCGTCCAGGTCGTGGCCGGGCTGCTGCTGGCCACCGGACGCATGCCCCGCTCCGCCGCGCTCGCGCTCGCCGTCACGCTCGTGCCCACGACGCTCGCGGGGCACCGCTTCTGGGAGGAGGAGGACGCGGACCAGCGGGTCCAGCAGCGCATCCACTTCCTCAAGAACCTGGCGATGCTCGGCGGCCTGCTGATCGCCGCCGGCGACACCGGAGGCGCCCCCTCGCTGCTGTGGCGGAGCCGGCACGCCGCCCGCGATCTGCGCCGCGAAGCCCACCTCGCCCAGCGCTCCTTCCGGGCCGGGGCCCGCCCCGCCGCGGCGGCCGGCCGGATCCGGGCCGCGCTGCCCCACTGACGCGCCCGACCGCGTTAGCCCTCCGGAAGGCGGGGGACCCGTGGGGCCGGGTGGGCCCGGCCGGGCGCCACCGCGAACCGGAGGTGAAGGACATGGGACACGGCGGAAACGTCATCGACGAGCTGGTGACCGACCACCGGGAGGTCGAGGAGCTCTTCGGGAAGATCGAGCAACTCCCGCCCGGCCACGAGGACCGCAAGCTCTACGCCGACCAGGCCACCATCGAACTGGTCCGGCACTCGGTCGCCGAGGAGGCGTACCTCTACCCGGCCGTGCGCGAACACGTGGAGAACGGTGACGCCCTGGCCGACAAGGAACTCGAGGACCACGCCACGGCCGAGCAGATCATGAAGGACCTGGAGGGCTGCGACGCGGGCGACGCCGAGTTCGACCGGCT
>NZ_MSGP01000463.1 GCF_002078235.1 Streptomyces viridosporus
GGGGACACGGGGTGTCGGTCGCGTGGGTCAGTCGCGAGCCCGTACGACGCGGTAGGACGAGGGAGGCCGTACCAACGCATCGGGGTCTCCGACGTATTCGATGTGGACCCCGTAGTACTCGCGAGCGGCCTCGCAGCTCACGTAGCCGTTGACGACGTCGTCGAGTACCCGCTCGACCGGACGCGCCTTCGGGTCGCCGTAGCCGCCTCCGCCCGGGAACCGCAACTGGACCACGGAGTCGGGGGCGAGGCGTACCAGTTGCTTGCGCGGGAGCTGCTGGGAGGAGGTGGCGTCGGTGAACTCGCCGCGGGCACCGGGCAGTCCGCCCAGAGCGCCCGGTGCGGGGGTGTCGACCCGGTCGATGTTGGCGTTGAGCGTCCATCCGTGGTCGCCCCGGCGACCGACCCGCACCACCTGTCCGAGGCCGCCGCGGTGTTCACCCGGTCCGCCGGAGTCGGGGCGCAGCTCGCGCTGCCGCTGGACGAGCGGGGTCAGGGTCTCCAGCACCTCGGTGGGGGCCGCCCGTACGCCCGTGGGAAAACCGGTGGTGTTCAGACCGTCCTTGCCCGGGCGCCCGCCCGTTCCGCCGGCCCCGAACACGGTGAGAGTGAACGGATGTGTCTCTCCCATGTCGCCGCCGCGCCACACCGTCATCCACAGGGCGTCGGAGCTGGTGGCCGGCAGTCCCCCGGGAACCGCCGGGCGGAGGGCGTCGAACAGGAGGCTGGGCAGGAAGTGCCCGACCAGGTGCCGGGAGGCGACCGGGGCAGGGTCGACGCAGTTCAGCACCGAGCCGCGGGGCGCGCTCACATGGACGGGTCGGAACGAGCCGGCGTTGTGCGGGACCTCCGGCGCGAGCGCGGCCTTGACAGCGAACGAGGTGTACGCCCTGGTGTAGTTGAGGACCACGTTCACGCCGTACCGGGACTGGGGCGAGGAGCCGGTGTAGTCGATGTCGACGCGGTCCCCGTCGATGGTCACGGCGACCGCCAGGTCGATCGGCTCCCCGTTGAACCCGTCGGACGTCAGCCGTGACTCGTACCGGCCGTCGCGCAGTCCGCGCAGCGCGGCCCGCAGGGCCTTCTCGGAGCGGAGCATGATCTCGGCGGCGACGGCGTCGATGCTGTCGAGGCCGAACTCGTCCATCATCCTGCCGAGACTGCGGGCCCCCACCTGATTGGCCGCCACCTGGGCGTAGATGTCGCCCATCGTTTCGTCGGGGGTGCGCACATTGGCGCGGATGAGCTCTTCCAGGGGCTCGTTGGGTCCGGCGGCGGTGCGCAGTTTGAGGATGGGAAGCCGCAGCCCCTCCTCGAACACCTCCGTCGCCGCGGCCGACAGGATCCGGCCGCCGATGTCGGGTGAGTGGCAGCAGCTCGCGAACCAGGCGATCAGCGTCCCGTCGCGGAAGACGGGGGTGGCGACCGTGATGTCGTTGATCTGGCCGGCCGTCATCCACGGATCGTTGGTGATCAGTACGTCGCCGTCGGCGAGGGCCTCGGGCGGATACTTCGCCACGATGTGACTCATCCCGGTCGCCATCGCGTTGATGTGGCCCGGAGTGCCGCCGGAGGACTGGCCGATCATCTCGCCCCGGCTGTCGAAGACGGCGCAGGCGAGGTCGAGGGATTCTCGCACCACCGGGCTGAAGGCGGTGTTCACCAGCGCGGCCTGCTGCTCGTCCAGCAGGGAGTGCAGCCGGTTGGCCACCAGCCCGACGACGACCGGGTCCACCGGGCGGACGGGAGCGGAGGCAGTGGTCATCGGGATCCTCCTGAAGTGAACTCGACCAGGATGCTGCCGTCGTCGGCGACGGTGCAGCGGGCAGCGGGCGGGACGACGAGCGTCGACTCCCGTTCCCGCACCAGCGCCGGGCCTTCGACGGTGGTGCCGACGGCCAGCCGGTACCGGTCGTAGACGGCCGTGGGCACGTAACCGCCGGCCGCGGGGAAGTAGGCGTCGCGGTGCCCGACGAGGGCACTCTCGGACTCCGCCGGGCGCACAGACCGCAGCCGGGCCTGCGGGTCCGGGCCGCGTGACGCGACGCGCCAGGTCAGGATCTCGGTCTCGACGCCCACCGGCGCGACGGTGCCGAAGCGCTGCCGGTACTGCTCGGCGAAGCTCTCGGCGAGGTCCGCCCGCCAGTGACTCCCCAGCGGGGGCACCGGCACCTCGATCTCGCTGCCCTGCCCGACGAAGCGCATCTCCAGGGTGCGCTCGTGCGTGATGTCCTCGGCCGGCACGCCGGAGCCGCACAGTACGCGG
The DNA here is from genome assembly GCF_002078235.1 of Streptomyces viridosporus. Lineage (GTDB taxonomy): Bacteria > Actinomycetota > Actinomycetes > Streptomycetales > Streptomycetaceae > Streptomyces > Streptomyces viridosporus. The sequence goes on from NZ_MSGP01000463.1 coordinate 2,266, forward strand.
GTGCCCTCGTCCTCCATCTCCCCGAAGATCTCCTCGATCACGGAGAGTTCGACGGTGCCGAGTTCCGCGTGGCGCGAGCGGACGATGTCGATGGACATCGGCGCGGACAGGAAGCCCAGCGCGCTCAGGACACCGGCGGCGGGGGGCACCACCACGGCGGGTGAACCGAGTGCGGCCGCCACTCCGGGTCCGTGCAGGGGCCCGTTGCCCCCGGAGACGAACATCGGCAGGCGCGTGGGATCCTGACCCCGCTCGATCGCGTGGACGCGGGCCGCGTTCGCCATGCTCTCGTTGGCCGTCGCGTGGATCCCCCATGCCGCTTCGGCCACGCCGACGCCGAGTCCCCGGGCGATCTGCCGGTCGATGGCGGCGGCCGCCGCCTCC
>NZ_MSGP01000464.1:0-4831 GCF_002078235.1 Streptomyces viridosporus
GTACCGCGAGGAGCGGGGCGAGCGCTGAGCGGGCCGTCAGGGGCGGGGGCGGGCCCCGCCGCCGGGCCCGCTCAGCGCTCGCCCCGCTCCTCGCGGTACCTCTCGGACGACCGGCCGTGCAGGTCCAGGTTCAGCGGGTCGTGGTACCCGGAGGCGCCGCCCAACTGCTTGCGGGCTTCCTTGCGCTCCAGCTTCTGGCGGCGGCGTTCCTCGCGCAGGCGCTGCTTCTCCGCACGGGGCAGCTTGCGCTGGACACCGACGCCGCCCCAGAAGGCGAAGCCCGTGACGACCACGCGCGGGGCGCCCGGGTCACCCGGCTCGCCCTCCTCCCGGTGGTCGAAGCCGCCCATGACGCCGATGCCGCGCACGACGACCTCGACGCCGGGCGGCACGATGACGTCCACCCCGCCCATGATCGCCACGGCGTTGATCACGATCTCGCGGTCCGCGAAGTTCGCCTCGCGCAGGTCGATCTCCCCGCCGCCCCAGAACGCGAAGCAGTTGAAGCGGCGCGGCGCCGTCCAGCGCCCCTTGCGCTGGAAGCCCGACATGACGGCCACGGCCCACGTCGACGTCCCCCCGTCGTCGCCGCCGACGATCCGGTCCGCCCAACCCCCGTCCGGGTCGGGGTCCTTGGTGAGGGAAACGGCGGGGGCGGCCGCGCCCCGGGCGGCCGGCAGGTCGCGGGTGATCGGCGCCAGTTCCCCGTACGTCCGCGCCCGGTACGTCGCGTCCAGCCGCTCCTCGAACTCCTCCATGTCCAGACGCCCCTCCGCCAGGGCGTCCCGCAGGATCTCGGCGACCCGTTCACGGTCGGCGTCGGAGGCGCGGAGGTCCGGGGCTGCGTCGTCGGTCATACCCAGCAGCCTACGAGTTACCTCCTCCGCACGGCTACGAGGACGCCCCGGGCCCGGCGCACGGCCGCGCAGGACTCCCCGGGCCCGGCGCACGACCGCGCAGGACGCCCCGAGCCCTACGCACGACCGCCCAAGGACGCCCCGGACCCGGCACACGGCCGCGGGAGCGTTCCCGCCCCGGCGCACGGCCGCGGCACCGCCCCCGCCCCGGCGCACCGCTACGGGACCGCCCGTCCGGCCCGCTCCGCGTACATCCTCGCGATCACCGCCTCGATGTCCGGCTCCCGCACCGACAGGTCGGCCAGCGGGTACCGTTCCGCGATCCACGCCACGAGCGGGGCCGCCGACCGGGACGCCGGGAACGCCAGCCACTGCCGCGGCCCCTCCACCCGCACCACCCGGGCCGGTGCCGGCGCGTCGATCGGCGGCCACTCCCGCTCCAGGTCCACCACCAGCGTCCGTTCGCTCTCCCCCGCCTCGTGCAACCCGGCGAGCGGGCCGTCGTACATCAGTCGGCCGTGGTCGATGACCATCACCCGCGAGCACAACTGCTCGATGTCCTGCAGGTCGTGCGTGGTCAGCAGCACGGTCGTGCCGCGCTCGGCGTTCAGCTCCCGCAGGAACCGCCGCACCCTGGTCTTCGACACGACGTCCAGGCCGATCGTCGGCTCGTCCAGGTAGAGCACCTGGGGATCGTGCAGCAGCGCCGCCGCGATGTCGCCGCGCATCCGCTGGCCGAGGGAGAGTTGGCGCACGGGCACGTCCAGCAGGTCGCCGAGGTCGAGGAGGGCGACCAGCCGGTCGAGGTTCTCCCGGTACCGGGCGTCGGGGATCCGGTACATGCGGTGCATCAGCCGGTACGAGTCGATCAGCGGCAGGTCCCACCACAGCGTCGTCCGCTGCCCGAACACCACCCCCATGTGGTGCGCCAGCCGCGTCCGTTCCCGGGAGGGATCGATCCCCGCCACCCGGAGCCGGCCGCCGCTCGGAGTCAGGATGCCGGTGAGCATCTTGATCGTGGTCGACTTGCCCGCGCCGTTGGGGCCGATGTAGCCGACCATCTCGCCGCGCGCCACCGTGAAGGAGAGCGCGTCGACGGCCCGCACCCGCCGCCGCTCCCGTTTCAGGAAACCGGTCCTCCTGCGCACGTCGAAGACCTTCTCGACGTGGTCCAGCTCGATGAACGCGTCCGCCATGACCGCCCTAACTCCCCGTGCTCCGATACGACCGCAGGCCGGCCCGCCACACCGTCCCGGCCAGCGCGCCGCACACCGCCGCCACCAGCGGCGCCGCGAAGGCCGCCCCCGCCGGCAGCCCCAGCGGGTACGGGCGCCCCAGCACGTAGGCCGCCGGCACCCAGTTGACGAAGGCGAGCGGCAGCACGAACGTCACCCCGCGCACCAGGTCCCGGCCGAACACGGTCGGCGGGTACTGCAGCAGCGTGGTGCCGCCGTAGGTGAACGCGTTCTGCACCTCGGCGGCGTCCTGCGCCAGGAACTGGAAGGCCCCGCCCGCCACGAACAGCGAACCGAAGATCACCGCGCCGCTGACCAGCGTCACCGGTATCAGCAGCGCCTTCGCCACGGTCCAGTCGACGTCGACCGCCACCAGCGCCCAGCCCAGCACCGCCGCCCCCTGGACGCCCCGGCCCAGACGGCGCAGCGCGAAGCGGTCCGCGGCGACCTGGGCGAGCACCGGCGCGGGCCGGACCAGCAGCGTGTCGAACGAGCCGTCGCGCACCCGGCCGCCCAGGGAGGCCACCGAGCCGAACGCCAGCTGGGCGGTCCCGAACGCCGTCACGGACAGGCCGTACAGGAAGGCGACCTCGGGCAGCGTCCAGCCGCCGAGCGCGTCGACCTGCGAGAACATCAGCAGGATCGCGACGAAGTCCAGCCCCGTCAGCAGCAGGTTGCCGCACACCGTGAGGACGAAGGAGGCGCGGTAGGCCAGGGTGGACCGGATCCACATCCCGGCGATCAGCCGGTAGGCCCGCAGCCCCTCCGCCACCCTGGAGGGCCCCCGCGCCCCGAAGACCTCCCGCACCGGGGCCTCAGCCACCCTGCACCACCACCCGCCGCGTCGCCGCCGCCTGCACCAGCCGGCCCGCCGCCAGCAGCGCCACCGCCCACGCCCCCTGGAAGGCGTACGCCCCCAGGGGAGCGGCCTCCCCCATCAGCACGTCCGCCGGCAGCTGGAGCTGCGCCGCCCACGGCAGCACCCGGACGACCTCGCCGAGCGCGCCCGGGAAGGCGTTCAGCGGCAGGGTCATGCCCGAGCAGAAGAGTCCCGTGACCGTCAGGGCCTGCGCCACCCCCTGGCCGTCCAGCAGCCAGAACGCGCTCAGCGCGAACAGGTAGCGGATCGCGAAGCTGACGACCACCGCCAGCAGGAGCGCCACCAGGAACGCCCCCCACGTGGCGACGTCCCCGGGCAGCGCCGTCGGGAAGACCAGCGCGCCGAAGACGAACGGGACCACGCCCCGCCCCAGCAACTGGAACACCGACCGCCCCAGGTCGTTCGCCAGCCACCACAGCTGCAGATCGACCGGCCGGTACAGGTCGACCGCGATCTCACCCGTACGGATGCGTTCCATCAGTTCGACTTCGAAGCCGCCGCCCTGGATCGCCAGCGTCGCGAACAGCGCCTGTCCCAGCCACACGTAGGTGACGGCCTGCGCCTGCTCGTACCCGCCGAGGCCGGGCCTGGCCTCCCACAGCGCCAGGTACGTGTGGACCAGGATCAGTCCGAAGGCGGTGTTGGTGAACACCCCGGCCGCGGTGGCCGCCCGGTACGTGGCGTACCGGCGGAAACCCCCCACCGCGACGGCCAGGTACAACCGCCCCGAGCCCACGTCCGCCCGCCTCCTCCCGCACCCGCGGCCAAAGACGCAGGAGCCTACTGAGCACGGCGAACCGTCCGCCACGCATTTTCCGTCGCTCCCGGGGCAGGCGGGACACGGCCGACAGGGCCATACGTGTGACAAGGCGCATGCATGCGCGGCGCGCGCCGTCGGTGGGGAACTGCTCGCCGGATGCGACAGTCTTCAATAAGAGGAGCGCATCAGGCGTATACACACGAACGAGGCGAAACAGGAGTCCCAGCACGACATGAGCGACGAGCCGCAGCCGCAGCAGCCCGGGGAGGGCCGGACACCGGGAGAGCCTCAGGCGGCCGACGCCTCACAGCGCCCGGCGGAGGGCACGGAAACAGAGACGGGCACGGACGGGGACACGGACGGGGACACGAAGACGGGCACGCGCACCGGGTGGCGCCGGCTGATCCCCACCTGGCGCATGGTGCTCGGCACCTCCCTCGTCGGCGCCCTGCTGATCCTCGGCGGCTTCGTCCTCGGCTACACCCTGGTGCAGATCCCGTCCGCCAACGCGCTCGCCGTCCAGCAGGCCAACGTCTACCTGTACGCCGACGGCACCGTCCTCGCCCGCGACGGCGAGGTCAACCGGGAGAACGTCGGCCTCGACCGGATCTCCGAGGACGCCCAGTACGCCGTCCTGGCCGCCGAGGACCGCGACTTCTACACCGAGTCCGCGGTCGACCCCTCGGCCATGGTCCGCGCCGCCTGGAACACCGCCACCGGCAAGGGCAAGCAGTCCGGCTCCACGATCACCCAGCAGTACGTGAAGAACTACTACCTGCGCCAGGAGCAGACCCTCACCCGCAAGGTGAAGGAGTTCTTCATCGCCATCAAGCTGGACCGCGAACAGACCAAGGACGAGATCCTCGAGGGCTACCTCAACACCAGCTACTTCGGCCGCAACGCCTACGGCATCCAGGCCGCCGCCCACGCCTACTACGGCATCGACGCCGAGGACCTCGACGCCGGCCGCGCCGCCTACCTCGCCGCGCTCGTCAACGCCCCCAGCCAGTACGACGTCGTCGCCCACCCGGAGAACCGCAAGGCCGCCGAGGACCGCTGGAACTACGTCCTGGACGGCATGGTCGAGGAGGGCTGGCTC
>NZ_MSGP01000464.1:4838-5033 GCF_002078235.1 Streptomyces viridosporus
AGAACGACCTCGTCGACGAGGAATCGCTCGACGCGGGCGGCTACCGCATCACCACCACCCTCCACAAGGACAAGCAGGACGCCTTCGTCGATGCCGTCAACGACAAGCTGATGGACCGGCTCGACAAGGAGAACCGCAAGGTCGACACCTACGTCCGCGCGGGCGGCGCCTCCATCGACCCGAAGACCGGCAAGG
>NZ_MSGP01000465.1 GCF_002078235.1 Streptomyces viridosporus
CAGGGTGTGGGAGCACAGCGCGGCCAGGCGCTCCACCTGGCGGACGATCTGCGGCGGCTGATCGGGGAGGGGAGTCGGCCAGACGATCTCCAGCACGCCGTGCACCCGCCCCCCGGTACCGGCGGGCAGGGCGGCCCTGCCCGCCGGTACCGGGGGGCGGGTGCACGGCGTGCTGGAGATCGTCTGGCCGACTCCCCTGCCCGAGCAGCCGCCGCAGATCGTCCGCCAGGTGGAGGCCCTGGCCGAGCTGTGCGCCCACACCCTGGAGACGTACACGGCGCCGAGCGGACCGCCCCACCGGCCGCGGATGCTGCCGGACGCCGCGGAGCTGATGGACCTGGCCGACGGGCTGCACGACCCGGCGCTGGTCCTCCTGCCGTACCTGGACGCCTCCGGGAACCTGCTGGACTTCCGCATCCAGCACGTCAACAGCCGTTTCCTGGACCCGGCGGGCCGGCCGCGCGCCATGGTCAGCGGCTCCCTCCTCCTGGAGGCCTACCCGATGGCCGCCGGGGAGAGCGAGCTGTTCCAGCGGATCGAGCGGGTGTACGCCACGGGGGAGCCGTTCCGGGCCAAGCGCATGAACCTGACCGCGCTGGTCGGCCAGGTGCCGCTGTCGGCGATCGCGGACATCAGCGTCAGCCGGCACGGCTCCGGCATCCTGTTCATCTGGCGCATCGAGGACGAGACGGCCCGGCTGGCGAGCCTGCTCCAGCACGCCCAGCGGCTCGGCCGGATCGGCGGTTTCGAGGAGAACCTGCTCACCGGGGAGATCACCTGGAACGGGCAGCTGTTCGACCTGTACGGGCGCCCGCAGACGAGTTCGCCCGTGCCGCTGGAGGACCTGCCCGCGCACGCCCACCCGGACGACGCCGTCGCCATCGGCCGGTTCCTGCGCACGCTGCTGCACCACCGGCGCCCCGCCTCGGCGGCCTTCCGGCTGCAGCGGCCGGACGGGGTGACCCGGCACATCCGGGTCGTCGCCGAACCGGTCCTGGACACCGACGACCGGCTGCTCACCGTCCGCGGCGCCTACCAGGACATCTCGGCGCAGCACTGGACGGAGGTGGCGCTGGCGGCCACCCGCGACCAGCTGGCGCACACCGAACAGCACGCCAGCGAGCGCGACCGCCTGGCGCTGCAGTTGCAGCGCGCCATCATGCCGCCCACCCAGGCGCCGCTGCAGGTGCCCGATCTCGACGTGGCCGTCCGCTACCGGCCCGCGGAGGCGGAGCAGCTGGTGGGCGGCGACTGGTACGACGCCGTGGTGCTGCCGTCCCGGCTGGTGCTGCTGTGCGTGGGCGACGTCGCCGGGCACGGCATCGAGGCGGCGACCAGCATGGTCGTCCTGCGCAACGCGCTGCGCGGTCTCGCCGTCACCGGCGCGGGCCCCGGGCAGCTGCTGTCCTGGCTGAACATCGTGGCGCACCATCTGACCGGCGCGGTCACCGCCACCGCGGTCTGCGGTCTGTACGACCCGGCCTCGCGCACCCTGAGGTGGGCCAGGGCGGGCCACCTGCCGCCGGTGCTGGTGCGGGGCGACGAGGCCGCTCCCCTGCCGCTGGTCCGCGGGATGCTGCTCGGGGCCGTGCCCGAGGCGGTGTACGAGGAGGCGGAGGTCCAGCTGGCCGCGGAGGACAACCTGCTGATGTACACGGACGGGCTGATCGAGCGCCGGGACCGCTCCGTGGAGGAGTCCCTGACCCATCTGCTCACCACCGCCGCCAAGGCCCCGGGCACGCTCGACCAGCGGCTGGACCGGCTGCTCACGTACAGCAGGTCGGACACGGACGACGACACCTGCATCGTGGGCATCCGGGTCGGGTGAGACGGTGCGACCGGCACCGGCGGGCACGGACCGAGGCATGACGCGGCGATTCGGGGGTACGCGCGGCTGCGCGGTGAGAGTCGACCGACAGGCGTGGGGGTGCCGGGCGGGTGAGGGAGCACATGACGGGAACCGGCGGCGGGCTGCGCCGCCGGTTCCCGTCGGGCGGGCCCCCTCGCAGGCCGGCGCCCGTGAGAGCGGGATCACCCCCGCGCGCCGGGACCGGCGTGCGTCGACGTCTCCCGCAGGGGTAACCAGCCCTGGCCGTCATTTGTTGGAGGTACTCGTGCCCATTGCCCAGAACCCTCTGTCCGTCGAGGTGACCCTTCCCCGGGAGGACGTGGCCCTGCTCACGGTGGAGGGGTACTTGGACGTCGACACCGCGACCGAGTTCCAGCATCACCTGGCGAACCAGCTCCATCACGGCCGGCGGCACTTCCTGCTCGACCTGTCCGCGGTCCCCTTCATGGACTCGTCCGGCATGAACATAATCCTCCGGGTCTACCAGGAGGCCCGCGAGCTGCCGGGCAGCGTCCACATCATCTCCCCCACGTCCGCGGTGCGCCGCATCCTGGACCTGACCGGCGTGAGCATCACGGTCCCGGTCTCCGGGAGCGTCGACGAGGCGCTGGAGCGTGTCGACCGGCTGCCCCAGGCCCCGGAGGAGGATCCCGGGAGCTGAGCGGCCCCCGCCGAGGGCCGCCACGCACCTGTGCCGGGCCGGTGGGCGCGGTGCGGTCCCGGTCGGCCGCCCGCCACCGGCCGTCGCGTCGTCCGCGCGGGCACCGGTGGGTCCGGCCACGGGGGCGGGACGCCGTGCCGGGCGGGTCCGGGGCCTCGTTAGAGTGGTTGTCAGGCAGGTTCGATCGCTTTCTCGTCGCCTCGAACGGGCTCGACACGCAACAAGGATGAGGAGAACACAGGTGCCGGAGCACGAAGCGGGCGGAACGCCGACGCTCGAGGTCAGGGACTTCCTGCGCCGCCGACGTGAGCAGATCGCCCAGCGATGGGCGGACGAGCCCCTGTTCCGCACGGTGTTCACCGTCTCGCGCGACGAGGCGGTGGAGGCGGGCAAGGCGGTCGTCGACGCGCTGGCCCAGGTCGCCGACGCGCACCGGGTCGAGGACCCGGACGCCGCGGGCTTCACGGAGGTGCGCGAGCAGCTGGCGCGGATGGGGGCGACCCGCAGCCGCGCGGGGCTGTCCACGACCCAGATGTCGAGCGAGCTGGCCGCGCTGCTGCCGCCGGCCGAGAACCTCCTGGTCGCCGACCTGGACCAGGCCTCGCCCGAACTCCTGCGGGAGTGCTCGGTCACGCTCGGCGTCCTCATGGGCACCCTGCGTCTGGTGGCCATGCAGACGGCCCTGAGCGAGGGGCAGGCCCTCATCGACCGGCAGCGCCTCCAGTTGCTGGAGGTGGCCACGCCGGTGATCAAGCTCTGGGACGGCATCGTGGCGGTCCCGCTGATCGGGACGCTCGACAGCGCCCGCAGCCAGGTGGTGATGGAGACGCTGCTGAACGCGGTCGTCGACCAGCACGCCCGGTTCGCGATCCTCGACATCACCGGGGTGCCGACCGTCGACTCGCTGGTGGCGCAGCACCTGATGAAGACGGTCGCCGCGGCCCGGCTGATGGGCGCGGAGTGCGTCGTGTCCGGTATCCGTCCGGCGATCGCGCAGACCATCGTGCACCTGGGACTGGACCTCGGCACCGTGAAGACCCGCGCGTCCCTCGCCGACGCGCTCGGGTACTGCCTGCACGAGCTGGGGGCGAACATCGTGAACGCGGTGCCCGACGGTGCGGGTCGCCGGTGAGCGAGGAGTTCTCCCGCACGGTCGCGGGACACGTGCCGGTCCTCAGACTCGGCGACATTCTGCTGGTCACCCTCCAGGGGGACCTGTACGACAGCGCGGCGCAGCAGCTCCAGCAGGACCTGTCCGAGACCATCGCCCGCAGTCGGGTCACGGGAGTGGTCATCGACATCTCCGGGGTGGAGATGGTCGACTCCTTCCTGGGGCGCGTGCTGGCCGAGATCGCGGCCCAGACCGAGCTGCTGGCCGCGCGGACCGTGGTGGCCGGCATGCGGCCCGCGGTCGCCATCACCCTGGTGGAGCTGGGGCTGACGCTGCCGGGTCTGCGGACCGCGCTCACCACCGAGGTGGCGATGGAGCTTCTCGCGCAGCCCGTCGTGTCGTCCCGCTCCGGGGGCCTGCGCCAGGAGAGTCCGTGATGCACACCGCCGCGGGCGTCGAGGCCCGTCTGCCCATCCGGTCGGACATGGACCTGGTGTGGGTGCGCCAGCACGTGCGGCAGGCCGCCGCCCGGCTCGGCTTCGGTCTGGTGGACCAGACGAAGCTGGTGACCGCCGCCAGCGAGCTGGCGCGCAACACCCTGGTGCACGGCGGGGGCGGTCAGCTGGAGGTGTCGCTGGTCACCGCCGACGGCGTCAGCGGGCTGCGGCTGGCCTTCAGCGACTCCGGACCGGGCATCCCCGACCTGGACCGCGCGCTCAGCGACGGCTACACCTCGGGCGACGGGCTGGGGATGGGACTGGGCGGCGCACGGCGCCTGGTGCACGACTTCGAGGTCGAGAGCGCTCCCGGAGCGGGCACCACGGTGCGGGTGACGTCCTGGGCGGGCCGGCCGCCGCGTCCGCGCGAGGAGGCGTGATGCCCCGCGTCTGGGACGTGCCGGTGCAGGACTCGACCCGGGTGCGCGACGTCCGGGTCGCGGCGGAGGAGGCGGCGGCCCTGGCCGGACTCGACGAGCGGCGCACCTCCGACGTGGCGCTGGTGGCGACCGAGCTGGCCACCAACCTGCTCAAGCACGCGCAGGCCGGTGAGGTCCTCGTCGACGTCGTGGACCCGCCCGCCCTGCGGGAGGGCCGGGCGGGACGGGCCGTGC
>NZ_MSGP01000466.1 GCF_002078235.1 Streptomyces viridosporus
CGCGTCGAACGGATCGGGAGCACGCGGACACCGGCCGGGGGCCGGAGCTGTCCCGGACAGCGTGACCTCACGCGTCCGACCACCGCACCGCCCGCACGAAGAACCGACCCGGTCCGACGCGCATCACCTCCTCCCCCTCACCCGTACGCCCGCAGCGCGGGCCACTCGCCCACCGCGGCGGGCCCGGCCGCCCTCATGGAGATGTCTCGCATGCTGCTCGCCGTCGCCGCTTTCGGGATCGCCTTCTTCTGCCTCGCCCTGTGGTGCTCCGTCACCGTCGCCCGGATGCGGGACCTGCCCCCGTGGCGCAGATTCCTGCCGCTCTCCCTTCTCCTGGTCGCCACCGGAGCGAGCCTGCTGCGCTCCGTCGACATCCCCCAGGTGGCCGACGCGGTCGCCTTCCCCCTGAACCTGACCGCCGTCCTCCTGTCGCTCAAGGAGATCCGCGGCCGGCGACACCGGCGCGAGGCCGTCCGTCCCGCGCCGTAGAGAACCGTCGGCCGGCGAGGGACGCGCTGTACTGTTCGGCGGGGCGCGACCGACGGCGGTGCCCCACCTGTCCGTCCGCGGGCAAGGAGCGAGTGGCTTCCGAAACCCCGACCGGTGCCCGGCGCGGCCCTCGGGGGAAGCCCGGACCGTGCGGTGAGGGAGACCCCTCCCGTCCCGTCCCGCACGACGCGCTGCAGGCGTCGTGCCGGGAACCGCTCGGCCCGACCGCGAATCGGACCGGACCGGACCGGCGATCACGGGCGCAAGCCGTCGAACGGAAACGGAACCGGGGTGCGGAGAGCTGCGTGGACGGCCTGACGGAGACGAACCTCAGGGCACTGGCGGGTGCGCGTTCCTTCGAGCGCGGGCTCGGCTACCTCGACGCGGTGACCGGGGTCCAGGTCGGTGACGGCTGGATCAGCGCGACCGTTCACGGCACGGAGCGGTACGGGGCGGAGCTGTACCCGGACGGCCCCGAGGGCATGACCGGCACGTGCGACTGCCCGTACGGCCAGGAGGGGAACTTCTGCAAGCACCTGGTCGCACTCGGACTGACCGTGCTCGCCCGCGAGGACGACCTGCCGCGGCGGCGGAGGACGGCCCGGAAGCGGGCACGGAGCCTCGACGCCTGGCTCTCCGGACTGTCCCGGGAGGAACTGCTCGCCCTGGTAAGGGACCAGATGGCCGAGGACCGGCACCTGCGCCGCCGTCTGGAACTGCGGGCCGCGAGCGCCATGGGGGAGCCGGCGGAGGTCCGGGCCCTGGTCCGTGAACTGCTCGACATCGGCCCGTTCGCCCGGTACGGATACGTCGAGTACGCCGATGCCCGCGCCTACGCCGACCAGGCCGGACAGGCGGTCGCCATGATCAGGCAACTGACCGGCTCGGGCCGGGCAGCCGACGCGATGGACCTGGCGCGGGAGGCCATGGGCCTGCTGGCCCGGGCGGCGGACCGCGTCGACGACTCCGACGGGCGGCTCGGAGACATCGGAGCCGACCTCGCCGACGCGCACCGCGCAGCGTGCCGCGCGGCACGGCCCGACCCCGAGGCGCTCGCACACTGGCTGGCCGACCGGGCCCTCGACGACGCGGCCGACCCGATCGACATCGACCCGCTCGACTACGAGGACCTGCTCGGCGCACCGGGAATGAGGATCCTGCGGGAACGCGCGGTCGAGGCGTGGCGGGCCAACCGGACCGGTTGGGCCGAGAAGGACCTGATGCGACGCCTCGCGAAGGCGGGGCGGGACACGGACACGGTGATCGCCGTGCACGCCGCGGACCTCGCACCGAACGGCCACACCCACCTGGTCATCGCCCGGGAACTGGAGGCCGCCGGCCGCCCCGGTGAGGCCCAGGAGTGGGCCGAGCGCGGCATCCGGGACGTCCGGGAACAGGAGCAGGGCCTCGCCTCGGTCGACACGGCTCTCGTCGACCACCTCTCCGACCGCTACACGGAAGCGGACCGGCTCACCGACGCCGTGGCCCTGCGCCGCGACCACTTCGCCGCCCGCCGCAGCCTGCTCACGTACCGCCAACTGCGCGCGGCGGCCCGTGCCGCCGGCCGCTGGCCGACCGAGCGCGAGAACGCGCTCGCCCTGTTGCGGGCCGACGCCGGGCGGAGCGGGCGCCGGGGCGGTTCCGTCCTGGTCGACGTCCTCCTCGACGACCAGGACGTCGACGCCGCCTGGCAGGCCGCCGCCGAGACCGGCGCCCACGACGACCGGTGGCTCACCCTCGCCGACCGGTCCCGCACCGCGCGCCCCGCCGACGCGCTCACCGTCTACCGGCGCCTCGCCGAACCGCTCACCGGGCAGACCGGCAACGCCGTCTACGAAAGGCTGGTCGGCCTGCTGCTGAGCATGCGGGACTGCCACCACCGCCTGGGCACACCGGACGACTTCACCGCGTACGCCGCCGACCTGCGCGCCGCCCACAAACGCAAGCGGAACCTGATGCGCCTGATGGACGAGCACGGACTGTGAGAGGTGCACCGGGACGGTGAGGGACGGAGAGCATGATCCGGTGAGACCGCATCCCGTTCCCGTCCCCGACGTCAGCCCCCGCAGGAACGAGCGCTGCAGCGCCAGGAAGGCGAGCCCCGACGGCAGCACCCCGATGCCCACCTGGTCGTCCGAGCGCAAGGAGCGCAGCGCCAGCATGTACTGGTCCCAGATCATCGTGAACCCGAAGATGCCGATCACAGCCAGGGTGAAGCGGCAGAGCGGCAGGACGACCTGCCAGAAGACACGGAATTCACCCGCGCCGTCCAGCTTCACCGACTCCTCCAGCTCCTTGGGGGATCTCCTTCATGGCCTCGGTCATCACCAGGATCGAGAAGCCCCACGCCGCCACCGACACGATCATGCCGGCCAGCGAGCCGACCAGACTGATGTGCAGCACCGGCAGGCCCGCCGGCAGCACCGACCCGACCGCTGACGCAGGTAGGGCTTATAGCGCTTGTAGAGCTTGCAGGGATCCAGAATGCTGATCCGGCCGACCCACCGTCCGACCAGGAGTTCGTCCGCGCTGGCCGCACTCGCGAGCCGGCGGACGATGTCACGCGCCGAGCCTGCTCGGCGGCCTGTGTGCCGCAGCCCGAGCCCCGACCCTTCCGGTCCAGAGGCTCGACGATGCGGACCGGGGCGCTTTCCGACGGCTTGCGCAGTAGGGCCCGGTGTAGCATGACCGACACGCCGCAGCACCCTCGGGGCGGTCACACACCTCCACCCGCCGGATGCTGAAAATTTTCTCCAGAGCCTCTTGACTCATCGCATACCCTGTCTAACCTGATTACTAGGTCATAACACCGAAAGAGTTACAAAGTCGACGAGGACGTCTAGTCGGCGGAGTGACTCGGACAGGATGTGGCTCAGGCCCCCGGCAAGCCGGCGCGATACCGGAGCGACAGTGACGACTGAAGCCCCAGGACACGTGCAGCACTACCGGGGACTGTTTTGCCTCGGAGCCTTCGCACCGCCGAGTCGCGGTGCGAAGGCGGCACCATGCCCACGAAGCCGCCCGCCCGGTCCCCCTTGGTGCGGGCGGCTCCTGCTGTAGATGCACGGAGATCGAGACCGGCAGCGACACACCGCAGGCGCCCTGGGCTACTGAACGACACCGACCGGGTCCGACGGCGGGACGCGCACCCGCGCCACCGGCCCGAGAGACGAAAAAGCCGCCCCCCATGGCGCACACCCAGGCCGGTAACGCGGGCGGCCGCACCAGACCACTGCACTCCCTGGACCGACCACCACGTCACCACACGCGCGCCCTTTTGAAAGCACCCTGAGCATCCGCCCCTGGAACTGCCTAGGGGCCTTCCCGCTTCCCAGGGCTCACCTGCGACGATGCCCCAAGATCCCCTCCACGACCCATCCGCGGACTCCGACCCGGGCCTGCTTCCGGTGGCGTACGGCTGTACATACGCGAAGACCCCGCTCCCAGCGTTTCCGCTGGGAGCGGGGTCTTCGGGCACCTCATACTGGGTGCCCCCGGCAGGATTCGAACCTGCGCACACGGCTCCGGAGGGCGTTGGAGATCCGTGCGACGTTGCTGGTCATAAGCGCGGGGAGCACCGGAGGGACAGAGCCTGTCCACACATGGTCCATGGCAAGTGAGAGGCCTTAGCATGGCAACCTGGTGCTGGGGGCGCCCCGGGACCTGTGTTGCTGACCGCGCCACCTATGGGCGCGTACCCAGGGCTGGCAAGCTCTGGTTACTGCTGCTTCCTCTCATCCTCATCTTCTCCGGCTACGGTGATCCACGCACGGAGGTCGCTTGCTCTCATGCCTTCTCCCTTCGGATCGTGATCGTTCAGCGCCGTGGCGGCTGCCAGAGCGAGAGTGGCGTGAACCTGGGCAGCGGCGAGACGGTATCGCTCCAAGTCGCTTCCAATGTCCGTCGCTTCGGCGTCGGAAAGCAGCTGCTCGGCCTTCTCGTAATGGTCGGGGCCGGAAACCATAGGTCGCCTCCATGGGGTATGAACATTTACTCAGCTGAGCGGTTGCAAGCTTACGGGCGGCTAGGATGGCAACGGCAGGCAGTCCGGGGAGAGTTGGGGCCAGACGGCTTCGCCCCGCTGACATCCGCCTTGTAAGAGCTCCTAACGGAATGCAGTTTGCAGGCGGCGCCAGCAGATCAGCGAGCAGGCGAGTTTGAGGAACGCCTCGTGGATGTCGTCGCGGATCTCCCAGCGGATGCGCAGGCGGCTGAACCAGTGCAGCAGCGCGATCGTCTGCTCGACAACCCACCGCTTGGTGCCCAGACCGGAGCCGTGCTCGGTGCCACGGCGGGCGATCACGGGCTTGATGCCCTTCGCCCGGACCTGGCGGCGGTAGCAGTCATGGTCATAGCCGCGGTCTGCGTAGATCTCCCGGGGCCGCTGCCGCGGTCGCCCCCGCTTGCCGCGGATCGGTGGGACCGCTTCCAGAAGCGGCATGAGCTCGGTGATGTCATTGCGGTTGCC
>NZ_MSGP01000467.1 GCF_002078235.1 Streptomyces viridosporus
CACGGCGCGGATGCGGCCGTCGTCGGTGATGGTGGTGCCGTCCAGCGGCACGTTGAGGTCGGCGCGGACGAAGACCCGCCTGCCCGCGACCCCTTCGGAGAGGAGTTCGTCGATCGTCTTCATGAGGGCTCCCTGGGTAGAGCTCGTGTTCACTCGTGATCGCTCGTGATCGAAAGAGGACAACCGTTCCGATACGCGCGTCAGGGCCCGGACGGCGCGTTGCCGCACCGGCCGAGCCCTGCACTCATATCAGGCTGCCCGCTCCACGGTCAGAGCTGGTTGCCCACGAAGACCGTCAGGTCGACGAGACGGTTGGAGTAGCCCCACTCGTTGTCGTACCAGCCGATGACCTTCACGTTCTTGCCGTCCTGGACCATGGTCAGGGACGAGTCGAAGGTGCAGGACGCCGGGGCGTTGACGATGTCGGAGGAGACGATCGCGTCCTCGGTGTACTCGAGGAGGCCCTTGAGCTCGCCCTCGGCGGCCTTCTGGAAGGCGGCGTTGACCTCTTCCTTGGTGACCTCGCGGCCGAGCTCGACGACCAGGTCGGTGACCGAGCCGGTGGGAACCGGCACGCGCATCGCGATGCCGTCCAGCTTGCCCTTGAGCTGCGGCAGCACCAGGGCGGTGGCCTTCGCGGCACCCGTGGTGGTCGGGATGATGTTCTCGGCGGCGGCACGCGCGCGGCGCAGGTCCTTGTGCGGGAAGTCCAGGATGCGCTGGTCGTTCGTGTACGCGTGCACCGTCGTCATCAGACCCTTGACGATGCCGAAGTTCTCGTCGAGCACCTTCGCCATCGGCGCCACGCAGTTGGTGGTGCAGGAGGCGTTGGAGATGACGTGGTGGTTCGCCGGGTCGTACTGGTCCTGGTTGACGCCCATGACGATGGTGACGTCTTCGTTCTTCGCCGGGGCGGAGATGATGACCTTCTTGGCGCCGCCGGTGATGTGCTTCTCGGCGTCTTCCTTCTTCGTGAAGATGCCGGTCGACTCGATGACGATGTCGACGCCCAGCTCGCCCCACGGGATGTCGGCGGGGTTGCGCTCGGAGAGCACCTTGATCGTCTTGTCGCCGACGGTGATGGTGTCCTCGGTGTGCGAGACCTCCTGCTTGAGACGGCCGAGGATGGTGTCGTACTTCAGCAGGTGGGCGGTGGTCGCGGTGTCACCCAGGTCGTTGACAGCCACGATCTCGATGTCCGCACCCTGCTCCAGCAGAGCGCGGAAGTAGTTGCGACCGATGCGGCCAAAGCCGTTGATGCCTACGCGGATCGTCACGAACCGATCTCCTCGTTGGTACGCCGGCCCGATGTGCCGGCGAGCTGTATTTGGGATGTCCCCGACCACTGTCGACCCTACCTCTCCGGGACCCCGGTCGTGACATCGAGTCGTCCCATACCCGGCAGGGCGGTCCTTACCCACCAGTAGGGTACGGACCGCCCGAACCGGAGGGCCCTTTGTCCCTCCTTCTCGCTACAGCGGGTCAGCGCTCGTTGACGCCCCCGGTCACGCGTCGAGGGCGTCGAGCGCCTTCCGCATCAGCGCGGCCCGGTCGGCCGCCGAGGTCAGGTGCTCCAGGCCGAAGCCCAGCAGCACGGTGTCCTCGGTGGTGACCGCCGAGTAGGTCCGGAACAGCTCTCCGGTGCGGGCCCAGTCCTTCAGGACGGCGGGACTCCCGGCGGGCGGTCCGGAGGCCCTCCAGGCCCCGAGCGAGGTCTCGAAGCCCTCGGTGCCGGTCGCGGTGGAGCCGACCACGAGGGAGACGTCGTCGACGAGGACGCCGTGGCCGCCGCTGCCCGGGTCGGTGACGTAGGCGATCGAGACCTCGACCGTCTTCCCGGCGTAGGCGCTCAGGTCGAAGTCCACCTGCCGCCAGCCGTCGGAGGAGCCGGTGAGGCTGTGCCACGCGCCGGTGGTGCCGGTCGCGGCGCAGCCGCCCTCCGCCGGGGTCAGGTAGTGCTTCAGCCAGGGGTGCTCGCCGACGTAGAACCCGCCCCCGCACTCGGTGGGCACGGTGGTGCGGGTCGCGCCGCCCGCCTCGGGCAGCGTCGTCCAGTCGTCGGCGCCGGCGGTGTGCGCCTCGACGACGACGTGGTCGTAGCCCGGCTCGGTGTCCCACAGCAGCTGGGCGCGCAGGGCGGGCTCGTCGGCCGTGTCGGTGCCGGTGAGGTCGATGGTGCGGGTGAGGCGCTTGTAGCCGTCGTCGGTGTGGACCGCGGCGGCCATGTACGCACCCGCGTACGGGCCGTACGGGCCGGCCGTGCCCGGGAACCGCCCGGCGCCGGCGCTCGCGAACTGCGGATGCGTCGCGACGGGCAGCTCGTCGGAGGTGACGCCGTAGGTGCCGGCCTTGTCCAGCGGGTTGCCGGGCGCGTCGCCGAGCGCGCCGGAGAAGCCGTCCAGCCTGCCGGAACCGGTGAACGCGGTGACCTCGGAGGTGGACGTGCGCGAGTAGGCGCCCAGGTAGTACTGGCTGAAGTCGTCGGACAGGGCGCCGCCGCCGAGGTCGACGCTGCCGCCGGCCTGCTCGCCCGCCTCGATCAGCCGGCCGCCCTCGTTGAGGAAGGCGCGCAGCTGGAGCTGGGTGGCGACGCCCGGGGTGCCCGCGCCGGTGTGGTGGACGACGGTGTCGAAGTGGCTCAGCACGCCGAGCGCGTCGGGCGCGCCCCTCTCGGCGACGTCCCAGACGGCCGCCTTCCGGCCGTTGGCCCCGAGGGCGTCGACGTACTTCCGGGCCTGGGCGGCCTTCGCGCCCTCCTCGGCGACCACGAGGACGTCCGCGCGGGGCCGTTCGGCGACGGTGTAGGTGAAGCGCTCGCTGGAGACCTTCTTCCCGCCCCCGGTCCTCCCGGTGAACCACACCTCGACCTCGTCGCCCGGCTCGCCGTGCTCGACCCCGGCCCGGTACTCGTCGAAGTGGAGGTTGTCCTCGCCGCCGAACCGCTCGCCGCCCTTCCAGGGCCGCAGCGCCTCGCCGTGCGTACGGCCGCCGTTGACGCGGTACTTGAGCTCCTTGTCCCGCACGGCCTTGCGGACGACGACGGAGACCTCCTGGTCGCCGCCGCGGGCGTACGACGTGGTGAACGCGGCCGGGGTGAAGTCGGCGGCCTCCGAACCGACCGCGGAGGACGGCCGGTCGGGGTGGGCGGCGCTCTCGGCGACGGACAGCGCGAACGGGACGTTCTTGGCGAACTCCTGCTGGATCAGCTTCTCGTCGTCGGGGAAGGTGAAGGTCGAGCGGCAGTCGCCGGGCCGCCACGCGTCGTCCGGGTCGACGTCCGAGGCCGTCTGGCAGGTCGACATCTCGGGCGTGAACATCGCCGTGCCGTTGACGTTGGCCGCGTGGCCGTCGGCCTCGCCGTTGGTGGTGTACAGCTCGGAGGAGAGCTGCGGGTGGTAGCCGGGGATCGCGGAGTTCCCGGGCGTGCCGGCGAGGGCCCGGTAGAGCACGTCGTCGGGGGTCGGCGTGGCCACCTGCCAGCCGACCCCGTAGAGCAGGAGTTCGGCGGCGGAGTGGTAGTTGATGCCGTAGGTGAAGCCGATCCGCTTCTGGAAGGCGTCGATCGCCCTGGTCTCGGGCTCGGAGCCGGGGCTCGCGCCGCGGTAGGTCTGGCTGGTGGGGTGGGGGGACGAGCCCTCGTCGTCGTAGCCCCACTTGTAGGGGAAGTTGCGGTTGAGGTCGACGCCGTCGCCGGTGCCGATGACGCCGTCGCCGTTGACGTCCCGCAGGTTCTTGCGCCACAGGCGGTTGGCGTCGCTCGCGAAGGTGTGGTCGTAGCCGTCGGGGTTGGCCGACAGGACGAACCACAGCTCGGTGGAGTCGACGATCTTCTTGACGCGCCGGTCCGTCCGGTAGTTGTCCAGGTAGTGGTGCATCAGCCGCCGGGTCATCTCCGGGGTGATCCACTCGCGCGCGTGCTGGTTGGACATGTAGAGGACGGCCGGTTTCGAACCGTCCTTCGTCTTCCCGGCCTTCCGGGTGAGCTTCAGGGCGAGGATGTCCTGGCCCCTGATCGTCCTGCCGATGGAGACGACCTTGGTGAGGTCGGGGTGGTTCCGGGCGGTGCGGAGGATCTCCTCCTTGAGGCCGCCCTTCCCGCCGTACGGGCGGAAGACGCCCTCCGCGGCGGCCGCGACCCGGCTCTCCGCCCGGGCGGAGAGCGTGTGCTCGGTGAGGTCGACGCCCCGTTCCTCCAGCCGGGCGGCCTGCCGGTCGGTGAGGTACACCTCGACGGTGGCGGTGCCCTTCTCGGGGACCCGCTCGCCGAGTTCGTGGGCGTCCTGTCCGGCTTCCAGCAGCAGGGGCACCTGCCGGCTGGTGACGTCGGCGCGGAAGACCTTGACCTCCTCCGCGCCGGGAGCCCCGGGGCTCTCCGGTCGTGCCTGGGCGACGGGCGCCAGGACCGCCGTGCCGGCCAGGAACGCGCCGACGGCGAGGATCGATCCCGCTCTGTGTCTCATGAACCCCACGGCCTCCCCAGAGGTGGTCCGCCACGGCGGCGAACAGATGCCAGGCTCATGACACATGATGATCGAGTCAAGGGCGCCTCGGCGACACGCGAAGGCCGGCGCGGATCACCCGAGTGGGCGCCCGCACCGGCCTCCTGACGTTTCGTCAGCCGACGAGGTTGTCGGCGAGCTCCTCGCCGAGGTTGGCCTCCGTGCCCGGGATGCCGAGGTCGGCGGCGCGCTTGTCGGCCATGGCCAGCAGCCGGCGGATGCGTCCGGCCACGGCGTCCTTGGTCAGCGGCGGGTCGGCGAGCGCGCCCAGCTCCTCCAGGGAGGCCTGCTTGTGCTCCATGCGCAGCCGGCCGGCGGCGGCGAGGTGCTCGGGGACGTCCTCGCCGAGGATCTCCAGGGCGCGCTGCACCCGGGCGCCGGCGGCGACGGCGGCGCGGGCGGAGCGGCGCAGATTGGCGTCGTCGAAGTTGGCCAGCCGGTTCGCCGTGGCCCGCACCTCGCGGCGCATCCGGCGCTCCTCCCAGGCCAGCACCGACTCGTGGGCGCCGAGCCGGGTGAGCAGGGCGCCGATCGCGTCGCCGTCGCGCACGACGACCCGGTCCACGCCGCGCACCTCACGCGCCTTGGCGCCGATCGACAGGCGGCGGGCGGCGCCGACCAGGGCGAGCGCGGCCTCGGGGCCGGGGCAGGTCACCTCCAGGGAGGAGGAGCGGCCCGGCTCGGTGAGCGAGCCGTGCGCCAGGAACGCCCCGCGCCAGGCCGCCTCGGCGTCGCAGGTGGCCCCCGAGACCACCTGCGGGGGCAAACCGCGGATCGGGCGGCCCCGGCCGTCCACCAGACCGGTCTGGCGGGCCAGCTGGTCGCCGCCCGCGACCACGCGCACGACGTAGCGCGAGCCGCGGCGCAGCCCGCCCGGAGCCATCACGATCAGTTCGGAACTGTGGCCGAAGATCTCCAGGATGTCCCGCTTGAGCCGGCGGGCCGCCATCGCGGTGTCCAGCTCGGCCTCGATCACGATGCGCCCGCTCACCAGGTGGAGGCCGCCGGCGAACCGCAGGACGGCGGAGACCTCCGCCTTTCTGCAGCAGGTCCGGGTGACGGGAAGCCGGGAGATCTCGTCCTTCACCGCTGCCGTCATCGCCATGGGCCGATCCTTCCATGCATCCGAAAAATACGGTCGTACGCGGCGGCCAGCAGCTCCGGGTCGTGCCGGGGGCTTCCGTCGGGCCGGGCCACCGGCGCCAGTTCGACCGCGGCCCCGAACCGCTCGGCGGCGTCGGTCAGCAGGTCGCGGTCGGGCACGGCGGCCTCGTCGGCCAGCACCACGTCCAGGGCGAGTTTAGGGGCGTGTCGTCCCAAAACCTCCAAATGACGCTGCGGGGAGAAGCCCTCGGTTTCTCCCGGCTGCGGGGCGAGGTTCAGGGAGAGCACCCGGCGCGCCTTGGTCTGGAGGAGGGCGTCCAGCAGCTCGGGCACGAGCAGGTGCGGGATGACCGAGGAGAACCAGGATCCGGGGCCGAGCACCACCCAGTCCGCGTCGAGGACCGCCTCGACCGCCTCGGGGACGGCGGGCGGGTCGTTGGGCACGAGGTGCACGGACTGCACCTCGCCGGGGGTGAGGGCGACGGTCGCCTGTCCGCGGACGGTGTCCACGTCCTCCGGACGCCGGGGGTCGTGCCCCAGGACGCGGGCCTGGAGCTCCAGCGGCACCGCGGACATGGGCAGTACGCGCCCGTGCGCGCCGAGCAGCCGGCCCACCAGGTCCAGGGCCTGGACGTGGTCGCCGAGCTGCTCCCACAGGGCGACGATCAGCAGGTTGCCGACCGCGTGCTCGTGCAGGTCGCCCTTGGACTGGAAGCGGTGCTGGATGACCCGGGCCCAGGTCTGGCCCCAGTCGTCGTCGCCGCACAGCGCGGCCAGCGCCTTGCGCAGGTCGCCGGGCGGCAGCACGCCCAGTTCGTCGCGCAGGCGCCCGCTGGAACCGCCGTCGTCGGCCACGGTGACGACGGCGGTGAGGTCGCCGGTGATCCGGCGCAGCGCGGCGAGCGAGGCGGACAGCCCCATGCCGCCGCCGAGCGCGACGACCTTGGGCTGGGTGCCCCGGCGGCGCGGTCTCGCGCCGCGGGTCTCGGCCGGCCGGCCGGCGCGCCCCTCGGGGACCGCGCGCCGCAGCCGGCTCAGCCGCGGAGTACGTGGTGTCATTCCCGTCCCATGTCCCGGTGGACGACCACCGTCTCCACGCCCTCGGCGACGAGCCGGGCGGCGAGCTTCTCCGACATGGCGACCGAACGGTGCTTGCCGCCGGTGCAGCCGACGGCGATGGTCACGTAGCGCTTGCCCTCACGGCGGTAGCCCGCGGCGACCAGCCGCAGCAGCTCGGCGTACCGGTCGAGGAACTCCTTGGCACCGGTCTGGTTGAGGACGTACGACGCCACCTCCTCGTTGAGGCCGGTGTACGGGCGCAGCTCCGGGACCCAGTGGGGGTTGGGCAGGAAGCGCATGTCCACGACCAGGTCGGCGTCGACCGGGAGGCCGTACTTGAAGCCGAAGGACATGACGGTGGCCCGCAGCTCGGGCTCCTCCTCGCCGGCGAACTGGGCGTCCATCTTGGCGCGCAGCTCGTGCACGTTCAGGCTGGAGGTGTCGATCACCAGGTCGGCGTCGCCGCGCAGCTCGCGCAGCAGCTCCCGCTCGGCGGCGATGCCGTCGACGATGCGGCCGTCGCCCTGGAGGGGGTGCGGGCGGCGCACGGACTCGAAGCGTCGCACCAGGGCCTCGTCGGAGGACTCCAGGAAAACGATCCGCCGGGTGACGCCCCGGGCGTCGAGGTCGGCCAGGGACTCGCGGAGGTTGTCGAAGAAGCGCCGGCCGCGGACGTCCACGACGACGGCGATCCGCGCCACGTTGCCCTGGGAACGCGCGCCGAGCTCCACCATGGTGGGGATCAGCGCGGGCGGCAGGTTGTCCACGACGAACCAGCCGAGGTCCTCCAGACACTTCGCGGCCGTCGAGCGGCCGGCTCCGGACATGCCGGAGATGATCACCAGCTCGGGGATGGCCGCCTCGGGCGCCCCGGCCTTTTCCTTGCCCGTACTCACCTGTGCTCCGTCGTCCTGGCGTGTGCTCCGGGGGGTGCCACCCTCACCGGGTCCCTGCTGCGCCCGCTCCCGCTGGGTCGCGGGCCCTGTCTCGTGCTCGCTCATGTCTCCTGCCCCCGTCGTCGGTCCGGGGCGCCCGCGGGCACGGGCTCCCCGGGAGAACCCGCGGTCCGGCCGGGTTCTTCCACGTCTTCCATGATCTCGCCCGTCGCCGTGTTCACGGCGGGGGCGGCGGGTGCCGCCGCGGCCAGGGCCGCGGCGACCGTCTCGGCCGTCTTGCGACCTATGCCCGGAACCTCACAGATCTGCTCGATTGTCGCCGATCGCAGCTTCCTGACCGACCCGAAATGCTTGATCAGGGCCTGCTTGCGGGTCTCGCCGAGGCCCGGCACGTCGTCCAGGGGACCGGAGCGGAAGCGCTTGGCGCGCTTGGTGCGCTGGTAGGTGATCGCGAAGCGGTGGGCCTCGTCACGGATCCGCTGGAGCAGGTAGAGGCCCTCACTGGTGCGGGGCAGCACCACCGGGTCGTCGTCGCCCGGCAGCCACACCTCCTCCAGCCGCTTGGCGAGGCCGCAGACGGCGATGTCGTCGATGCCGAGCTCGTCCAGGGCCCGCCGGGCCGCCGCGACCTGCGGCGCACCGCCGTCGACGACGACGAGCTGGGGCGGGTAGGCGAAGCGCTTGGGGCGGCCGTCGTCCTCGGTGAGGGTGCTCGCCGGCGGTTCGGCCAGGCCGTCGGGGGCCGTGCCCCCGTCGGCGCCGTCCTCCCCGTCGGTCCACTCCCCCGTCCGCTCCTTCTCGGCGAGGTAGCGCCGGAAGCGCCGGGTGACCACCTCGTGCATGGAGCGGACGTCGTCCTGCCCCGAGAAACCCTTGATCTGGAAGCGGCGGTACTCGCTCTTGCGGGCCAGCCCGTCCTCGAAGACGACCATGGAGGCCACCACGTCGTCGCCCTGGAGGTGCGAGACGTCGTAGCACTCGATCCGCAGCGGGGCGCTGTCGAGGTCGAGGGCGTCGGCGATCTCCTCCAGCGCGCGCGAGCGCGTGGTCAGGTCGGAGGCGCGCTTGGTCTTGTGCAGCGCCAGCGCCTGCTGGGCGTTGCGCTGCACGGTCTCCATCAGGGCCTTCTTGTCCCCGCGCTGCGGGATCCGCAGGGAGACGCCCGAGCCGCGCCGCTCGGTGAGCCACTGCTGGACCGGCTCCACGGGGTCCGGCAGGGCCGGGACCAGGACCTCCCGGGGGACGGTGTCGCCGCTCTCCTCGCCGTAGAGCTGCTGCAGGGCGTGCTCGACGAGGGCGCCGGTGGTGATCTCCTCCACCTTGTCGGTGACCCAGCCGCGCTGGCCGCGCACGCGTCCGCCGCGGACGTGGAAGATCTGGACGGCCGCCTCCAGCTCGTCCTCGGCGACCGCGACGAGGTCGGCGTCGGTCGCGTCGGCGAGCACGACCGCGTTCTTCTCCATGGCCTTCCTCAGGGCCTCGATGTCGTCGCGCAGGCGGGCCGCCCGCTCGTACTCCATCTCCTCGGCCGCCTGCGCCATCCGCTTCTCCAGACGGCGCAGGTAGGTGCCCGTGCGGCCGGCCATGAAGTCGCAGAACTCCTCGGCGAGCCCCCGGTGGTCCTCGGCGGAGATCCGCTCCACGCAGGGCGCCGAGCACTTGCCGATGTAGCCGAGCAGGCAGGGGCGGCCGGTGCGGGCGGCGTTCTTGAACACGCCGGCCGAGCAGGTGCGCACCGGGAAGACGCGCAGCAGCAGGTCCACGGTGTCGCGGATCGCCCACGCGTGCGCGTACGGGCCGAAGTACCTCACGCCCTTCTTCTTGTGGCCGCGCATCACCTGCACGCGCGGGAACTCCTCGTTCATCGTCACCGCGAGGTACGGGTAGCTCTTGTCGTCGCGGTACTTGACGTTGAACCGGGGGTCGTACTCCTTGATCCAGGAGTACTCCAGCTGGAGCGCCTCGACCTCCGTGGACACCACCGTCCACTCCACGGACGCGGCCGTGGTGACCATGGAGCGGGTGCGCGGGTGGAGGTTCGCCAGGTCCTGGAAGTAGTTCGCCAGGCGCTGGCGCAGGCTCTTCGCCTTTCCGACGTAGATCACCCGGCGGTGCTCGTCGCGGAACCGGTAGACCCCCGGCGAGTCGGGGATCTCACCCGCTCTGGGGCGGTAGCTGGAGGGGTCGGCCATGTCTCACACCCTACTGTCGGGGGCCGACACTCCGGCGGGGCGCGGACCCGGGCCGGTGGCCCGGGTGGGTTACCACCGGCCGGGAACGGGAAGGTGGGGGGTCCGCCCCTCGGGTGAGCGGCGGACGGTCACGAGCCGGAGGGCTGGTCGGATGCGACGGACGCGGATCGAGAAACCACGACGGCCGGCCCGGGCCCGCCGGTACGCGGACGAGGCGCCCGCGCTCGTCGAGTCCCTCGACCCGCGCGATCCCGACATCGTGCGCGCCAAGCGGCTGCGCCTCCTCCAGGACCGGGAGGGGCCCGACCGCGCGTAGAGCCGCCACGGCACTCCGGACGAAAACCGCATCCCGGTACGGACCCCAGGGGCCGTCCCGGCCCCCGGGCCGGGACGGCCCCTGGCAGGTGTGCGCCCCTGTTGGGCATCAGGTGTTGTCGGGGCTTGGTCAACACGCTTCAATGCGGGGGAACTCGGGGCCCTGAACGGCGGCGTACGGATGCGCGGACTCCGCCGTGCCGACGGGGGCGGGTCCCGGAGTGCCCCGTGCGAACGGTCTGACCAGCCGTTGTGGACATTCACAGAAAGGCCCCTGCATGCCGCACGCCACACAGCACGCGGACGTCGCCACCGCGGAACTGGACTCGGCCCTGCGCGGCGGCCCCTTCCACGTCGCCCTGAGGGCCGCGATCGCCGCGCGCGGACTGCCGCTGCAGCGGGTCCAGCACCATCTGTCCCGCTACGGCGTGCGGGTCGGCGTCACGAGCCTGAGCTACTGGCAGCAGGGCGCCCGCCGCCCGCAGCGCCCGGAGTCGCTGCGGGCCGTGCGGGCGCTGGAGGAGATCCTGCAGCTGCCGGAGGAGTCACTGATCCGGCTGCTCGCCGAGGCGGACGAACGGCCGGCGGACCGGCGCTCCGCGGTCCGGTCCTACCGCTCCCTGATCGAGGCCTCGGGCGTCCTCGAGCGGCTGCTGGCCGAGCTCGGCGCGCACCGGGAGGGCGGACTGCACACCCTGGGGCACCACGAGCGGGTCCGGATCGGCGCACGCCGCGAGCTGGCGGAGCGCGAGTCGCACCACATCGTGCGCGCGCACCGGGACGGCGTCGACCGTTTCATCGCCGTCCACCACGGCGACCCGGGCTCCGCGCCGGACCGGATGACCGTGCACGCCCTGGAGAACTGCCGCACCGGACGCGTGCGCCGGCACCAGGACACCGGCGTGCTCGCGGCCGAGCTGCTCTTCGACACCAGGCTGCGGACCGGGGACACCTTCCTCTTCCGCTACGCCGTCGAGGACGGCACGGCCGGGGTCTCGCGCGAGTACGTGCACGGGACAGACTCCCCGGGGGGTCAGTACGCGCTCCAGGTGTGCTTCACCGCCGGGGCGCTCCCGGTGCGCTGCCACCGGTTCGCCCAGCACTCCGCCGCGGCCCCGCGCGGGGGCCGTCAGGAACTGGCGTTCAGCGGCCGGCACCGCTCGGTGCACCTGGTGGAACCGCGCGTGCGGTCGGGATACGTGGGGATCGCCTGGGACTGGGAGTGACCGCGGGGCGGGACGCCGGGTGCCGTCCGGCCCGCGGCCCGGTCACTCCTGCGGCCTGGCGACCATCGTGCCGTTCTCCACCTCGACGGTCAGCGGCTTCAGGGGGGCCACGGCCGGCTCGCGCAGGGCCTTGCCGGTGGTGGCGTCGAACTCGCTGCCGTGACAGGGGCAGATCAGTTTCGTCCCCTCCAGCTTGTTGACGGGGCACCCCGCGTGCGTGCAGAGGGAGCTGTAGGCCTTGACGGTGCCGTCCTCGCCCCGGCTGACCACGACCTTGTGGTCCTGGTACAGCTTCGCGCCGCCCTTGGCCACCTCGCTCTCGGGGCCGAGCTCGACGGGCCCGGTCAGTCCCAAAGGGGCGTCCTCGACCTTTCCGCAGGCGGTGAGCCCCAGTCCGGCGACGGGGGTGAGAGCCACGCCTCGCAGAACGGTGCGGCGGCTCGCGGCGGGTCGGGCGGACATACGGTGCTCCACGGGTCGAACGGCAGTACCCGGGACGATACCCGGGGCGGTCGTGGCGACCGAGGGCGGGTGCCCGCGCCCACGGTGCGCGCGGGCACGCGTGCACCGGCTCGCGCAAGCGTTCGCGTAAACGCTTGCGCAAGCGTTTACGCCCGCCGTCGGATGGGATACCTTCCCGACTCGGAAGTGACGCGCGGGGCGCCGGAGGGAGAGCACACGATGGCGACGATGGCGGACGTGGCACGGAGCGCCGGTGTCTCGGTCGCGACCGTCTCGCACGTCCTGAACGGCACCCGGCCGGTGCTCCCGCACACCCGCCGGGCGGTGCTGGACGCCGTCGAGGAGCTCGGCTACACCCCGAACACCCTGGCCCGCTCCCTGGTGACCTCCCGCACCCGGTCGATCGGGCTGGCGGTGTCGGCGATCAGCAACCCGTACTTCACCGAGATCCTCCAGGGCGTCGAGGCCAAGGCCCTGGAGCACGGTTACAGCCTGCTCATCGCCGACCCGCACGACGATCCGGAGCACGAGCGCAAGGTCGTCCAACTGCTGCACGAGCGCCGGGTGGAGGGCGTGATCGCCGCGCCCTCCGCGCAGCCGGACGGGCTCCTCGCCTACCTCGGGCGGCACCGGGTGCCGGCCGTGTTCCTGGACCGGGTGGTCGACGCCCCACAGGACGGGGACGCGCGCTTCGACCAGGTCTGCGCCGAGAACACCGGTCCGACGGCCCGGCTGGTCACCCACCTCGCCGAGCTCGGCCACCGCAGGATCGCCCTGGTCGCCGGGCTGCCGGGGCTCAGTACCACCGCCGAGCGGATCGCCGGGTACCGGCACGGTCTGGCGGCCGCCGGGCTGCCGTACGACGAGCGGCTCCTGGCGCACGGCGACTCCGCGTCGGCCGGTGCCGAGCGGGCCACCGCCGCCCTGCTGTCCCTCGGACCGCCTCCCACCGCGCTGGTCACCGCCAACAACACCATGACGATCGGCGCGCTGCGTGCCCTGCGGGCGCACGGGTTGTCCGTGCCCGAGGACATCGCGCTGTGCTGTTTCGACGACTTCGCCTGGGCGGACCTGTTCTCGCCCCGGCTCACCGCGATCGCCCAGCCCAGCAGGGACATCGGCGCCCGTGCCGTCCAGGTGCTCCTGGACCGCCTCGCCGCGCCGGAGCGGCCCGCGCGGACGGTGCGGCTCCCGTGCGCCTTCGTGCACCGCACCTCCTGCGGCTGCCCGGACCGGCCGGAGTCCGGGCGCGCCGACCCCCGCCGCACGTCCCGGCAGTCCGCGCAGTCCGCGCAACCCGCACAGTCCATGCAGCCCGTGCAGTCCGGGCAGCCCGTGCAGCCCGTGCAGCCCGTGCAGCCCGTGCAGTCCGAAAGGAACCCCTCGTGATCGTCGTGGCCGGTGAGGCACTGATCGACCTGGTACCGCAGCGCGCCGGCGCGCT
>NZ_MSGP01000468.1 GCF_002078235.1 Streptomyces viridosporus
CCCGGGCTACGGACAGCCGACGCCACCCGGACACTTCCCGGGACAGCCGGGACAGCCGGCCCCCTACGGAGCGCCGCAGGGCGCCCCTCAGGGCGCGGCCCCGCAGGGCGCGGGCGTGCTCGGCGCGCTCCAGCAGTTCAAGGAGACGCCCACCGGTCAGCGCTGGACCCTGCAGAACAAGAAGCTCGTCCGTGCCGACCTCGGCATCGGCGGGCAGGCCGTCCTGGCCCGGCAGGGCAGCATGGTGCTCTACCAGGGCAAGGTCGACTTCAGCTACAAGGGCGCCGGCTTCACCGGCCGCATCGTGGGCAACGCCACCGGCCAGGAGATGCAGCTGATGCGCTGCACCGGCCAGGGCCAGGTGTTCTTCGCCGAGGACGCCACGATGCTGCACCCGATCGAGCTCCAGGGCGACGCCGTGTGCGTCTCCGCCGAGAACGTCCTGGCCTTCGACGAGAGCCTGCAGCACGAGGTCCGCCGCATCGAGGGGCACGGCATCCCCGGCGGCGCGCTGTTCACGATGCAGTTCCAGGGGACCGGCACCATCGTCGTGAAGACGCACGGCGTGCCCGTGGTGCTGCCGGTCACACCCACCACGTTCGCCGACTGCAACGCGGTGGTCGCCTGGTCGGCCGCCTCCCAGGTGGTCGTCTCCAGCCAGGTGCGGATGCGCCGCAACTCCTACCCCGGCGACACGGGAGAGAGCGTCAACCTCCAGTTCCGGGGGGCGCCCGGCAACTTCATCGTCGTCCAGCCGTACGAGATCTAAAGGGAGCCCGTCATGAACCAGCCGCTCGCGGGCTTCGCCCCCGCCCCCGTCACCGCCCGCATGGAGAACCACGGCAACCACATGCTGAAGGTCGCCATGCAGACCGGGAACGACCTCTTCGCGCGCGTGGGGTCGATGGTCGCCTACGAAGGATTCGTCCAGTACGAGCCCAACCCGCCGGCCGTGCGCCAGATCGCCAAGGACTGGCTGACCGGCGAGGGCGCACCCCTGATGAAGTGCTCCGGCGACGGCCTGCTCTACCTGGCCGACTACGGTGCCGACGTCGTCGTGATCAACCTCAACGGCGACGGCCTCTCCGTCAACGCCACCAACCTGCTCGCCTTCGACGCGCACCTGACATGGGGCGTGGAGCGGGTCAAGGGCCTGGCGAAGTTCGCCGGGCAGGGCCTGTGGAACACCAGGATCTCCGGACAGGGCTGGGTCGCGCTGACCTCCCGGGGCAAGCCGATCGTCGTCGACTGCGGCGGGGGCGAGGACGAGACGTACGTCGACCCGGACGCCCTGGTCGCCTGGTCCCCGAACCTCAAGGTGAAGGGCAAGCGCAGCTTCCGCGCCCAGTCGCTGATCGGCCGCGGCAGCGGCGAGGCCTTCCAGATGGCCTTCTCCGGTCAGGGCATCGTCGTCGTCCAGCCCAGTGAGGACAGCACCGACCGTCTCCGGGTCCGGGGCTGAGGGGGAGCAACCACACCATGCAGAGCCCGCTTTTCGCCTACCACGACCAGCAGACCCAGGAGCGCTGGAGCCTGCAGAACAAGCAGATGCTCCGGATCGCTCTGGAGGGCCACGACGACATCCTGGCCCGCAAGGGGTCCATGGTCGCCTACCAGGGCATGGTCGAGTTCGACGCCGAGTTCCAGAGCAACGGCCAGTCGCGCACGCGTGCGTACACCGGCGAGGGCCTCGACCTCATGCGCTGCCACGGGCAGGGCACGGTCTACCTCGCCAACCTCGCCCAGCACATCCACCTCATGGAGGTGGACCAGGAAGGGCTGACGGTCGACAGCGACTACGTGCTCGCGATGGACTCCTCGCTGCACCACGAGGTCCTCGCCGTCGACAGCCTGTACGGCATCTCCGGTTCCGGGAAGTACCAGCTCAACATCACCGGCCGGGGCAAGGTCGCCCTGATGACCTCCGGCATGCCGCTGCTGATGCAGGTGACGCCGGACAAGTACGTCAACTGCGACGCCGACGCGATCGTCGCCTGGTCCACCGCGCTGCGCGTGCAGATGCAGGCCCAGACGCACTCCTCCGGGGTGTGGCGGCGCCGCGGCAGCACCGGTGAGGGCTGGGAGCTCAGCTTCATGGGCAGCGGCTTCGTGCTGGTCCAGCCCAGCGAGCTGCTGCCGCCGCAGAACGCCCAGCTCGGCTCGGGTCTCGCCGCGCAGTACGGCATGGGACAGCAGGGGGCCCGCGGCCAGAACCAGGGCAACGTCTGGAGCTGACCGGCCGGGACGACACGGGTGAGGGGGCGACCGCCCGGGCGGTCGCCCCCTCACCCGTGCGTCAGGCGGCCAGTCGCCTCCGGGTCGCCTCGACCAGACGGAGGACCGAGGCGTCGGCCACCTCCGCGACCTCGTCGTACGGGAACCAGCGCAGGTCGAGCGACTCGTCGCTGATCGCGTGCGCGGCGTCCGGCGCGGCCAGGGCCGCGTACTGGACGTCGAAGTGCCAGTGGCAGGGCGGCGGGATCGGATGCCGGTCCAGGCGCACCGGCCCGCCCGGGAGGAGCGTCAGGCCCGCGATGCCGGACTCCTCCGTGGCCTCCCGCAGGGCCGCCGCCGCGAGCGAGGCGTCACCCGGCTCGCAGTGCCCGCCCATCTGCAGCCACATGCGCAGCTTCCGGTGCAGGGTGAGCAGGACGCGGCCGCGCTCGGGGTCGACCACCAGGGCGCTCGCCGTGACGTGGCCCGCGTGGCAGGCCTTCCACATGCCGTCCGGATGCGCCGCGAGGTGGTCCAGGTAGGCCTGGCGCAGTTCGGGCTGGTCCTCGTACCCCTTGAGCACGAGGACCGCGTCGTCGTACAGGCTCACTCGGTGCCGTCGCCCCCGCCCTTGCCGCCGTCCCGGCCCTGGTCCTCGCCCTCGTCCTTCTTCCTGAGGTCGGGCTTGCCGGCCGCCTCGCCGAGCATCTTGTCCAGCTCGGAGAAGTCGATCTGCTCGCGGTGCACGAAGCCGTCCGGGTCGTCCAGGTCGGTGGCCGTGGGCAGCATGTCGGGGTGGGCCCACAGGGCGTCCCGGCCGTCGACACCGCGCGCGTCGGTGAGCGAGGCCCACAGGCGCGAGGCGTCGCGCAGCCGGCGCGGGCGCAGCTCCAGACCGATCAGCGTGGCGAACGTCTGCTCCGCCGGGCCGCCCGAGGCGCGGCGGCGGCGCAGCGTCTCGCGCAGCGCGTCGGCCGACGAGAGCCGGGGCTTCGCCGCCGCGTGCACCACCGCGTCCACCCAGCCCTCGACGAGCGCCAGCGCCGTCTCCAGACGGGCCAGGGCGGCCTTCTGCTCCGGCGTGTCCTCCGGCTGGAACATGCCCTGCTGGAGGGCCTCCTGCAACTGCTCGGGGTTCTGCGGGTCGAACTGGCCGACCACGTCCTCCAGCTTGGCCGTGTCGACCTTGATCCCGCGCGCGTAGCCGTCGACCGCGCCGAACAGGTGCGAGCGCAGCCACGGGACGTGTGCGAACAGGCGCTGGTGGGCGGCCTCGCGCAGGGCGAGGTACAGCCGCACCTCCTCCTGGGAGACGCCCAGGTCCTTGCCGAACGTCTCGATGTTCAGCGGGAGCAGCGCCGCCCGCCCGGCCGGCCCGAGGGGCAGGCCGATGTCGGACGATCCGACGACCTCACCGGCCAGCACGCCGACGGCCTGCCCGATCTGCGTGCCGAACATGGCGCCGCCCATGGAGCGCATCATGCCGATCAGCGGGCCGGCCATGGCCTGCATCTCCTCGGGCAGGACGTCGCCCATGGCGTTCCCGACGCGCTCGGCGACCGGGTCGACCAACTCCTGCCAGGCCGGGAGGGTCGCCTCGACCCACTCCGCGCGGCTCCAGGCCACGGCGGTGTGCGCACCCGACGGCAGGGAGGTGGCGTCGTCCAGCCACAGGTCGGCCAGGCGGACGGCGTCCTCGACGGCCTTGCGGTCGGCGGGGCCCACGCTCGCGTCCTTCGAACCGCCCGGGGTGCCCTGGGAGACGGTCTGGCGTGCGATCTGCTTGGCCATGTCCCAGTTCACCGGACCGCCCTCGTAGGAGAGCATCTGGCCGAGCTGCTGGAACGCGGCGCCCAGGTCGGTGGGGTTCAGCGACCCGAACATCGCGGCGAACGGATTGTCCGCGCCCGGGGCGCCAAAGCCTCCGGCTCCGGGCACGCCGAAACCGAACGGGTTGGCCGGGCCCTGACCACCGCCGCTCTGCGGGTCCTTCTTCTTGCCCTCGTCGCCGTCGTCCGGCTCCTCCGGCGGAAGGCCGAATCCGAATGGGGTGTCACTCACGGGATTCCTCGGCTGATAGGGCCGCCGGTTCTTTCCGGCGGCACGGCTGCCCGACAACACCACCCAGCGTAGACACCTGAAGCCGTTCGAGCCTCGGTGCTTCGCCGACAGAGGGCCTGCGGCAGGATGGATGCCACCTGGTACGCACGCGTGACTTGCGCTCGTACTGAAGACAACCGCTGGAGACGCCCGGTGAGTTCCCCAGATCCACAGGTTCGCGCAGCGCGAAACAAGTCAGTCCGTCCGTCGCCCGACCACCACCCCTCGACGACGGCGCTCCGCGCAGGCCGGACGCCTGCCGCGCGCGGGCCCGTCGTAGCGGTCACCGGTGCCGCGTCCGGCGTCGGCGCGCTGCTCACCGGGCGGCTCGCCGCCTCGGAGGAGGTCAAGCGGGTCGTCGCCATCGACGAGCGGCGCGGTGAGTGCACCGAGGCCCAGTGGCACATCCTGGACGTCCGGGACCCGGCCATCGCGGACAAGCTGCGCGGTGCCGATGCGGTGGTGCACCTGGCGCTCGACCTCGACCTGGAGACCGACGCCGCCGCCCGTACGGCCTACAACGTACGGGGGACGCAGACCGTCCTGACGGCCGCCGCGGCGGCCGGGGTGCACCGCGTGGTGCTGTGCACCTCGACGATGGTCTACGGGGCGCTGCCCGACAACGAGCTGCCGCTGTCCGAGGACGCGGAACTGCGGGCCACGGCGGAGGCCACGGGCGTCGGCGACCTCCTCGAGATCGAGCGGCTCGCGCGCCGGGCGCCGCGGGCGCACCCCGGGCTCAACGTCACCGTCGTCCGCCCCGCCGTGCTGGTGGGAGGCACCGACACCGCGCTGACCAGGTATTTCGAGTCGCCCCGGCTGCTCGTGGTGGCCGGATCGCGGCCCGCGTGGCAGTTCTGCCACGTCGATGATCTGTGCAGCGCCCTGGAGTACGCCGTGCTGGAGAAGGTCGACGGGGAGCTGGCCGTCGGCTGCGACGGATGGCTGGAACAGGAGGAGGTCGAGGAGCTCAGCGGGATCCGCCGCATGGAGCTGCCGTCGGCGGTGGCGCTGGGCGCCGCGGCCCGGCTGCACCGGATCGGGCTCACCCCGTCCCCGGCCGGGGACCTGGC
>NZ_MSGP01000469.1 GCF_002078235.1 Streptomyces viridosporus
GCGCGTCCCGGGGTGGGCGCCTCGGGGAGACGCGGGGACGCGCGGAAAGTCCTGCCCCGAGTTCTTGTCCGAAGCATTGACGCGGCCGCGCTCGACACCTACGGTCCCGTTCGAAGTTACGGGCACCATTCGACATGTCGAACAATCTCTTGATGGGCATCCATACGAGCAGATGGGGCAGGCATGGGACGACCTGGCCTGGATCGCAGGCAACTCCTCGCCGGATTAGGCGGGTTGACGGTCGCCGGGAGCTTGGGCTTCGCGGCGCTCGGGACCGGGGCCGACGCACTCGCCTCCGGAGCGGACACCCGTGTGCGCTACTGGAACCTCTTCAGCGGTGGCGACGGCTACAACATGATCGCGATGCTGGACTCCTTCCGCGAGGCCAACCCCGGCATCGAGGTGAAGGACTCCACCCTCCAGTGGGGCAGCCCCTTCTACACCAAGCTCGCCATGGCGGCGGCGGGCAACCGCGCCCCGGACCTCGGCGTCATGCACCTGGGCCGCGTCACCGGCTTCTCGCCCGGCCGCCTCCTGGCCCCCTGGGACGTCGGCCGGCTCGCCGAGTACGGCGTGCGGGAAGCGGACTTCAACCCCGACCTGTGGAAGCGCGCCGTCGTCGACGGCAGGCTCTACGCCCTCCCGCTCGACATCCACGTCCAGCTCTGCTTCTACCGCAGGGACGTGCTGAAGAAGGCGGGCCTGCTCGGTGCCGACGGGCGGATGGTGCCCGTGACGTCGACCGACGAGTGGTTCGCCCTGCTGGAGGAGGCCAGGCGGGCCACCGGGAAGGGGCTGCAGACCATCGGCCTGTGGCACAACGACCAGAACTTCCAGTGGTGGTTCTTCGTCGCCTTCTACACCCAGCTCGGCGGCACCTGGTTCGACGACACCCGCACCGAGGTCACCTTCGACACCGACAAGGCCGTCCAGGTCCTGCGGTTCCTGCGCCGGCACGTCACCGACGGGTACGCCGACCCGGGCTTCGGGGGCGGCGCGGGCGCCGAACAGTTCATCAACGGCGCCCCCTTCGTCTGGGAGGGCAACTGGTCGGTGCCGGTCTTCGACGGCGCGGAGGTCGACTACGGCGCGACCCCGCTGCCGCCCGTCTTCGGCCGGCCGGCCACCCACGCCGAGTCGCACGCCTTCGTCCTGCCGCACCAGTCCGACCGCGGCGGCGCCACCAACGAGGCCGCCCACCGGCTCGCCGCCCACGTCGTCCGGCACGCCCGGCAGTGGGCCGCCGGCGGACACATCCCCGCCTACACGCCGACCCTGTCCTCGGCCGCGTACCGGAAGCTGGACCCGCAGAGCGAGTACGTCTCGGCGATGGACCACCAGGCCACCGAACCGAAGGTGTGGTTCGCCGGCTCCACCGGCATCCTCGCCCAGCGCGTCGGCCCGATCGTCGTCTCCTCCACGACGGGCTCCGCCGATCCCCGGACCGCCGCCCGCCGGATGAGGAACACGCTCGGCCGGCTCCTCGCCACGAAGAACCCCATGGACGGCCGCACCGCCGCGCAGGGGGGTGCGGCCGCATGACGACGACCGGTGCCGAGACCGCCATCCGCCCGGCCCGCGTGAGGACCGCCACCGCCGCCGGCGCCGGCGTCCGCCGCGGACCGGGCTTCCAGCACGGCGGCTGGTTCGTGGCCCCGTTCCTCGTGCTGTTCGCGCTCTTCGTGATCTGGCCGCTGGTGCGCGGCCTCTACCTGAGCCTCACGGACGCCAACATCTCCGGCGAGGGCACGAGCTTCGTCGGCCTCGACAACTACCGCGAGGCCCTGGACGACCCGCTGATGTGGGACGCGCTCGGCCACAGCGCCTACTTCACGCTGCTCGTGGTGCCCTGCATCACGGTCCTCGCCTTCCTGCTCGCGATGCTGGCCCACCACATCGAGCGCGGGAAGTGGCTGTGGCGGCTGTGCTTCTTCATGCCGTTCCTGCTGCCGTCCACCGTCGCCGCCAACCTGTGGCAGTGGCTGTTCAACCCCGGCACGGGCATGGTCAACCACGTCCTCGGCATCGAGACGCCGTGGCTGACCGACAAGTCGTACGCGATGCTCGCGATCGTCATCACCACCCTGTGGTGGACGGTCGGCTTCAGCTTCCTGCTCTACCTCGCCGCGCTCCAGGGCATCCCGGAACACCTCTACGAGGCCGCCGAGCTGGACGGCGCGAACGCCTGGCACCGCACGGTCCGCATCACGCTGCCGATGCTGCGCCACATCACCGGGCTGGTCGTCGCCCTGCAGGTCCTCGCCTCGCTCCAGGTCTTCGACCAGGCCGTCGTGATGCAGGACTTCGGGCCGGGGCCGGAGGAGTCGACCCGCACCTTCGTGCAGTACACCCTCGAACAGGGCTTCACCGGTTACCGCGTGGGCTACGCCTCCGCGATCTCCATCATCTTCTTCGTGATCATCGCGGCCGTCGCCCTCGCCCGGATGTGGCTGCTGCGCAACCGTGAGGAGGGCGGCCGATGACCACCGCCGCACCGCGGACACGGGTCGGGCCCCGCACGACCTGGACGACCGGCCAGATCGTGCTCACCCTCCTCGGCACGGCCGTCTCCGCGGTCTTCCTGGCCCCGCTGGCCTGGGCGCTGTTCACCTCGTGGAAGTCGGAGACCGAGGCCGTCGAGGTGCCGCCGCACTGGCTGCCCGAGGACTGGACCGGCCAGGCGTGGACGGCCGTCCTCGAGACCGGCAACCTCACCAACTGGTTCGTGAACTCCCTCGTCGTCTCCGTCTGCGTCACCGCCGTCGTGCTGCTGGTGAGCGCGCTGGCCGGATACGGCTTCGCCCGCACCGAGTTCCGGGGCAAGGGCGTCCTGCTGGGCGTGGTGATGGCGGGACTCATGGTCTCCCCGGCCGTGCTCGGCGTCCCCCTCTTCACCACCGTCCAGCAGTTGGGGATGGTGGACACGTACTGGGGCATGATCCTGCCGCAGTGCGCGCCCGCCGCGATGGTCTACATCCTCTACAAGTTCTTCCAGGGCATCCCGCGCGAGCTGGAGGAGGCCGCCTTCATCGACGGCGCGGGCCGCTGGCGCGTCTTCTTCACGATCGTCCTGCCGCTGTCGCGCCCCTCGCTCGCGGCGGTCGGCATCTTCACCTTCATCAGCTCGTGGAACAACTTCCTGTGGCCGTACATGGTCACCAACAACCCCGACCTGATGACCATGCCGAACGGCATCGCGACCGTCATGAACTCCTACGGCATCCAGTGGGCCCAGCTCATGGCCGGCGGCCTCATGGCGGGCCTGCCGCTGATCGTCGTCTTCGTCTTCTTCCAGCGCCAGATCGTGGCGGGTGTCGCCCACACCGGCCTGGCGGGTCAGTGAGTCCTCCGCGACCGGGACCGGAACCGGCCGCCTCCCCCTCCCCGCCCCCCATCCCGCAGAC
>NZ_MSGP01000047.1 GCF_002078235.1 Streptomyces viridosporus
GGCCTCCGTCGCCCCGTACGGCACGATCAGCCTGCTCGCCTTCGGTCTCCTGACCGTCGGCGCCATCGCCCTCGCCCTGGTCTTCGGCCGACTCGCCGAACGGGACCCGCGCACCGGCGGCCCGTACGTCTACGCCCGTGAGGCCTTCGGCGACTTCGCCGGCTTCCTCGCCGCCTGGGCGTACTGGATCACCACCTGGGTGTCCAACGCGGCACTCGCCGTCGCCGCCGTCGGCTACCTCGACGTGCTGATCCCGGTGAACGACCACCGCTGGACCGCCTGCCTCGCCGCCCTCGTCCTGCAGTGGCTGCCCGCGCTCGCCAACTTCGCCGGCACCCGCTACGTCGGCGCCGTGCAGCTGGTGTCCACCGTGCTGAAGTTCGCGCCGCTGCTGCTCGTCGCCGTCGGCGGACTGTTCTTCTTCGACCCGGACAACCTCGGTCCCTTCCACGCCGGCGGCGGCAGCGCCATCGGCGCGGTCTCCGCCTCGGCCGCGATCCTGCTCTTCTCCTACCTCGGCGTGGAGTCCGCCGCCGTCAGCGCGGGCGAGGTGGAGAACCCCCGGCGGACCGTGGGACGCGCCACCGTCATCGGCACCACGGGTGCGGCGCTCGTCTACCTGCTGGGCACGCTCTCCGTCTTCGGCACGGTCGCCCACGACCGCCTGGTCGACTCCACCGCGCCCTTCTCGGACGCCGTCGACGCCATGTTCGGCGGCGCCTGGGGCGGCTGGGCCGTGGCGCTCGCCGCGCTCGTGTCGATGACCGGCTGCCTCAACGGCTGGACGCTGCTCAGCGCCCAGACCCCGTACGCGGCGGCGAGGGACGGACTGTTCCCCGCCGCGTTCGCGCGCAGGCGGCGGGGGGTGCCCACGGTCGGCGTCGGCGTCACCGTCGCCCTCGCCTCGCTCCTGACCGTCTACAACTACACCTCGGGCACGGCGAAGGTGTTCGAGGTCCTGGTCCTCGTCACCACGTTCACCGCGACCGTGCCGTATCTGCTGGCCACCGCCGCACAACTGTTCCACCTCGCCTCCGGGCGCCGCGACCGGATCGACCGCGCGCGGCTGGTGCGCGACGCCGTGATCGCGTCGATCGCGGTCGGGTTCTCGCTGTGGCTGGTCGCGGGCGCCGGATACGTGGCCGTCTACCAGGGCGTGCTGTTCCTGTTCGCGGGCGTGCCGGTCTACGCGGTGATGGCGGCCCGCGGGCAGCGGACGAAGACCCCGGCCGACGGGCGGTGACGCCGGCCGACGGCACGTACGGCGGAGCGTTCGACGCCGTGTTCTCGCGGCCCGCCGGGCTCGCCGCGACGGGTACCGGTCCCACCGGACCCGCGGCGACGACTTCTCGAGCGGCGCGGGCGGGACGCGGTCGGCCGCTCGGCCCGTGCACCGCCCGAGCGGATGGAATAGTTGTATTTCGTGAAAACAACGGTCCTGTCACGGTCCGATCCACGGCACGCTCGGTGTCCCGCAGGTCAGGCGGAGGGCGCTGGCTCCAGGAGAAGGCTTCGGGAGAAGGCGCTGCTCGTCCGCGTCACAGAAACAGAAGTCGCGTCAGGCTGCGACTCATGCGCACAGCCGGGTCCCGATCTCCCGGTGCGTGCCTTGCCGCCCCCTTCCGTACCCTCCCGGCGGAGGCGGTAGCGATGTCCCACGGTGCCCACCGTCTCCCCCGGCCGACTGCCCCGCGGCAGGCACCGGGCCGGCGACCGGCGGAAACAACACTGTTCAGCGGCGTCTACGGGCTCGTCCTGGCCAGTGCGCTGGCGGCCGCGCTCAACTCTCCCGGCGAGGCGGCCGACCCCGGGTCGGACGCGCTGTGGGTCCTGCTCACCGCCCTCGCCTCCGCGGCCGCCCACGGCTATGCCCACGTCGTCGCGCACCGGCTGTCGTCGGACCGCAGCGGTGCCGGAGTCGGACTGCGCGCCATGCTCGCCGAGTGGCCGGTCGTCGCGGCGGCCGCTCCCACCGTCGTGCTGCTGCTGACCGCGGTGCCCTCTTGGTGGACGGAGACCGAGGCGGTGAACACCGCACTGGTGCTCAACACCCTGCTGCTCGCCGGTTGGGGAGCGTGGACCGCGCGCGGTGCGGGCCGCGGGTGGATGGCCTCGCTCCGCGCCGGAGCCGCCGACATGCTGATCGGCCTGATGATCATCGTGGCCAACGCCCTGATCAAGTAGCGGCTGCGGCCGCCGGCGTCCGGGTCGCGGCCGAACGCGTCCCGGTGTCGCGGTGGAGCCGCACCACGTCGACGGCCGTACCGGTCGCCCTCAGCCCAATGCCGGGACGGGCCGGGCGTGGATGGGCTGCAGGCGGACGACGACGCCCTTGTAGGTGGGCTGGTTGCTGGTTTCCGCCACGCTGTCGAGCGGCACCAGGACGTTGGTCTCGGGGTAGTACGCGGCGGCGGAACCGCGCTTGGTCGGGTACGCGACGACCAGGAAGTCCTCGGCGCGCCGCTCGGTGCCGTCCGTCCACACGCTGACCAGGTCGACGTGGTCACCGTCGACCAGGCCCAGTCCGGTCAGGTCCGCCCGGTTGACGAGGACGACCCTGCGGCTGCCGCGGATGCCGCGGTAGCGGTCGTCGGACGTGTAGGGGACGGTGTTCCACTGGTCGTGCGAGCGCAGGGTCTGCAAC
Organism: Streptomyces viridosporus; assembly: GCF_002078235.1. Taxonomy (GTDB): domain Bacteria; phylum Actinomycetota; class Actinomycetes; order Streptomycetales; family Streptomycetaceae; genus Streptomyces; species Streptomyces viridosporus. Next base: position 2,645 of record NZ_MSGP01000047.1, read on the forward strand.
AGCAGGTGCCCCTCGGGGACCCGCGGCATGTCCCAGGCGTTGCAGGTGAACCGTGCCTTGCCGACCGGTGTCCGGAACACGCCCTCGTTGACCGTGTTGGGCAGCCTGATGCCGCCGGGGCGCACCACGCGCCGGTTGAAGTCGTGCAGTCCCGGGACGATGCGGGAGACACGGTCCCGGATCTCCCCGTAGTCGGCCTCGAACGCGTCCCACGGGATGTTCCCCGTGCCGTCGAGCGTACGGCGGGCGAGCCGGCACAGGATGGCGACCTCGCTGAGCAGGACGGGGGAGGCCGGCTTCAGCCGTCCGCGCGAGGTGTGCACCTCGCTCATCGAGTTCTCCACGGTGACGAACTGCTCGCCGCCGGCCTGGAAGTCCCGTTCGGTGCGGCCCAGTGTCGGCAGGATCAGCGCGGTGCGGCCGCACACGGTGTGCGACCGGTTGAGCTTGGTGGAGATGTGGGCGGTCAGGCGGCACGAGCGCAGGGCCTCCTCGGTGACCGCGCTGTCCGGTGCGGCCCGGACGAAGTTGCCGGCGAGGGAGAGGAAGAACTTGATCCGGCCCTCGCGCATCGCCCTGATCGCGTTCACCGAGTCCAGCCCGTGGGCGCGCGGCGGGTCGAAGCCGAACTCCTGCCGCAGCGCGTCCAGGAAGGAGTCCGGCATCTGCTCCCAGATGCCCATCGTCCGGTCTCCCTGTACGTTGCTGTGTCCGCGCACGGGGCAGGCTCCGGCGCCCGCTCTGCCGAGGTTTCCGCGCAGCATCAGGAAGTTCACGATCTCCCGGATGGTGGGAACGGCGTGCTTGTGCTGGGTCAGTCCCATGGCCCAGCAGACGATGACGCGCTCGCTGCGCAGCACCTCGTCCCGGGCCTGTTCGATCTCTTCGCGGGTCAGACCGGTCGCCGTGAGGATGTCGTCCCACTCGACGGTGCGGGCGTGCCGCGAGAAGTCCTCGAACCCGTCGGTGTGCGCGCGGATGAAGTCGTGGTCCAGTACGCGGCCGGGCCGGGCGTCCTCGGCCTCCAGCAGCAGCCGGTTCAGGCCCTGGAACAGGGCCAGGTCCCCGCCGCCGCGGATGTGCAGGAACCGGTCGGCGATCCGGGTGCCGTTCCCGATCACCCCGCGCGCCTTCTGCGGGTTCTTGAACCGCAGCAGTCCGGCCTCGGGCAGCGGATTCACCGCGATGACACGGGCGCCGTTCCGTTTGGCCTGTTCCAGCGCGGAGAGCTGCCGGGGGTGGTTCGACCCGGGGTTCTGGCCCACCAGGAAGATCAGGTCGGCGTGGTGGATGTCCTCCAGGCTGACCGTGCCCTTGCCGGTGCCCAGGGTCTCGTGCAGAGCGAAGCCACTGGACTCGTGACACATGTTGCTGCAGTCGGGCAGGTTGTTGGTGCCGAACGCCCTGGCGAAGAGCTGCAGCACGAAGGCGGCCTCGTTGCTGGCCCTGCCCGAGGTGTAGAAGACGGCCTCGTCGGGTGAGTCGAGGGCGGTGAGCTCCGAGGAGAGCAGTCCGAGTGCGTCGTTCCAGCTGATCGGCTCGTAGGTGTCGGAGCCGGGCCGCTTGACCATCGGTTCCGTGAGCCGCCCCTGCTGGTTCAGCCACAGGTCGGATCGCCGGGCGAGGTCGGAGACCGGGTACCGGCGGAAGAAGTCGGAGGTGATGCGCCGCGTGGTCGCCTCGTCGTTGATGTGCTTGGCGCCGTTCTCGCAGTACTCGTTGCGGTGCCGGTGCCCCGGGGACGGGTCGGCCCAGGCGCAGCCGGGACAGTCGATGCCGTCCACCTGGTTCATCGTCAGCAGCGTCTCCCCGGTTCGCAGGGGGGAGGTCTGCTCGAGGGAGTACTCCAGCGCGTGCGCCACCGCCGGCACTCCCGCCGCCCACGTCTTGGGCGGTGTCACGGTGAGCGGGTCCTTGGAACCGTCGTCGGGCCGCTTCGGCATCGGACTTCCTCTCACCGGACCGTCGGGTTTTCCCAGTCTCGCGCCCCTGTCCGGGGGGCGCCACATGATCTTCCGTCGGCGGTCGTCACACTCCGTTTCCCCGACCGCGGCCTCGTGGCCGTCCCGCGTGCGGTCCATCGGCTCGCGCCGACCGCCCGTGCGGGGCGGGAGCGCACGGGTGGGCGCCGTGGGGGATGCACGGGGCCGTGTGGTGGCGGATCGGCGGGTGGGCGGCGACACTGAGGACAGCAGTGCCGACGACAGCAGCGCCCGACGACAGGCGGGGCCATGCGTGCAGCAGCCATGAATTCCGTTGAAGAGTCGATCGAAGTCGCGGTTCCCTTGCACACCGCCTACAACCAGTGGACGCAGTTCAAGACCTTCCCCCGCTTCATGTCCTCGGTGAAGGAGGTCGAGCAGCTCCGGCCCAATCTCATGCGCTGGGTGATCGGGGTCGGCCCGGTGCACCGCGAGTTCACGACGGAGATCGTGGAGCAGCGGCCCGACTCGCTGGTCGCGTGGCGCTGCCTCGACCGGTGGGCCGGTCATCGGGGCGAGGTGTCGTTCCGGAGGCTGACCCCGGACCGTACCGAGGTCGTCCTGCGCATGCGTTTCGAGCCGCAGGGAGTCAAGGGCCGCGTCCTGGCCCGAGCCGGGGCGACGTCCCGTACGGTCCGGGCGGAACTCGGCCGCTTCAAGGAGTTCATCGAAGGGCTCGGGCAGGAATGCGGCGCTTGGCGGGGTGTCATCCACAACGGACACGTCCAGCCCCTGGAGCCGCACCCGCCCAGGAGCCGGGTGGCCGGGTGGCCGGTCGGCTGAGCCCGCCCGCGGGCTTCCCGGACGGGGCTCAGGCGTCCGCGGAGCCGGCGTGGTTCCCTCGCGTCGTGCGGTGCAGCGCTTCGTGCACCCCGTCCGCCACGCTCGTGCGCCCGGGTACGGCCTCGCCGGCGGGTCCCGCGGCACGGGGCCGGTCGGCGCCGTCGTGCGAAGCGGACGGCGCCGACCGTGCGTCCCGTACCCGTGTTCACCCCCCGAGGGTCTTCTTCAGCGCGGCCAGCCCTTCGGTGTAAATGCCCCGGAACAGGGTGATCGCCTCCTCTTCGCCTGTCCCTGCCGGCGTGAAGGTGCCGGACCACTCCACACGGCTCTGCCCGCCGGGCACCTCGTGCACGGTGAGGGTGGAGCGGTAGCCGGTGACGGGGAACGGTGCCCGGAGGATGGAGTAGCTGTAGGTGCGTGCCCGGTTGTCGAACGCTTCGAGGCGTTCGACGATGACGCCGCCCTCCTCGTTCTTGAGGCTGCGCACGCGTCCGCCCTCGCTGAGGGTGCTCTCGGGGATGTAGGGCAGCCAGTCGGGCAGGGAGTCGAAGCCGCCGATGAGCTGCCAGACGCGTTCGGCGGGCAGGGGGAGGTCGATGGTTGCGGACGTGGTGGCCATGGTCGTCGTCTCCTGAAGGGATGAGGTGGGGTCAGGCGCCGGGTACGGGCGCGTCCTGGGCGATCAGCCCCTCCGCGCGCAGAGCCGTCCAGAAGGCCGCCGGAACGGTCTCGTCGAGCGCGGCGACGTCCTCCGCGACACGGCTCGGCCGGGAAGCACCGGGGACGGCCGCGGCGACCGCGGGGTGGGCGAGGGAGAACTGCAGCGCTGCCGCCTTGATGCCGACGCCGTGCTGCCCCGCGAGTGCCTTGATGCGCTCCACCTTGGCGACGACCGGGGCGGGGGCCTCCTGGTACTCGAAGTGCTGCCCGCCCGCCAGGACACCGGAGCTGTACGGTCCGCCGACGACGATGTCGACGCCCCGATCCGTCGCGGCCGGCAGCAGCCGCTGCAGCGCGCGCTCGTGGTCGAGCAGTGTGTAGCGGCCGGCGAGGAGGAAGGCGTCCGGCTTCGGTTCGTCGAGGTCCAGCGTCAGCTCCAGGGGCTCGACCCTGTTGACCCCCAATCCCCAGGCCTTGATGACGCCTTCGTCACGCAGCCGCTGCAGCACCCGGAACGCGCCGGTGCGGGCGCTCTCGTACGCGGCGAGCCACTCGTCGCCGTAGAAGTCCTGCGCGACGTCGTGCACCCACACGATGTCGAGGCGGTCCGTCCGCAGCCGCTCGAGGCTGTCCTCGATGGAGCGCAGCGTGGCGTCGGCCGAGTAGTCGTTGACGATCCTGTTGGGGCGCCCGTGCTCGAAGAGCCCGCCCTTCTCCCCCAGGTCGCGTGCGGAGGGGTCCTCGATCTCGTCGAGGATGACGCGGCCGACCTTCGTGCTCAGGACGAACTCGTCGCGGGGGCGGCCGGCCAGTGCCGCACCCAGCCGGATTTCGGACAGGCCCGCGCCGTAGAAGGGCGCGGTGTCGAAGTAGCGGACGCCGTTGTCCCAGGCGGCGTCGACGGTGGCCGCGGCCTCCTCGTCGGGTATGGCCCGGAACATGTTGCCCAGCGGTGCGGTGCCGAAGCCCAGACGACCGGGCAGGAAGGACATGAGGGACATGGAGCGGATCCTTGCTGTAAGAGCTGCGGCGGATGCGGTTCGCGCGCTCTGTGCGCGGTCCGCCGGTCTGACGTGTTCGAGGCTAGGAACTAGACTTGAGACTGTCCAAGACTTACTTGGACACACTTGAGTCCTCAGAGGTCTTACATGCTTGACCTGCGGCAACTCCGCTACTTCGTCGCCGTCGCCGAGACCGAACACGTCGGCCGGGCCGCCGAGCGGCTGCACATCTCCCAGTCACCGCTCAGTCGGCAGATCGCGCAGCTCGAGCAGAGCCTGGGCCTCACCCTGTTCGAACGCAGCCAGCAGAGAATCCGGCTCACCCGGGACGGCCAGGTCTTCCTGGCCGAAGCCCGCGCACTGCTGCGGCACGCGGACCGCCTGGAGAACCTGGGCCGCCGACTGGGCCGCGGCGAAGAGGGCGGCCTGTGCATCGGCTACGTGGCGGACGCCATGCACACCGGCGTCCTGCCCGGCGCGCTGCGCGCCGTGCGCGGCGAACGCCCCGACGTCCACATCGCCCTGTACAACCTTCCGCCCACCGAACAGCTCGAAGGCCTGCGGCAACGCAGCCTCGACATCGCGCTCGTCCACGAACCCCCCGACGCGGACGACCCCGACCTGCTGGCCGCACCCCTGCTCGAGGACCCCCTGCTCCTCGCCCTGCCGGCGAGGCACCCTCTCGCCGGCCAGGAAGAGGTGGCTCCCAGCGACCTCGACGGCCGGCCGTGGATCGCCGTCGAGAACACCCAGGATCCCGCCTGGCGGGACACCTTCATCGCCACCTGCACGGCAGCCGGCTTCACACCCGACATCCGCCTCCACGCCGCCGAGCCACTGACCGCGCTCGGTCTGGTCGCCTCCGGGCTCGGACTCGCCCTCATACAGAAGAGCATGACCCGCGCCACCACCGAAGAGGTCGCCGTACGCGAACTCCCCTGGTACACGACGAACATCCAACTGTGGGCCGCATGGCACCGGATCGACCTACGCCCCTTGGTCACGGACTTCCGCACCACTGTCCTGCGCACCCACGACGCCCCCTGACGTCCGTCATGAACGGGCCTCGCCCGGCACGGGAACGACACGAGCACGGCCGCCGCTTCGGCAGGAGGCGGCCATCTCCTTCCGCATCAGGCGGCCTGGCACGACGCGGACTTCGCCGTGGTCGGCATAATGGGTCGCTTCACCCACCGCCTCGGGGGAGAACGCCGTGCGGGTGCACGGCCCTCCCCCGCACGGACGCCGACGCCGACGCCGACGCCGGGCAGTACTACCGCGTGTCCCCCGCGACCGGGCAACGATCACGCTCGTCACCGGCCTCCGGGAGACCTCGTACCCTGTTTCCCGTGTCGTCCTCCCGTTTGCGCCGCGTCGCCGTCCTGGTGCTCGAGGGTGCGAAGCCGCTCGATGTCGGCATTCCCGCGCAGGTGTTCACGACCCGGGCGAGCATGCCGTACGAGGTGCGGGTGTGCGGCGCGGCGCCCGGTCTCGTGGCCGGCGGCGACGGCCTGTCGTACCACGTCGCCCACGGCCTCGACGCGCTCGCGTGGGCCGACATCGTCTTCCTTCCCGGCTACCGGTTCCCGGACCGCGACGACCCGCCGCGGGCCGTCGTCGACGCGCTGCTCGCCGCCCACCGTCGGGGCGCGCGGCTCGCCGCCATCTCGACGGGTGCCTTCGCCCTCGCCGCCACGGGCCTGCTCGACGGCAGGCGCGCCACGACGCACTGGCACTACGCGCGGGCGCTGACGGCGAAGCATCCGCTCGTCCGGGTCGACGAGAACGTGCTGTTCGTCGACGAGGGCAGCGTGCTGACGTCGGCCGGGGCCGCCTCGGGCATCGACCTGTGCCTGCACATCCTGCGCGGCGACCTGGGGGTGGCCGCCTCCAACCACGCCGCCCGGCGCCTGGTCGCAGCCCCGTACCGCAGTGGCGGTCAGGCGCAGTACGTGCCGCGCAGCGTGCCCGAGCCGCTCGGCGAGCGGTTCGCCGCCACCCGCGAGTGGGCGCTGCACCGGCTCGGCGAGCCCCTCACCCTCGAGATGCTCGCCCGGCACGCGGCGGTCTCACCGCGCACGTTGTCGCGGCGCTTCGTCGAGGACACGGGGTACACGCCGATGCAGTGGGTCATGCGCGCCCGCATCGACCTGGCCCGTGAGCTGCTGGAGCGTTCGCAGCGCGGCGTCGAGCAGATCGCCGCCGACGTCGGTCTGGGCACCGGCGCCAATCTGCGGCTGCACTTCCAGCACATCCTCGGCACCACCCCGAGCGAGTACCGGCGCACCTTCGCCCGGGGCGAGTAGCCGGTCGCCTGGCGCGATCCTTTCGAACCGTGGCGCTCGCGCCGCGGTCACGGCCGGATGCCGCACGCGACGCTGGTGGTGAACCGAAGGGACAGCATTCATGACTCGCATCGCCATCAACGGATTCGGCCGCATCGGACGCAATGTGCTGCGCGCGCTGCTCGAACGCGACAGCGACCTCGAGATCGTCGCCGTCAACGACCTCACGGAGCCCGCCACCCTCGCACGGCTGCTCGCCTACGACACGACGGCCGGCCGGCTCGGTCGCCCGGTGACCGTCGACGGGAACGCCCTCGTCGTCGACGGCCGTCGCATCACGGTGCTCGCCGAGCGGGAACCGGCGCGGCTGCCGTGGGCCGAACTCGGCGTGGACACCGTGCTCGAGGCGACCGGCCGCTTCACGTCGGCCAAGGCCGCCCGCGCGCACCTCGACGCGGGCGCGAAGAAGGTGCTCGTCGGTGCGCCGTCGGACGGCGCCGATGTCACGCTCGCCTACGGGATCAACACCGCCGCCTACGACCCGGCCGTGCACACGATCGTCTCGAACGCGTCGTGCACGACCAACGCGCTCGCGCCGCTGGCGGCGGTGCTGGACGAGCTCGCCGGCATCGAACACGGCTTCATGACGACGGTGCACGCCTACACGCAGGAGCAGAACCTGCAGGACGGCCCGCACCGTGACGCCCGCCGCGCCCGCGCCGCCGCCGTCAACATCGTGCCGACCACGACGGGCGCCGCCAAGGCGATCGGCCTCGTGCTGCCGGGCCTCGACGGAAAGCTGTCGGGCGATTCGATCCGCGTGCCGGTTCCCGTGGGCTCGCTCGTCGAACTCAACACGACCGTGACCCGCGACGTGACGCGCGACGACGTGCTGGCGGCGTACCGCGCCGCGGCACAGGGGCCGCTCGCGGGCATCCTCGAGTACGCGGACGACCCGCTCGTGTCGTCCGACATCACGGGCAATCCGGCCTCCTCGATCTTCGACTCGGCCCTCACCCGCGTCGACGGCCGCCACATCAAGGTGGTCGCCTGGTACGACAACGAGTGGGGCTTCTCGAACCGCGTGATCGACACGCTCGAACTCCTCGCCACCCGCTGACAGGGATCCGGTGACAGGGCTCCGGGACACCCCGGTGCCCGCTCCCGGCGGGTCGAGGGCGGCTCCGCGTGGACGGGGACCACGGCCGGCTCGGCCTGTGCGGACGGCTGCGAGGCGAGCACAGAGAAGGGGAGAGGACCGGAGAGAGCGGGAGAGGACGCAGCACACTTCGGGGGTTCTGGTCCGCCGTGTGCTCGGCGGCGACCGGGACGCCGGTCGGCTCGCTCGCCACGGGCGTGCTCCTCATCGGGCGGGGGACGCCACCGGGGTGTACGCGTACCTGTTGGTGCCGACGATGCCGGTGGCCTTCTCGGTGGGGCCCGTCGGCGGACCGGTACTGCTCCGCGGCCCGGACGACTCCCCCGTCAGCTCCTCACGTCCGTTTCGAGGAGGGGCGGCTGACGGCCGTGTGCACGGTGCGCGGTGCGTGGTCGTTCGCCCGTCTCCTCGTACCGTTCGGGGCGTTCTTTCCGCAGGTGCGGTGCGGTGGTGTCACCACGCGCCCATCGGCCGGGAGTTCGGCCGGACCCGACTGACGGACGCGGGTGATGTCCGCGCGGCCGGGCGGTGCGACGGTGGTTAAATCCTTTTACGCGTCGCGCTCCGGCGTGGTTGGCTCGCGCCCATGACCTGGCTGCCGCATGACTTCGTCCACCCCCTCCACGTCGACGTACCCGGCGGCGGGGGTCACCGGCTGCGTCCGATCAGCGGTGCGGACGCGCCGCTCGACTACCCCGCGGTGATGGGCTCGCGGGAGCGGCTGTGGTCACTCTTCGGCGCCGCCTGGGGCTGGCCGTCGGCCACGATGTCGTACGAGGCGAACCGTGCGGACCTGGAGCGGCACGCCGCGGAGATCGAGGCCCACGAGTCGTTCAACTACACCGTCGAGAACGCGGACCACACCGCTCTGCGCGGTTGCGTCTACATCGACCCGCCGGAGAAGCGGGGGGCCGACGCCGAGATCTCCTGGTGGGTGGTGGACGAGGAGGTGGGTGGTGCGCTGGAGCGGGCGCTGGACGCGTTCGTGCCGCGCTGGATCGCCGAGGACTGGCCGTTCGAACGGCCGCGGTTCATCGGACGGGACCTGACGTGGGAGGAGTGGCTGCGGCTGCCGGACCACCCGTGAGCCGCGCGCGTACGCCGGCTCCCGTGGCTCCGGCCGGTTGAACCGGTGCACGAACCGCCCGTGTGCGGAGGCCGGTTCACCCGCCCGCGGCCCGCCACCGGCAAGACCCCTCATGACCGCGCCGGCGGACGGTCCGGTCGACAGTCACCGGAGACACCGTTGCAGCGCCGAGGGCCTGCCCGGTCACCGCGGCCACCACGAGGGCCCGGTGACAGGGTGTCACCGGGCCCTCGTGGTGCCGGGTCAGCGTCTGCGGGACCAGCCGGCCCCGATTCCTGCCACGTGCAACGCCAGGGCGGTCAGGCCCAGCAGCATGACGTTCACCGAAGAGAACACGTCGTTGGTGCCGATCTCCGCCGCATTGATCAGGAACGCGATGAAGAACAGTACCGCCGCGACTATGCCGAGCACGGGTGAGCTCCTCTCATAGGGGTGAATCCCGTATGCCCGGTCATCGCGTTCGCAGACGGGGACGGAGACCCGGACTTGGCTCGGGACCGGTCGGACCCCTCCGTCGGCTCTCCCGACCCCGCCTGCGCAAGGCTCACGCGGTGGGGGCCACCCGCTTCGACGAGGAGCGGCAACCGCACAGCCCCCCTCGTCACTTCTCCCGGCACTGTCGCGGGGTCCTGGTCATGCCTCGGTCCTCGTCCGCTTTCGAGCGCCTTCTGAAAGGTGGGAGGCGCCCCTGTGCCTGTCGCGGCCTCGCCGTGCTCCTGGCCGGGCCACCGTCCCGGCGCTCGCCGTGCCCACGCACGCCAGGGCCGCCCACTGCGCCGCGCTCAGGTGCTCGTCGAGGACCAGCGCTCCTGCGAGGCCCGCGCTCGCCGGCTCCAGGCCGGCCAACACGCCGACCGTCCTCGTCGGCAGGCGCCGCAGGGCCGCCAACTCCAGCGAGTACGGGAGCACCGCCGAGAGCACCGCCACCACACCCCCCGTCAGCAGCACTCGGGAGGCAAGCAGTTCCGTCCCCTGCTCCCTCACCCCCAGCGGCACCGTCAGCACAGCCGCCCAGGCCACCGCGAGTGCCAGTGAGCCGCCTCCGCTGCCGTCGGCCCCCGCTTTCTTGCTCAGCAGTAAGTAGGCGGCCATACAGGCCCCCGAGGCCAGGGCGAGGAGCACGCCGCCGAGCGGGAAACGGGCGTCGTGCGGAGCGTGGAAGAGCCACACGCCGCCTCCTGCCAGGACGGCGCAGCCCGCGTCGCGGAGGCGGCGCGAGGTGAGCAGCGCAAGGGTGATCGGCCCGAGAAGCTGCAGAGCGCAGGCCTGCCCCAGGGGCAGGAGGGTCAACGCGGGATAGATCAAGTTCATCCCCGCGATGGCTGTGCCGAAGCCGAGTACCAGCACCGCTTCCCCGCGGCTGCGCGGCAGCGAAGGCCGGTGCAGGAGCAACAGGAGCGCTGCGGCCGGCCCGAGGCGCAGGGCCACGACCCCCGACGCGCCGACCACGTCGGAGAGATGTTTGCCGATGGCCTGCCCGAACTGGATGCTCAGCACGCTCCCCAGCATCAGCGCGGGGGCGGGAAGCTTCGTCATGACTCAAGGCTTGGCGCCGAGAGCATCAACGTCCAGCAAATACTTTTGCATCCGACCGTTTAGGCTCGCCTACATGATCGATCACCGGCTGAACGTTCTGCGGACACTCGCCGAGCACGGAACGGTGACCGCGACCGCCGCCGCCCTGCACCTGACCCCTTCGGCCGTCTCCCAGCAGTTGCGCCTGCTGGCCCGTGATCTGGAGGTGGAACTGCTGCGACCGGAGGGGCGGCGGGTACGGCTGACCCCGGCCGCGCACATCGTGCTCCGGCACGCCGACACACTGCGGGAGCAGTGGGAGGCGGCCCAGGCGGAACTCGCCCGGCACGGCGCGGTCCTCCGGGGCACGTTGCGGTTGTGCGGGGTGTCCTCCGCGCTGGCCGCGCTCGCGGCCCCGGCCGTCGCCCGGCTGCGGAGGACGCACCCGTCGGTAGAGCCACTGATCGTCGAGGAAGAGAGCGCAGAGTGCTACCGGCTGCTGCTCGCCGACGAGGCGGACGTGGCGCTGGTGCTGCCCGGCCCGGACGCGCCGCCCTTCACCGATGCCCGCTTCGAACAGGCCTCTTTGTTGACCGACCGTCAGGACCTGCTGGTCGCCGAGGGGCACCGGCTTGCCCGGCCCGAGGGGGTCGGGCTCGCGGAAGCCGCCGATCAGGCATGGATCGTGAAGAAGCACCACAACGACACCTACCCCCTGATGACGGCGGCGTGCGCGGCCGCCGGCTTCACCCCCCGTGTCGTCCACCAGGTCAAGGAGTGGTACGCCGTCTCCGCACTCGTCGCGGAAGGGCTCGGTGTCTGCCTCATGCCGAGGATCGTCCCGCTGCCCCCGCACGCGGTGACGCGGGTCCCCCTGCTGGGCGAACCGGCTCCCGTGCGGCAGTTGCTGACCGCCGTGCGGCGCGGCAGCGCCGCGCACCCCCTCGTCGAGGCAGGACTGGACGCGCTGCGCAACGCGGCCTCGGCCCACGTCGCCGGCGGTTGACGTCGACGAGTCCAGGGACGCGGCTCTCCTCGCTCCCTTCGAGGACCGGGCCGTGACGACACGGGCGTGGGCGTACGGGGATCAGTGGGCCGGCACGGGCACGGCGCGGGACGCCGAGGGGATCGAGCGGCCGATGCCGGTGGTCGCTCACCGGGAGGTGCTGGAACCCTTGGCGGTCGCCGCGGACGAGGACGTCGACTGGATGGAGCGGCTCGGACGGATCACCGGCTGGACGCAGCCGGCCCGGCGGCCGGACGTGGACCGGGCGGAGGTGGAGTCGTGCCTGGGCACCGCGCTGCCGAGCGACTACGGGCGCATGGTCGAGACGTTCGGCGCGGGCGCCTTCGACGGGTACCTGGGCCTGCACCAGGAGCCGTGGACGGATCTCGGGGAGGACGGCCTGCTCGTCCGGGCGAGCACCGAGCACGAGGACCCGTACCGCTGGAGGGCCGACGGCGACGACCTCGGTCGGCCCGTCGTGGTCCGGTCCTTCGACGACGGGGACGTCCTCTTCGACCGCCGGGTCGCGGAGTTCGTGGAGCAGCGGCCGCCGAACGGGTGCTCCGCGCCGTGGGGCGGAAGAGTCGGCCTCCGCGCCGTGGGCGGAAGAGTCGGCCTCCCCACCCCACGGCGCGGCGACGAGCGTGCGTCGCTCACGCCCGAAGGCCGGCGACCAGCACTCGACGCAGGGGCCCGTCCCCCCGCCCAGAGCGCTGCCCCTGTCGTCCTTCAGCTCGACCGGTGCAGGAGGCGATCGGTCATGCGACGGGTGTGCGCCGGCGGCGGTCCGCCTCGGCCGGGGCGGCTCGCGCACGGTGGCCGGCGCTCCCGGCGGCAGCGACGCCTCGGCGGGGAGGTGGACGGCGCGCGCGGCATGATCGGGGTCATGCGGATCCGGCCTGTGCTCGTCTTCGACGGAGACTGCGGCTTCTGCACCAGCTCGGTGCGTCTCATCGAGCGAGTGGTGCGTCCACGGTGTGAGACCGTCCCCTGGCAGCGGGCCGATCTGGCGGCGCTGGGCGTCACCCCGGAACGCGCCCGGCACGAAGCGCTCTGGGTGACACCGACCGGAAGGGTGTACGGCGGCGCTCAAGCGGTGGCGAAGCTGCTGCTGAGCGCCGGCGGCGCCTGGACGCTCGCGGGAGCGTTCCTCACCCTGCCGGTGGTGCGCTGGGCGGCCCACGCCGCCTATCGACTCGTGGCGGACAACCGGCAGCGTCTGCCCGGTGGCCCGGCGGGGTGCGCGCTGCCCGCGGACCGGACACGGCGGACGTAGCCCGGTGGCGCGTCGGCGTGGACCGGGAAGCCGTACTTCCTTCCCGCCCCCGGCTCGTCGGACCGTCCCGGGCGGGCCCGGAGCCGGTGCTCAGCGGACCCGTCATGGCGCCGGACCGGCGGGGTGCCCCCGTGCCGGACGGTGCCCGGCGGCCGGCAGGACGCGACGGCCTCCCGCAGCCGGCCGCGGACGTGTGCGCGGCGCCGCCGAAGGAGCCGCGGGCGACGCTCCCGGCGGGGCCGCTCCTCGCGTGAGGGCGCGGGGCCGGTTCCCGCGGGCACTGCCTCGCGCCACGTAGTAGACATCCGGGAGAAGGGCACTGGAACGAGAGTCACCGTCCGGCGACGAGCGCGACGAGAAAGAGAAGAGTGCCACGTGCTGCTGAAGACATTCCGCTGGACCTTCGTCGTCACGGCCCTCGGCCTGGTCGCCGGAGCGCTGTACGACGGCTGGACGGCTCTCGGCCTGGTCGCCATCCTCGCCGTTCTGGAAGTCTCGCTGTCCTTCGACAACGCGGTGATCAACGCCGGCATCCTCAAGAGGCTCAACGCCTTCTGGCAGAAGATCTTCCTCACCGTCGGCATCCTGATCGCCGTCTTCGGCATGCGGCTGCTCTTCCCCATCGTCATCGTCGCCGTCAGCGCCCGGCTCACACCGTCCCAGGCCGTCCACCTCGCGCTCACCGACAAAGCCCGCTACCAGGAGCTCGTCACCGACGCGCACCCGTCGATCGCCGCGTTCGGCGGCATGTTCCTGTTGATGATCTTCCTCGACTTCGTCTTCGAGGACCACGAGACCAAGTGGCTCGGCCCGGTGGAACGCCTCTTGGCCAAGATCGGCAGGATCGACATGCTGTCGGTCTGCATCGCCCTCGCCGTCCTGCTCGTCACCTCCATGACGTTCGCCGCCCACGCCCACCAGCACGGCGGCGTCCACGCCGACAAGGCCCAGACGGTTCTCGTCTCGGGCATCGCGGGTCTGATCACCTACCTGGTCGTGGGCGGGCTCTCCGGCTTCTTCGAGGACAGGCTGGCCGCCAGGGAGAACGAGAGCCGTGCCGAGCAGCGCCCCGAAGGCGTCGGCGGGGGCCGGCCCGCGGTGGCCCTGGCCGGCAAGGCCGCGTTCTTCACCTTCCTCTACCTCGAGGTGCTGGACGCGTCGTTCTCCTTCGACGGCGTGATCGGCGCCTTCGCCATCACCAACGACATCATCCTGATGGCCCTGGGCCTGGGCATCGGCGCCATGTACGTCCGGTCGCTGACCGTTTACCTGGTCCGCCAGGGCACCCTGGACGACTACGTCTACCTCGAGCACGGCGCCCATTACGCGATCGGCGCGCTCGCCCTCATTCTCCTCGTCAGCATCCAGTACGAGATCAACGACATCGTCACCGGTCTCATCGGCGTCACCCTGATCTGCGCCTCCTTCTACTCCTCCGTCCGCCACAACCGCGCCACGGCTCGATAAGGACCGAAGAGAGATGCACGCTTGAATCGAACCGCCCGCCGATTCGACGCATCCTGACGAAGAACACACAATTCCGTGATCAGGGGAGAATGGAGAGAACCACAGGCAGTCATTGTCCTCACCTGCGAGAAGAAGCGCATCATGGATCCATGGTTGATCTGGTTGATCATCGCGGCTGTTCTGGCCGTGGCGGAGATCCTCACACTCACCGCCGCGCTCGGAATGCTGAGCGCGGCCGCCCTGGTCACCGCGGGCTTCGCCGCGATCGGGTTGCCTCCGGCCTTCCAGCTGGTGGTGTACGCCGTCGTCGCCACCGTCACCGTGCTGTTCGTACGTCCCATCGCCCTGCGTCACCTGCTGAAGCCCCAGACGGCACGTTTCGGTGTCGACGCGCTGGTCGGCAAGGCCGCCTATGTCGTCTCGGAGGTGACGGGCTCCGGCGGCAGGGTCCGCATCGACGGCGAGGAGTGGACGGCCCGCGCCTATGACGACACGCTGGTGATTCCGTCCGGAGCGACCGTCGACGTCATAGAGATCAGTGGCACCACCGCATTCGTCTATCCCCGGGACTGAAGCCATGGACTCTTCAGCATCTCTCATCGCCGGCCTGATCGTCGCGGTCATCGCGATCTTCACTGTGATACGGGCCGTCCGTATCGTCCCCCAAGCACGCGCCCGCAATGTCGAACGGCTCGGCCGCTACCACCGGACGCTGAACCCCGGTCTCAACCTCGTCATCCCCTACATCGACCGCGTGCGCCCATTGATCGACCTGAGGGAGCAAGTCGTCTCCTTCAAACCGCAGCCGGTCATCACCGAGGACAATCTGGTCGTCGAAATCGACACCGTCCTGTATTTCCAGGTCACCGACCCGAAAGCGGCTTTCTACGAGATCGCCAACTTCCTCCAGGCCGTCGAGCAGCTCACCGTCACCACCTTGCGCAACGTCGTGGGCTCCATGGACCTGGAGAAGACGCTCACCTCACGGGACACCATCAACAGCCAACTCCGTGGCGTACTGGACGAGGCCACCGGAAAATGGGGGCTCCGGGTCAACCGGGTGGAGATCAAGGCCATCGACCCCCCGCAGTCCATCAAGGACGCGATGCAGAAGCAGATGCGAGCCGAGCGGGACAAGCGGGCCGCGATCCTGGGTGCCGAGGGACAGCGCCAGTCGCAGATCCTCACCGCCGAAGGGGACAAGCAGGCTGCCGTCCTGCGCGCGGAGGGCAACCGTACCGCCGCGATCCTCCAGGCCGAGGGCCAGTCCCGGGCGATCGACGAGGTGTTCCAAGCCGTTCACCGCAACGACCCCGACCCCAAGCTCCTCGCCTACCAGTACCTCCAGGCGCTGCCCCAACTCGCGCAGGGCCAGGGCAACAACTTCTGGATGATTCCCAGCGAAATCACCTCCGCGCTCCAGGGCGTCTCCCGCGCCTTCACCGAGGTACTGCCCCCGTCGTCGGCCACCCGCGAGAAGCCGTCCCACGACGACATGGCCGCCCAGGCCGCCAGCGACACGGCCCAGGCGGCGGAAGCCGCCGCCGAGGCCCTGGCCGACGCCGCACAGGCCGACGGTGCCGCCGCCGGCCGCATCCCGCCCCGCCCGACTCCCTGAGCCCTTTCCGCCTTCAGCGCGAGCCGGCCGGCCGCAGACAGAGGACGGGGGCGATAGGCGGCCCGCGCCGGGCGGAAGACCTCGCGTCGGCCCGCCGGGAACGCGCGGTCCCGGCCCGGGCCCACCGGACGGTCGCGCGCCGCGGTGCCGGAACACGGGCGGGGGTCCCGGCCCGCCAGGCGATGTCTCCCCCGCTGGAGGAAGATGGAGAAGCGCTGCCGCGACGTCGAACGGGTCCCGTCGTCACGCAGTGGTCTCCCCCCTTCTGTGCGCCGTGCGGCGGCTGGAAGTCGAATGAAGACGGGAGCAGGGATGAAGGGCACTTCTCGCGTCTGCGACGTGGTGGTTCTCGGTGCCGGTCCCGCGGGCGAGAACCTGGCCGATCGTACGAGCGCCGCCGGACTCACCTCGGTGATCGTGGAGAACGAGCTGCTCGGCGGGGAGTGCTCGTTCTGGGCGTGCGAGCCCAGCAAGGCGCTTCTGCGTCCGGTGGTGGCGCGGGCCGACGCCCGTCGGGTGCCGGGGCTGAGGCGAGCCGCCGAGGGACCGTTGGACGTTCCCGCGGTCTTCGCCCACCGGGACGAGATGGCCGCCCACTGGCAGGACGGCGACCAGGTGGACTGGCTGCGTTCCGTGTCCGTGGACCTGGTGCGGGGCCACGGCCGGTTGGACGGGCCGCGGCAGGTCGTGGTGGACACCGCGGACGGCGGGACCGTACGCCTCACCGCCCGGCACGCCGTCGGCGTGGCCACGGGAACCATCACCGCCTTCCCTGATCTTCCGGGGCTCGAACAGGTCCGCCCCTGGACGAACCGTGACGCGACCGCCGCCCGGTACGTGCCGGAGCGGCTCGCCGTGGTGGGTGGCGGTGTGGTGGCCGTCGAGATGGCCACGGCCTGGCAGGCGCTCGGATCCCGGGTGACCGTGCTGGTCCGCGGGCACAAGGGACTGCTCAGCCGGATGGAGCCGTTCGCCGGGGAGATGGTGGCGGACGCCCTGCGCGCGGCCGGTGCGGACCTGCGCTTCGACACGTCGGTGACCGAAGTCGTCCGGGAGGGCGAGGCGGGAAGTCCCGTACGGATCACCCTGTCCGACGGGGGCTCACTGGTCGCGGACGAGATCCTGTTCGCGACCGGCCGCGCACCGCACACGGCGGACATCGGCCTGGAGACCGTCGGTCTGACCCCTGGCGACTGGCTGGCCGTGGACGATTCCTACCGGGTGACGGACGTCCCCGACGGATGGCTCTACGCGGTCGGCGACGTCAACCACCGGGCGTTGATGACACACCAGGGGAAGTACCAGGCGCGCATCGCGGGCGCCGTGATCGGAGCGCGCGCCGAGGGTGAGCCGCTCGACGACGGCAGGTGGGGCGCGCACGCTTCGACGGCCGACAGCGCCGCCACGCCCCAAGTGGTCTTCTCCGAGCCGGAGGTGACCAGTGTGGGGCTGACGACGCGGGAGGCGGAGCGCACCGGGCGCCGGGTCGACGTCGTGGACCACGACATCGGCCGCGTCGCCGGCGCGGCCCAGTACGCCGACGGGTACCGCGGCAAGGCGCGCGTACTGATCGACGCCGACCGCGGAACCGTCGTCGGGGTGACCTTCGTCGGTCCCGGGACCCAGGAACTGCTGTACTCGGCCACCGTCGCGATCACCAGTGAGGTGCACGTGGACCGGCTGTGGCACGCCGTCCCCGCCTTCCCGACGATCAGCGAGGTCTGGTTGCGCGTTCTCGAGACCTACCGGGACCGGGTCGGCCGGATGACGTGACGCCCCTGCGGCACGGTCCTCGACCGACCGCTGCCCCGCCGCCCGGTGCTTCCCCACGTCCTGTTGATCGCCGGGCACCCCGGGGGCCTTCACCGAGCGGAGAGAACGGAGAACGACATGCGGGAGTTCCTCGTCGAACTCACCACCACCATCCCGGAGGGCACCGACCCGGCCGAGGTCGACCGGGTCCGCGCCGCGGAGGCCGTACGCGCCGGGGAGCTCGCGGCCGGCGGGCATCTGGTACGTCTGTGGCGCCCGGTCGGGGAACCGCGCAGCATCGGCCTGTGGCGCGCCGACGACGAGACCGAACTTCGACAGAAGGTGCTCGGCACCCTGCCGCTGTGGCCCTGGATGACCGCGGTCGTCACGGAGTTGCAGTCCCACCCCAACGACCCGGGCGGCGCCGACGCTCCCGCCTGACCTTCCTCCGGCCGCTTCCGGCCCGGCTCGAAGGAGTCGTCGCGGCGGATCCCGCACGCCTCGACGGCCGGCCGTACGCGACCGGGCCCGGACGGGCACTTCACTTCACGCTCGGCGCTCGCGAAGGGCCCGTTCGCGGTGGTGACCCGGACGACCCGACGGGTCTCCGTGTGTGCGTCCGGACCCAGGAGCGGCGCCCTCGGCGCAACGGACGGCCGCGGGCCGGCCGCCGCGCACCGGAAGGAGAGGGGGAAGCCGAAGGGGGTCGGGGCGGGCCTCCGAGCCGGACCAGGACCGCGGCCGTCGGGCCGGACCGTCGCCGGGCGGTCGGGGGCCGGCCCGCCCTCACCGCGTCACTGGCCCCGCCAGATGTTGTCGAAGGCCGCCTTCTCGATCGATCTGCGCTGCCGTACGGCAGCCAGCTGTGTGACGGCGTCGTAGACGCCTCCCAGTACGGCGCCCTGCTCGTCCGTCAGACCGGTGAGCGCGGCCTCCTGCTGGTCGGTGATCCCGGCGGCGGCCGCGAGGCCGGTGAGGACGGGCTCGCGGGCCGTCCAGCGGTCGGCCGCACGACGAAGGTCCGGGGAGTCCGTCGGCGCCGGACGGCTCCTGCTGAACGGGTTGCGGTGGGGCCGTGCGGGCGCCACCAGTCCTTCCGCTTCGAGCGCGGCCCGATAGCGCGCGGCCAGGTCACGGCCCCGGCGCCACAGCCAGTCCACCACGGTTTCGTGGGGTGCTCGCCGTATGAGCAGCGACTCGGCTTCCCGCAGCAGGGGATCGTCGGTCCGTGGCGACGCGCCGGGCACGAGCCGGTCACCGTCGAGGGTGACCGCCTGGGAGTCGATGAGGTCGATCAGTTCGGCGCCCGCCAGCGCGAGCGACAGGTCGCCCTGTTCCACGGCGGGGTTGGTCTCCGGGTCGGCGGCGACGATCGACAGGTCCCGGGCGGTGGTCATGAGCGACTCCAGATCTGACGGGGGCGATCGTCACCGGCGGGGCCGATCGCTTGACCGGCCCAACGCGTCGGTCGGCGGCCGGGGGGAGGTCATCAGGAGGTCCGATCGTTCCCCCCGACCACGATAAGCGCAGGCGCGGGCGGGGCGCGTCGCGGGACGGGGACCGATGACGAAAGCCGGGTGCTCCTGTCCGGCCGTGTCCGGTTCCGGGCCGGAGCGGCCCCATTCGACGAGATCGCTCCCGGACGATGGTCGTGGGCGGCCGGTGAGCGACGGCCGGCGCGGAGGCGGACCGCGACCCGCCCGTGCGGGCGGTGGCGGCGGTCGCTTCGCTCGCCGACGGTCCGCACCGTACTGTCCGTTATGTGAAGAATGGCGGTTCCGGTGGGTTCGACGGCGAGAGGGCTTTGGGCGAGGCGCTCGTCGCCACGGTGCGCCGTACGGGGGCTCTGGCGGGGGGGTCGTCTACCTGTTGTCGGCGACCGAGCCGTTCCTGGGCCTGGCGGTGGTGTGCGGGCTGCCGTTGGTGGCGGTGGCCCCATGGGAGCGCGTCGCGGTGTCGGCCCTGGGCCCGCTGCCGGAGGCGGTGCGGGAGGGCCACCTGGTGTGGGTGGGACGGCAGGAGGACATGGCCCGTCTGTACCCGCACGCCGCGGCCGGGATGCCCTACCAGTTCGCGCTGGCCTTCGCCCCTTTGCACGGTGTCCACCGCTGGGGAGCGCTGGTGCTGCTGTGGTCCAAGAGCCACCTGCCGTCCCTCACCCGTCGCGAACGCGGGCACATCCTGTCCAGCGCGCGGCGCATCACCCGGGTGCTGGACGAGTCCCCCGGGCCGCGGAGCCTTCCCGACCGGCCGCGTGTCGTGCCCCTGCGCTGGTCCGGCCCCGATCCGGCACAGGCGGGGCTGGCCGCCGCCGACCTGGTCCAGCGGCTGCCCCTCGGTGCCCTCAGCCTCGACCTGGAAGGACGCATCACCTACCTCAACGACGCCGCCGTCCGCCTCCTGGGCCGCAGCGCCGAGCGCCTCCTGGGCACCCTGCCGTGGCAGGCCGTGCCCTGGCTCGACGACCCCGTCCACGAGGAGCACTACCGCACCGCGGTCTTCAGCCGTGAGTCCGTCGCCTACACCGCGCTGCGCCCGCCCGACCGGTGGCTGGACTTCCGGCTCTACCCGGACGACAGCGGCATCAGCGCCCTGGTCTCCCCGCACCAGGACCAGCAGCCGGTACAGGAGCCGCCCCGTGTCGCGACGCCTCTGGGCGCCGCGCCGGAGGGCGTCGGCACGGGACGGATCCACCAGCTGATCCACCTGGCGGCCGCCCTGAGCCAGACCGTCACCGTCGCCGATGTGACCCATGTGGTGGCCGACCGGATCCTGCCCGCGTTCGGCGCCCGGGGCATGGTCGTCTTCGCTGCCGACGCCGGACGTCTGAAGGTCATCGGGCATCGGAGCTACGACCCGCGCGTCATCGCACGCCTGAACGGCCTGCCGCTGGACACCGACCTCACCCCCGCCGGCCACATCCTCCGCAGCGGCATCCCGTCCTTCTTCGCCGACCCCGACGAGCTGGCCCGCGTCCACCCGCAGACGCTCATCATCAGCGGCAAGCGGGCATGGGCGTTCCTGCCCCTGGTGGTCGCCGACCGCCGGGTCGGCTGCTGCGTGTTGTCCTACGACCGTCCGCACTCCTTCAGCGCCGGCGACCGCGCCGTCCTCGTCTCCCTGAGCGGGCTCATCGCCCAGGCGATGGACCGCGCGCTGCTGTACGACGCCAAGCACGACCTCGCCCACGGCCTGCAGCAGGCCCTCCTGCCGGTGACCCTGCCTCCCGTCCCCGGGCTCGCCGTCGCCGCCCGGTACCTGCCGGCCGCCCACTGCATGGACATCGGCGGCGACTTCTACGACCTGATCCGCCTCAGCGACACCACCGCCGCCGCCGTCACCGGCGACGTGCAAGGGCACAACATCACCGCCGCCGCCCTCATGGGCCAGGTCCGCACCGCCGTCCACGCCACCGCCGGCGCACAGCCCGGCGAGGTCCTGGCCCGCACCAACCACGTCCTGATGGACCTCGAGACCGACCTGTTCGTCTCCTGCCTCTACCTCCACATCGACCTCGCCGCCCGGCGCCTCCACCTGGCCAGCGCGGGGCACCCTCCCCCGCTCCTGCGCAGCCCGGCGTCCGCGCCGAGGACCCGCGTGCTCGAGGTGGAGCCGGGCCCCCTGCTCGGCATCGGCGTCGACGCCTCCTACCCGGTGACCACCGCGCCGCTGCCCGCGGGAGCGCTCCTCGCCCTCTACACCGACGGGCTCGTGGAAACCCCCGGCACCGACATCACCGCGTCCATCACCGCTCTCGCCGACCACCTCACCGACAGCGGCGACCGGCCACTGGACGACCTGGCCGACCGCCTCGTCCACGCCGTCCCCCACCGCACCCGCGCCCGCGCCGACGACATCGCCCTGCTCCTGCTCCGCAGCCGGTGAAGGACCGCCCGGGTTCCTCCTCCGGAGAGAATTCGGTGGCGGGCCGGGAGCGCCGCGGACGAGCATGGCGCGCATGAGTGAGCGACCCGAGCGATGGAGCCAGGCGACCGTCCACCCCGACATGTGGACCGATCCGGACGACGACCCCCGTGAGAACGAAGGCCCCGGCCCGGAAGGCGAGTCGGCGACGCTGCTGGACTTCCTGACGGGCTACCGCATGACCCTGCGGATGAAGTGCGAGGGCCTGGACGCGGAGCAACTGGCCCGCCGGTCGGTTCCGCCGTCGACGATGTCGCTGCTCGGCCTGGTCCGGCACCTCACCGAGGTGGAACGGGACTGGCGCAACTGGATCACGGACGGTGACCCGCTGCCGAAGCTTTACGGCGAGAAGGACGCGGACTTCGACGGAGCTGCCGCGGAACAGACCGTGGTCGACGCCGCGTTCCGCGACCTGGAGCGCGAGCAGGCCGCGACCGACGCCGCGTTGGCCGGGCACCCGGATCTGGGTGCGCGCGTGGGGAAGGACGGGACCTCGGTCCGGGAGCTGATGGTGCACCGGATCGAGGAGTACGCCCGTCACTGCGGGCACGCCGACCTGTTGCGCGAGTGCATCGACGGCAGGGTGGGCCAGTGACGAGGCCCTGAGGCCCCGACCGGCCCCACCGGCACGTCACTTCGTGTGGAAGCCCCCTCCCCGCCGACCCGGCCCGTGGGGGCCTCACCGCCCGTCGGGTTCGTCCGCCACCCGTCCGGGTCGGGCCGGACCCACCGCGTCGACTTCGACGAGCCGCTCCGGCAGGGCGAGGCCCGGCGGCCCGTCACCGTGCCGGTGGGACGGTGCCCTCCGAAGCCGGACCGCTCGGCGACCCGAACTCCCCGCGGTCGTACGGCTGATGCGCCCGTGCGGGCACTCCCGCACGGGCGTCACCCGTGCGGGGTGGCCGGGGCGGCGGCTTCCAGATCGGCGATGCTGCCCGACATGATCGTCCGTACGTGCTCGGTGATGTGCTCCGCGGGCCAGTCCCACCAGGCCACCGCCAGCAGCCGGGCGATCTCCTCCTCGCTGTACCGGGTGCGGATGAGGCGGGCCGGGTTGCCGCCGACGATGCCGTAGTCGGGCACGTCGGCGGTGACCACGGAGCCGGCGCCGATGATCGCGCCGTGGCCGATCCGCACGCCGGGCATCACCGTCGTGCCGTGGCCGAACCAGACGTCGTTGCCCACGACGGTGTCCCCGCGGTCGGGCAGGCCCGTGAGCAGGTCGAAGTGTTCCGCCCAGGAGCCGCCCATGGTGGGGAAGGGGAAGGTCGAGGGGCCGTCCATCCGGTGGTTGGCGCCGTTCATGAGGAACCGCACGCCCGTGCCCAGCGCGCAGAACCTGCCGATGATCAGCTTCTCGGGCCCGTAGTGGTGCAGCACGTTGCGCGTCTCGAACGCGGTCGGGTCGTCCGGGTCGTCGTAGTAGGAGTACTCCCCGACCTCGATCAGCGGGGACTTCACCAGCGGCCTGAGCAGCACCACCCGCGGCTGCTCGGGCATCGGGTGGAGGACCGTGGGGTCGGCGGGTACGGGCATGGGGTGATCCTCCTCGGCGGCGGGTCCGTGTCCGGTCCATGATCGCGGCACCGCACCGTCCCCGGACAGCGATTTGTCACCTGCACGAACGCGGCGCACCGCCCCGGCGTCCAGCAGCGCGCCCACGGCCCTCAGCGGTACGGGCTGCGCGGCGGCCGGCTGCCGACGGCGCCGGTGCCGGACGTGGGGCGTCCAGCCCCAGGACCATCCGCATGGTCGTGGGCTTCCCGGCCCCGTTCCTTCGCAGGGCACACCGCCCCGACCGCACACGGCCCCGGACTTTGAACTCTCCGATGACAAAGTATGGACATGTCAAACAGAAGTCTTCTACCGTGGCGGCGCAAGTGCAGCGCCACCGCAGCAGACCGGAGCGATATCCGGCACGGTCCGGTCCCCGACTCGTGGAGGACCAATGCCCCACCGTCTGTTCCCGCGCGTCCGAAGACACCTCATCCCCCTCCTCGCCGGAGCCTTCCTGGCCGGCGGGCTGTGCTCCGCCCCGCCGGCTTCCGCCGCTCCCGCCGACATCCCTCCCCAGGAACCGGGAGTCACGCTCCGCGTGTTCGACGTGCAGACACCGCTGAGCAAGCTGTGCGCCCTGAAGCCGGGTCAGACCCCCAACCACGACAGACTGATGCCGACGATCGACTGGTCCACGGAGGCCGACTTCGGCGGGCTCTCCGACCACTTCGTCACCGAGACGTCCGGTTACCTGAACGTGCCGGAGGACGGCAGTTACGCGTTCCGCCTCACCAGTGACGACGGTTCACGGCTGACCATCGACGGCGACACCGTCATCGACCACGACGGGCTCCACGGGAGCGAGCCGAAGGACGGCACGGTCCACCTCACCGCCGGTCCGCACCCGCTGCGCATCGACCACTTCGAGCGGGACGGCGGACAACGGCTGCAACTGGCCTGGAGGCCGCCGGGCGAGAGCGGCTTCGCGGTCGTGCCCCGCGAGGCGCTGAGCACCGACGCCGGTGTCGTCCGGGTCACCGCGCCGGGCCGCAAGGAGTGCGAGGCGAGCGGCGACTCCCCCGGCGACGGCCTGCCCCTGACCTCCGTACGCCCCGACCTGACCCTCACCGACCTGCGTCCGGACGGCTTCGAGCCGCAGGTCAGCGGCATGGACTGGCTGCCCGACGGACGTCTCGCGATCAGTACGTGGGGCGGCACCGACAACGTTGCCGGAGAGGTGTACCTGCTGGACAACGTGACCGGCCGGACGAGCCGGGAGAAGGTCACCGTGCAGAAGGTGGCGAGCGGGCTGCGCGAACCCATGGGCGTCGCGTACGTGGACGGTTCGCTGTACGTGTCGCAGAAGCACGAGCTGACCCGGCTGGTCGACAAGGACCGCGACGGGGTGACCGACGAGTACCGCACGGTCGCCACCTGGCCGTACGGCGGGAACTTCCACGAGTTCGCCTTCGGTCTGCTCTACCGGGACGGCTACTTCTACGTGAACCTCTCCGTCGCCATCGACCTCGGCGGCGCGACCACCACCCCGCAGCCCGCGCCCGGGCGCGGGATCACGTACAAGGTCAGCAAGAAGACGGGGCGCATCAGTCCGGTCGCGGGCGGTCTGCGGACCCCCAACGGCCTCGGCTGGGGCCCCGGCGGCGGCCTCTTCGCCACCGACAACCAGGGCGGATGGCTTCCATCGTCGAAGCTCGTCCAGATCGAACAGGGCCGCTTCTTCAACCACTACACCGAGCCCCCGGGCACCTTCGACGACTCCCCCGTCACCGAGCCGGTGCTGTGGCTGCCGCAGAACGAGATCGCCAACTCGCCCTCCACTCCGCTGTATCTGAGGAAGGGCACCTTCGCCGGCCAGATGCTGCTGGGCGACGTCACCTACGGCGGTCTGCAGCGCGCCTACCTGGAGAAGGTGAAGGGCCAGTACCAGGGAGCCGTCTTCCGCTACACCCAGGGGCTCGAGGCCGGCGTCAACCGCATCACCCTGGGCCCCGACGGCGCGATCTACGCCGGCGGCCTGGGCGCCGACGGCAACTGGGGACAGGAGGGCAAGCTCAGGTTCGGCCTGCAGAAGCTGACGCCGAACGGCAAGAACACCTTCGACATCCGGTCGATGCGCGCCGTGCCCGGTGGCTTCGACCTGACGTACACCCAGCCCGTCTCCGCCGCCACCGCCGAACAGCTCGCCGCCCGCTACCGTGCCGAGCAGTGGCGCTACACACCGACCGCGGACTACGGGGGCCGGAAGATCGCCGAGGAACCGCTTCCCGTGCGCTCGGCGACGCTCTCGAAGGACGGCCGCACCGTCAAGCTCCGGCTGGACGGCCTGAAGCCGGGCCGCGTGGTGCACCTCCGTTCTCCGCGCCCCTTCACCTCGGCCTCCGGTGAACCGCTGTGGAGCACCGAGGCCTGGTACACCCTCAACCGGATGCCCGGCGAGCAGCCGCCCCCCGCCACCCGGTACGAGGCCGAGGAGGCGCGCCTCACCGGCACCGCCGGCATCAACACCGACCACGCGGGCCACTCCGGCAGCGGCTTCGTCGACCGCTACGCCACCGAGGGCAAGGTCGCCACGACCTTCGACGTGACGGTCCCGAAGACCGGCGCCTACGACGTGGGCCTGCGCTACTCCAACGGGCCCAACCCGTTCCGGGGCACCAAGTCCCTTTCCCTGTACGCCAACGGGAAGAAGGTGCGGCAGACGGAGCTCGCCTCCACCGGCGACTGGGACTCCTGGTCGACCCGGACCGAGAAGCTGACGCTGCGCGCCGGACACAACACGCTCTCCTACCGGTACGACCCCGGCGACACCGGCCATGTCAACCTCGACCTGATCACCGTCCGCCCGCACGGAGCCCGGGTCGCCCTGTTCGACGGGACGGCCGCCTCGCAGGCCCAGTGGCAGCACACCGACGGAAGACGCCTGCGGTGGCCGCTCACCGACGAGAAGTCGATGGAGGTGTGCTGCGGTGACATCCGCACCCTGGACGCGTACCAGGACTTCCGGCTGCACGTGGAGTTCCGCGTCCCCCTGCTTCCCCCCGACGTCACCGGTCAGGACCGCGGAAACAGCGGCATCTTCCTCCAGGACCGCTACGAGCTCCAGATCCTCGACTCCTACGGCGACACCTCACCGGGCACCGACGAGGCGGGGGCGATCTATCTGAAACGGGCGCCGGACACGAACGCGGCGACGGCGCCCGGGACCTGGCAGACCTACGACGTCGTCTTCCGCGCGGCCCGCTACGACGACAGCGGCCGCAAGACCGCCGACGCCCGCGTCACGGTGGTGTGGAACGGCGAGAAGGTCCACGACGACGTGGCCCTCGACGGACCGACCGCGTCGGGCCGGGCGGAAAGCCCGGCGGCGGGCGCGATCAGGTTGCAGGACCACGGGAACGAAGTCAGGTTCCGCAACATCCGGATCACCCCCTTGGCATGACCGCCGGGCCGGGCCGGGCGGCCTTCGCGGCCGTCCGGCCCGGCCCGGCCCGACTCGCGGCGCGGACGACCGGGCGGCTCGAGGTCGTCGGTCCTGGCGGGTCCTTCCGGCGGCCACGGGGAGGTCCGGGCGGGGACCGTGGAAGCGTTCGCGCGGGAGCCGGTCGTGCGTCACCACGACCGGCGTGCCGGTGCGGCGGGCCGGGGCTGCCTCGATCTCCTCCGCCGAGGCGGGGCCGGGTGGTCCGTCGGCTCGTCGGGCAGCAGCAGGTCGAGTGGACCAGCTGTTCCCCTGCGAGCAGTGGGAGAAGGGTGCTTCTGCCGACGCCGTCGGGACCGGTGACGAGCAGTCGGTCGCCAGGACCGAGCCCCCTGTCGGCGCCGGACTCCCCGCGCGAAGCGACAGGTCGGCCGCACGATCCCCGAGCCGAAGGGCCGGCGGGCCGACCGCGGACGCCGCGGCGGCGCTTCCCCCTAGGCGCCGGGAGGCACGTCGGGTGCGGTACGGGCCACGGCGGGTCCGGGTTCGCCGGGCACCGTGTCCGCCGTGCCCGGTCCGCCGGCCGCGGCCGTGTGGGCGGCGCGGCGCCGGCGGGCGTCCTCGTCGGTCTGTGCGTCGTAGGTCAGGAGCTTGGGCAGCGCGGTGGCCAGCAGGCCCACGGAGACCACACAGGCGAGGCCGCCGGTCCAGAACGCCGGACGGGTGCCGGTCCAGCCGGCCATCGCGCCCGCGCGGACCTGACCGAGCTGGGGGCCGACGCTGTAGGACAGGACCTCGATGCCGGCCAGCCGGCCGCGCAGCTCGTCGGGGACGGTCTGGTTCCAGATGGTCGAGCGGCCCAGCCCGCTCAGCATGTCCCCCGCACCGGCCAGCCCCAGGCACACCAGGACCAGCCAGACGTCGGACAGCCAGCCGGCCGCCGCGATGGCCAGTCCCCAGCCGGCCGCGCCGCACACCACCAGCAGCCCGTGCCGCCGTACCCGGGACACCCAGCCGCTGGTCAGGCTCACCAGTACCGAGCCGACCGACCCGGCCGCGTACATGAGCCCCAGCGACCAGTCGGCGTCCAGTTCGTCGGCGAGGAAGGGGAAGATGGTGTTCGGGAAGGCGAAGAACATCGCCGCCAGGTCCACCGCGTAGGTACCCAGCAGCACCGGTCGCGACCAGGCGTAACGGGCGCCCTCGGCGATACCGCGCAGCGACGGCTTGTCGGCGTTCTCCGCGGGCGGCGCGGGCGAGAGCCGCAGGCACATCAGTACCGAGGCGATGAAGCAGATCACCGTCGTCGCGTAGGCCGGGGCGTTGCCGGCGTAGGCCACGACCAGGCCCGCCACCGCGGGTCCGGCGATCGCCCCGATCTGCCAGCGCAACGCGTTCAGCGCGGCCGCCGCCGCGAGCTGGTCGTGCGGCACGATCCGGGCCAACAGGGAGTCCAGCGCGGGCCGTTGGAGCCCGGCCAGGGCCGCCACACCGGCCGCCACCACGTACAGCGGCCACAGCATCGGCTCCGGCAGCATCGCGTTGACCAGCAGGACCACCGCCAGCAGCCCCAGCCCGGCTTCGGTGAGCAGGATGACCCTGCCGCGGTCCACCGCGTCCGCGAGCGCCCCGCCGTACAGTCCGAAGATCACCAGCGGCACCAGTTCGACCGCGCCCATCGCGCCCACCGCGAGCGGTGAGCCGGTCAGCTCCTTGATCTGGAGCGGCAGGGCGACCAGTGCCATGAAGCTGCCGAAGTACGTGATCAGTCCCTGCGCCCACAGGAGCCGGAAGTCCCGGGAGGAACGCCAGGGCGAGAGGTCGGGCAGCACCGCGGAGAGCTTGGAGGTCACGACGGGTCATCCTCCGTCGGCGCGAACGCACGGCGCAACTTCATATCGGCCCGCTCCGCACGGCCCGGCTGCCGTGGTCCACCGGCCGCGCCGTCCGGCGGCGGAGGAGCGGTGGGGAAGCGGAGAAGAGGCGGAGAAGCGGCACCCCACGTCCGGTAATGGCGTGCGGTCGGCCCGGGCGGCGGGAGACACTCGCCCGGTGGATCGGATTCGGGAGACCGTGGGGCTGGTCGGCGAGGTGCTGGGGCCGGATGCCCTCGGCACCTACCTCCACGGGTCCGCCGTGCTCGGCGGTCTCAGACCGGCCAGCGACGTGGATGTGCTGGTCGTGTCCCGGCGGCGGATGGACGAGCAGGAGCGGCGGGCGCTCCTGGGCGGGCTGCTCGGCATCTCCGGTTGCGGTGACATCTCCGGTTGCGGGGACACGGCCCGCCCGGTCGAGCTCACGGTGGTCGTCCGGTCCGAGGTCCGGCCGTGGCGGTACCCGCCGATCGGCGACTTCCTGTACGGCGAGTGGCTGCGCGCCGAGTACGAGGCCGGGAAGGTTCCCCGGCCGGAGCCGATGCCCGATCTGGCCCTGCTGATCACCACGGCACTGGCCGGCGACCACCCCCTCACCGGCCCGCGCCCGGCGCAGGTCCTCGACCCCGTGCCCCGCGCCGACCTGGTCCGGGCGAGCCTGGCGGGCGTCCCCGGCCTG
Organism: Streptomyces viridosporus; assembly: GCF_002078235.1. Classification (GTDB taxonomy): domain Bacteria; phylum Actinomycetota; class Actinomycetes; order Streptomycetales; family Streptomycetaceae; genus Streptomyces; species Streptomyces viridosporus. The sequence continues at coordinate 31,649 of NZ_MSGP01000047.1, forward strand.
CTCGACGACCTGGACGGCGACACCCGCAACGTCCTGCTGACCCTCGCCCGTATCTGGAGCACGCTCGCCACCGGCCGGATCAGGCCGAAGGACGCCGCCGCCGACTGGGCCCTCGCCCGGCTCCCGCCCGAGCACCGCCCCGTCCTCGAGCACGCCAAGCGGCTCTACCTCACCTGCCGCTACTCCGAGGAGACCTGGAGCGGCGCGTTGCGGGCGCGGGTGCGTCCGCATGTGGACCATGTGCTCGGCGAGATCGACCGTTCCCGCGCCCGGTCCCCGCGGG
>NZ_MSGP01000470.1 GCF_002078235.1 Streptomyces viridosporus
GATGAGTATAAGAGACAGGGGGGTCGCAGAGCTTGCCCATCCCGGCGTAGACGGAGATGCCGCCGAGGAAGACCCGCAGCGGGAGCAGGACGACGCCGAGGTTCATCCGGCGGCCGGGGTAGTAGGCGTGCCGGGCCGGGTCGTCGGCGTGCCGCCTGCCGCGCCGGCCGGTGTCCTCGAACGCGTCGTCGTCGTACGCGGAGCGGCCGTAGCCGTGGCCGTCGTGGGCGAAGCCGTCGTAGGCGGGTTCGTCGTAGGCGCTGCCGACCGTGCGCATGGGGGGCAGCAGGGGCCCGTCGCCGGGCCTGCGCGGGGCGCCGACGAACGGGGTCCTGAGGGGCTGGGTGGCCGGGCCGTCGTCGTGGTCGCCGTGGTCGCCGTGACCGGTGCCGGGGCGGGGGATGACCCGGGTGCCGGCCCCGGTGTCGCCGAGCGGTTCGTCGGTGTGCCGGACGCCCCCGCGCCGCACGGCCTGCAGGAGCCGGTGGGCGCCGGTGTCGTCGGGGGCGGACCGGCCGCTCCAGACGACGGGACGGCGGCGGGGCGCGGCCCGGCCCGCCGCACCCATGGTGGTGACGACGGGGATGCGGGCGGTGTCCTCGGCGCCCGGGTACCGTGCGATCCGCGGTGACCGGGCGTACCGCGTCGAAGCTCCCAGCTGCACGCGGAAGCTGGCGTGATTGACGATGACCTGCGCCGGATCGCTCGGCACCTTCACCATGCTCAGCGCGGGAGCGTCGTCGAGTCCCGACGAGCGGTCCCCCGTGGGTGTGCGGGGTGTTCTGGTGTCCACACTCATCTAACCGAGTGACGTGGTGTTAGGACACTGCCTTGACCCGCCGGATGTGTCCGGACCGCGTCAAGCTGGCCCGGACCGTCCGGAACGCCCCCTGTGGGTGACGATGTCGCACACCCGTTCAGGCGCCTCGCTCGTCCCCCGGTGGCGTCAGCCCCGGCGCCGGGCCGCCTCGTACAGGACGATGCCCGCCGCCACACCGGCGTTGAGCGACTCCGCGCCGCCCGGCATCGGGATCCGCACCCGGAAGTCGCACGTCTCGCCGACCAGTCGGGACAGCCCCTTGCCCTCGCTGCCGACGACGATGACGACCGGGCCCCCGAGCGCGTCCAGCTCGCCGATCTCGGCCTCCCCGTCGGCGGCCAGGCCGACGACCACGATCCCGGCCTTCTTGTACGCCTCCAGGGCGCGCGTGAGGTTGGTGGCGCGGGCGACGGGCGTACGGGCGGCCGTCCCCGCGGACGTCTTCCACGCACCGGCGGTCATGCCGGCGGCGCGCCGCTCGGGCACGACGACGCCGTGGCCGCCGAAGGCGGAGACGGAGCGGACGACGGCGCCGAGGTTGCGCGGGTCGGTGACGCCGTCGAGGGCGACGATCAGCGGGTCCTCGTCCTCGTCGTGGGCGCCCGCGACCAGGTCCTCGGGGTGGGCGTACTCGTACGGCGGGACCTGGAGGACCAGGCCCTGGTGGTTCAGGCCGTTCGTCATGCGGTCGAGTTCGGGGCGGGGCGCCTCCATGAGGTTGATCCCGCCGCGCTCGGCCGCGAGCTGGAGCGCCTCGCGCACCCGCTCGTCGTTGTCGATGAACTGCTGGACGTACAGCGTGGAGGCGGGCACGCCCTCGCGCAGCGCCTCGACGACGGGGTTGCGCCCGACGACGAGTTCGGAGCTCGAGCGGCCCCCGCCGCGCCGCTGCTGCGGGCGGCCCTGGGCGCGGCGCGCCCTGGCCTGGGCGGCGCGCTGCTTGGCGTGGCCCTTGCGCATCTCGGCGGGCGGCGTCGGCCCCTTGCCTTCGAGGCCCCGGCGCCGCTGGCCGCCACTGCCGACCTGCGCGCCCTTCTTGCCGGACATGCGGCGGTTGTTCGCGGCCATGAGGTATCCGTCTTCCGTGAAGTGGTGGGTGTGTGCGTCGCGTCTGTGGATGTGTCCGTGCGGTGTGCCGCCCGGCGCCCCGGGCGGCACGGCCGATCGGGGGAGCCGCGGGGCTCCCCGTGGTCCCTCAGCGCGGGCCGAGGTTCCAGCGCGGCCCCTGCGGGCTGTCCTCGATGACCAGGCCGGCCTGGCCCAGCCGGTCGCGGATGGCGTCCGCGGTGGCCCAGTCCTTGCGGGCCCGGGCGGCCTCGCGCTGGTCGAGGACGAGGCGCACCAGGCTGTCGACCACCCCGTGCAGGTCCTCGCCCCGGTCGCCCTCGCCGGCCCAGTGCGGGTCGAGGGGGTCGAGACCGAGGACGCCCAGCATGGCGCGGACCTCGGCGAGGCGGGCCACGGCGGCTTCCTTGTCGTCGGCGGCCAGCGCGCTGTTGCCCTGCCGGACGGTGGTGTGCACCACCGCCAGCGCCTGCGGCACGCCCAGGTCGTCGTCCATGGCCTCGGCGAAGGCGGGCGGCACCTCGGCGGACGGCTCCACCGGTCCGCCGGCGAGTTCCACGGTGCGCTGCACGAAGCCCTCGATGCGCGCGAACGCGGACTCGGCCTCGCGCAGGGCCTCCTCGCTGTACTCGATCATCGAGCGGTAGTGCGGGGTGCCGAGGTAGTAGCGCAGCACGATGGGCCGCCACCGCTTGACCATCTCGCCGACGAGCACCGAGTTGCCGAGCGACTTCGACATCTTCTCGCCGCTCATGGTGACCCAGGCGTTGTGCACCCAGTAGCGGGCGAACTCGTCGCCGTAGGCCTTGGCCTGGGCGATCTCGTTCTCGTGGTGCGGGAAGACCAGGTCGAGGCCGCCGCCGTGGATGTCGAAGACGGTGCCGAGGTACTTGTGCGCCATCGCCGAGCACTCCAGGTGCCAGCCCGGGCGCCCGCGGCCCCACGGCGTCTCCCAGCTCGGTTCGCCGGGCTTGGCCGCCTTCCACATGGCGAAGTCGCGCGGGTCGCGCTTGCCGGTCTCGCCCTCGCCGGAGGGCTGGAGGAGGTTCTCCAGCTCCTGGTTGGACAGCTGCAGGTACTCCGGGAACGAGGTGACGGCGAAGTAGACGTTGCCGTCGGCCTCGTAGGCGTGGCCGCGCTCGATGAGGCCGCGCATCATCTCGACCATCTCGGTGATGTGGCCGGTGGCGCGCGGCTCGTAGGTGGGGGGCAGGCAGCCGAGGGCGTGGTAGCCGTCGGTGAAGGCCCGCTCGTTCTCGTAGCCGATGGACCACCAGGGGCGGCCCTGCTCGGCGGACTTGGCGATGATCTTGTCGTCGATGTCGGTGACGTTGCGGATGAACGTCACCTCCAGGCCGCGGTACGCGAACCAGCGGCGCATGATGTCGAAGTTCAGCCCCGAGCGGATGTGCCCGATGTGCGGTGCCGCCTGCACGGTGGCACCGCACAGGTAGATCGAGACACAACCCGGCCGGAGCGGGATGAAGTCACGGATCTGCCGGGCGCTGGTGTCGTACAGGCGAATAGTCACCCCTCCAGGGTAGTCGGCACCGGGGTGTGCCCGGCGCCTTCCGGGGGTTTGGCGCGTACGGGTCGCCGCACACGGCCCGCGGGCCGCCGGAACACGGGCGGCGGACAGGGTCCGCCGGCCCGCCTCCGAGGGGCCGGCGGCGGGCCTCCGACGGACCGGTGGCAGGGCGGCGGCGGGGTGGCGCGGGGTGGTCGTGCCGGGGCCGCGTCGTCCGCACGGCCCGGCGGTCCCGCGTCCCTCCGGGGCCGAGGACCGCTCAGCCCGTGCGGACGACCAGCGCCGTCGCCACCGCCATGAGCCCCTCTCCCCGGCCGGGGAAGCCGAGCCCGTCCGTCGTGGCCCCCGACACCGACACCGGCGCCCCGGCGGCCTCCGACAGGATCTTCTGGGCCTCCTCCCGGCGCTTGCCGATCTTCGGCCGGGGGCCGACGACCTGCACCGCGACGTTGCCGATCCGGAATCCGGCCTCCCGCACGATCCGCGCGGCCTCGGTCAGCAGCGTCACACCGGACGCCCCGGACCACTCGGGCCGCCCGGTGCCGAAGTGCTGCCCCAGGTCGCCGAGCCCGGCGGCGGAGAACAGCGCGTTGCAGGCGGCGTGCGCGACGACGTCCGCGTCGGAGTGCCCGGCCAGACCCGGGCCCTCGCCCTCCCACTTCAGGCCGGCGCACCACAGCTCCCGGCCGTCCTCGAAGGCGTGGATGTCGGTGCCGATGCCCACCTGGGGGAGCACCGGGAGCGCCTCAGAAGCCATCGTTGAGCCTCCTGCGGGCCAGGACCGCCTCCGCGAGGACCAGGTCGAGGGGGCGGGTGACCTTGAAGGCCTCCTCGTGGCCGGGGACGGTGACGACGGTCGGGCCGAGCTGCTCGACCATGCTCGCGTCGTCGGTGACGTCGTCCGTCACCGTCTCGTGCGCGCGCACCAGGGTGGCCCGGTCGAAGCCCTGCGGGGTCTGCACCGCGCGCAGCAGGGACCGGTCCGGGGTGGCGACCACGCGCTCGGGCTCGCCCGGTGCGCCGGCCGGCTCGACCTGCTTGACGGTGTCGGCGAGCGGCAGCGCGGGGACGACGGCGACGGCGCCGTCGCGGACGGCCTCGATGACGGCGTCCACGGTGTCCACGGGGACGAGCGGGCGGGCCGCGTCGTGCACCAGGACGATGTCGTAGCCGGGCGGCAGCGCCTCCAGACCGAGCCGCACGGACTCCTGGCGGCTCCCGCCGCCGGGGACGACGAGGAAGTCGGTGCGCTCGGGCAGGGCGTGCGAGTCGAGCAGCGTCCTGACCTCGGCGGCGCCGTCGGGCGGGGCCACGACGACGACCAGGGAGACGGCGCGGGAGGCGGCCATCGCGCGGATCGCGTGGATGAGCATGGGGGTGCCGCCGAGCGCCCGGAGGGCCTTGGGGGCGCCCGGTCCGAGGCGCACGCCGCGGCCGGCGGCCGGGATCACGGCCGCCGTCCGGGCGGTCGCACGGCCGGGTGCGGGGGTCGACGGGGGCGGGGGGAGCGGATCGTCAGACATCGGTTCCTGTCAGGTTTGTGTGCTCGGCCTACCTGGGTATGGCCTGGGCGTACCCCCGCTCCCGAAGCGGGGGCAGTGCCGGGCGCGACGCCTCGACCAGCCCCTTCCGTGACTCTGGTCGGGCCGGCCGCCCGGGGCCCGGCACACCAGGGGCGGGGACGTGAGTGATGACACATTCCCCGGCGCGGCGCAAGTGCGGCGCGGGCACCACGGTGCACGGAGTCCGGGTACGCACATGCCGCAGCGCCCGGCGACGTCCAGGACGTCATCGGGCACCGCGGCATTTCGATGCGCTGAGCAGTGCTGAGCGAGAGATGCTCCGCCTCGGTCTCAGGAGGCGAGAACCTCGTCGAGCAGGGCCTCGGCCTTGTCCTCGTTGGTGTTCTCCGCGAGGGCGAGTTCGCTGACCAGAATCTGGCGCGCCTTGGCGAGCATGCGCTTCTCACCGGCGGAGAGTCCACGCTCGCGCTCACGACGCCACAGGTCACGCACGACTTCCGCGACCTTGATGACATCGCCCGAGGCGAGCTTCTCCAGGTTTGCCTTGTAACGACGGGACCAGTTCGTGGGCTCCTCGGCATACGGCGCGCGCAGCACCTCGAAGACCCGGTCCAGCCCGTCCTGACCGACCACATCACGCACGCCGACGAACTCCGCATTGTCCGCTGGCACACGTACCGTCAGGTCACCCTGGGCGACCTTCAGCACCAAGTAGGTCTTGTCCACGCCTTTGATCTGGCGAGTTTCGATTGCCTCGATCAGCGCGGCCCCGTGATGGGGATAGACCACGGTGTCGCCAACCTTGAACGTCATGTGACAGGTACCCCTTCCGTGGCTATCCAGGGTAACACGGATACGGCGTGTTCTGAATGGCGTTTTCGCAGGTCAGGGCCATTCTCGGGGCTTGACAACAGCAACAGGGACGTGCTGCGGACGCTGAGCGGAAGCAGGTATTCGCAGGTGGGAGCGGCTCTCCGGGGCAAGTGAAACGCGCACGTTACAGGCCTCCGAAGGCTCGCACGAGCGGCCGAACATCCCCATATGTCCGGTTCCGAGTGCTCGACTTCCGCTACTCCGTTCGGTGAGCGGAGCCGGGTTCCGGTCGAATCCGGAATTGATCACACGGTGTGAGGATGAGCGGCCCGGTGATCAATTCCGAGGCCGTCCGCGCATTCCTTCACGGGAAATGCTCGGCACCCCGGACGGCTATCGCGACGTGCGAGGACGGCTATGGCGAAGGCGCCTGCGTGACGCGCCCGGCCCGCTTATGGGAATGGCCGGGGACACCGGGCCGAAAGTGGCCCGTGAGTCGCGTGGGTCACACGGGTCACGAGTGACGGATGAGCGAGGGACGCGTGCCGGCCGAATCCGTGAAGCCCGGGTTCACGGCCCGGGTCCACAGCCCGGTTTCACGGCCCGGGTGTCCGGGACGCACGAGCCCGTGCGCCACCGGACCGCCGCCGATGCGGTGACGCCGCCGGGAGGAAAGCCGCCTTCCCGGGGAACGGGGTGGGCCTTGGGGAGGGTCGGGTGCGGTCACTCGGGGGCGGCTCGGTAACCTAAGGCCGCTGACAGATCATTTAAGGCGGCTTTACGGCCGCCAACGCTCGAGTCAAGGAGTTGCCGCCGCCGTGAGCAGCAGCCTTCGACGCGGCGCCCTCGCCGCCGCCGCCATCGCGTTCTCGATCGCCTCGCTCTCCGCGTGTGCGGCCGGCAACAACGCCCAGACCCTGCAGATCAAGCCGGACAACGCGGCCACCACCGTCGGCGACATCAAGGTCCAGAACGCCGTGGTCGTCACCCAGCCCGACCTCGAGTCGACGGGCCCGGCCGTCATCGCCGCCACGCTGTTCAACGAGGGCCGCACCGACCAGACCCTGGAGTCGATCGCCCTCCCCGGCACCGGCAAGAGCGTCAAGCTCACCCCCGCCGAGGGCGGCAGCCTGACCGTCCCGGCCGGCGGTTCGCTCATCATCGGCGGCGAGGGCAACGCCTCCGCCGTCCTGCCGAGCAGCCGCGAGGCCGTCCAGGACGGCAACGCGCAGAAGGTCACCTTCACCTTCAGCAAGACCGGTGACGTGAGCCTGCGCGCGTTCGTCTACCCGGCCGAGCACTTCTTCAGCAGCTGGGGCCCGACCGAGATCCCGGCCGCGCCGGGCGCCTCGTCGCAGCCGTCGGCGGAGTCCTCCGACGAGCCGGCCGACGAGGGCGACGGGGCGACGGAGTCCGGGGCTCCGGCGGACGGCGGCGCCACGGGCGCCCCGTCGGGCACCCCGACCGACGCCGCCTCGGCGAGCCAGCAGGCCGGCGACTGACCGGTCGCACGACGCACACGTGAAGGGCGGGCCCCCGCGCGGGGGCCCGCCCTTCACCGTGCCGGGACGCTCTCCGCGTCCTCCGCGGCCTCTACGGCTCTCCTACGGCTTCTCCAGCTCCTACGGCTTTTACGTCTTCTACGGCTTCTACGGCTTCTACGGCTTTTACGTCTTCTACGGCTCGAACTTGTAGCCGAGACCGCGCACCGTCACCAGGTACCGCGGCGCGCCCGGGTCCGGCTCGATCTTGGCGCGCAGCCGCTTGACGTGGACGTCGAGCGTCTTGGTGTCGCCGACGTAGTCGGCGCCCCAGACCCGGTCGATGAGCTGCATGCGCGTCAGCACCCGGCCGGCGTTGCGCAGCAGCATCTCCAGCAGGTCGAACTCCTTCAGCGGCAGGTCGACCTTGGTGCCGCCCACGGTGACCACGTGCCGGTCGACGTCCATCCGCACCGGGCCGGCCTCCAGGGCCGCGGGGGCGGCCTCCTCCGGCTCGCCGCGGCGGCGCAGCACCGCGCGGATGCGGGCGACCAGCTCGCGCGAGGAGAACGGCTTGGTGACGTAGTCGTCGGCCCCTATCTCCAGGCCGACCACCTTGTCGATCTCGCTGTCCTTGGCCGTCACCATGATGACGGGGACGTTGGAACGGCCGCGCAGCTGGCGGCACACCTCGGTGCCCGGCAGTCCGGGCAGCATCAGGTCGAGGAGGACGAGGTCGGCGCCGTTGCGCTCGAACTCGTCGAGTCCGTCGGGCCCGGTGGTCGCGACGGCGACCTCGAAGCCCTCCTTGCGGAGCATGTACGACAGGGCGTCGGAGAAGGACTCCTCGTCCTCGACGACGAGCACTCGGGTCACGGAAGGACCTCCGGGGAGGGAAGCGTTTCGTACGCGGATGGATCGGAAGAGTGGGGGGATGAGGGGTGCGATGAGGAGTGGGACCCTCCGGCCTCGCGGTCGAGGCCGGCGGACTCGTCCCGGTGGGACGTCTGACGGGTGCGGTCGCGGGCCGCTCCGGCCTCCGGCAACCGCAGGGTGAAGGTGGAGCCCTGGCCCTCGGCGCTCCACACCGTGACCTCCCCGCCGTGCGAGGCGGCCACGTGCTTCACGATCGCGAGGCCCAGGCCCGTACCGCCGGTGGCACGGGAGCGGGCCGGGTCGACCCGGTAGAAGCGCTCGAAGACGCGCTCCTTGTCCTTCTCCGAGATGCCGATGCCCTGGTCGGTCACGGCGATCTCGAGCATGTCCCCGCCGGGCTGGGCGACCCTGCGGGCCGCGATGCCCACGCGGGTGCGGGCGGGCGAGTAGTTGACGGCGTTCTCGACGAGGTTGCCGAGCGCGGCGGCGAGCTGGCCACGGTTGCCCCACACGTGCAGGTCGGCGGTGCCGCCGGTGGCCATGGTGATCTCCTTGGTGCCGGCCGCGTGCCGGCACCGGTCGATGGCCTCGGCGACCAGTTCGTCCACGCGGACGGGTTCGGCGTCCTCGAGGGGATCGTCGTTCTGCACCCGGGAGAGGTCGATGAGCTCCTGCACCAGGTTGGTGAGCCGGGTGGCCTCGATCTGCATGCGCCCGGCGAAGCGCTCCACGGCCTCCGGGTCGTCGGAGGCGTCCATGACGGCTTCGGAGAGCAGCGAGAGGGCGCCGACGGGGGTCTTGAGCTCATGGCTGACGTTGGCGACGAAGTCGCGTCGCACCGCCTCGATGCGGCGGGCCTCGGTGAGGTCCTCGACGAGCAGCAGCACGAGCCGCGAGCCGAGCGGCGCCACCCGCGCGGAGACCGCCAGGGCCTCGCCCCGTCCGGTGCCCCGGCGGGGCAGGTCCAGCTCGACCTGCCGTATCTCGCCGTCCCGCCGGGTGTCACGGGCCATCTGCAGCATCGGTTCCACGGCGAGCTTGCCGCCCCGGACCAACCCGAGCGCGTACGCGGCGGAGCTGGCCTTGACCACGCCGTCGGCCTCGTCCAGGACGACCGCGGAGGAGCGCAGCACGGACAGGACGGTGTCGACCCCCGGCGGCAGGACCGGGTCGGTGTGCAGGGAGGTGCGCGGGGGACGCCGTTGTTCGCGTTCGCTGAAGCGGAACGCCAGCATGGCGATGACGCCGGTGAGCACCCCGGCGATCGCTGCCACTGCGGCGACCGCCGCGTTCACGTCCATGCGTCCAGGTTAGGCATGGCGCGGGCGGTGCCCACAGCCGTCGGAGGGCGAGCTCGAACACTCGTCGCCCAGAGTTCACCTTGGAGCCAGGGATGGTTCATATGGGGTGACGGAACCGGACGCGTAAGGGACGGAACGTGGGAGCGTGGGGTTCGACCGTCGGCCGTGCGGGGTGCGCGATCGACGGTCCCGCGACGGGGCACCCGGCCCCGGACCTCGCAGGAGCCCAAGCCCCTGAACCCCTGTACAGACGCATGAGAGGAACCCTGATGCGGGACGCGTACCACGAGGAACTGGATTCGATCGGCGACGGTCTGGTGGAGATGGCCCGACTGGTCGGGTCGGCGATCGGGCGCGCCACGACGGCCATCCTCGACGCCGATCTGAAGCTGGCGGAGAACGTGATCGAGGCCGACCAGAAGGTCGACGAACTCCAGCACGACCTGGAGGCCCGGGCCATAGCCCTGCTGGCGCGCCAGCAGGGCTATGG
>NZ_MSGP01000471.1 GCF_002078235.1 Streptomyces viridosporus
CGTGCCCGCAGACGCGCGGCGCAGGCCTTCGACGAGGCACTCGACGACGCCGAGCTCGTCGCCGCGCGTCTGCGGGCACGGCCGAGGGGCGGCGGGGGTGGGGGCACCGCGGAAACTTCCTCACGCGCTCTTCTTGTGGCTCGGTCCACGGCGGGCGGTCGGTACGGCAGTGGTCGGCTGCCGATCGCCATGGACTGATCACTCACAGCAAACCGTCAGCCCACGGACGACGTCAAGGGCGCCCGGGGCATTACACGCGTCAACTGCCGTGACTTCAGGGTGACTTGATCGAGAGGGCCGAAAGGCGGGCCGGGCGGCGCGACGGTGCAGGTCCTCCTCCCGGTCGCGGACGGAGGCGCCGCGGGCGGGCGGCGGTTAGAGTCGCCCTACACGTCCGTGACCCAGCATGATCATCGAGGTACGCAGCGTGTCGGTTCCGGTCCTGGTGCTCGCCATGAGTGCCGCGTGCTGCCTGGGCTTCGGTTTCGTGCTCCAGCAGAACGCGGCTCAGCGGGCCCCGCTCGGCGACTTCCTCTCCCCGCGGCTCCTCCTCGACCTGATGAGGATGCCGCGCTGGCTGGGCGGCATGGCTCTCATGGTGGCCGGCATGGGACTCGGCGCGGTCGCGCTGGGCCGGGGCGAGCTGTCCCTGGTGGAACCCCTGCTGGCGACGAACCTGCTGTTCGCGCTCGTGCTCTCCCGCCACCAGACCCGGCAGCCGCTCGGCCGTCAGGGCTGGGTGGGTCTCGCCCTGCTCGCGGGCGGGGTGACGGCGTTCGTCGTCGCGGGCCGGCCGAGCGGCGGCCACGCGCCCACCGACCCGCTGCGGCACTGGCTGATCATCGGCGGCATGATCGGGCTGGCCCTGCTGCTCACGGGGTGCGCCAAGCGGTCGCGGCTGACCTCGGGCCCCGCGCTGCTGGCGGTGGCCGCGGGGACGCTGTACGGCGTGCAGGACGCGCTGACCCGGGTGAGCGGGCAGCGCTTCTCCGAGGGCGGTCTCGCGGAGCTGCTGAGCGGCTGGCAGCCGTACGCGGTGGCGGCCCTCGGCGTGACCGGGCTGGTGCTGGTGCAGAGCGCCTTCGAGACCGCGCCCCTGCAGATGTCCCTGCCCGCCCTGACCGCGGCCCAGCCGCTGGCCGGGATCGCCTGCGGCGTCGGCCTCCTCGGTGACCGGCTGCGCACCGACACGGTCGCGCTGACCTGGGAGGCGGCCGGACTCGCGGCGATCGTCGCGGGCATCGTGCTGCTGGGGATGCACCCGGCGATGCCGCAGGGGGGCGCGGAGCGGGCACGGGTGCGCGACGTGCGGACGGGGTGAACGGACGGGCCGCGCCGGACGGAACGCGCGCACCTGCTTGGATGGCCGTATGCGTGCAGCTGACGAGATCCTCGACGTCGTCGACGAGAACGACCGGGTGATCGGGCGGGCCCCGCGCGGCGAGGTCTACGCACGGGGCCTGCGCCACCGCTGCGTCTTCGTCCTGGCCCGGGACGCCGAGGACCGGATCTTCGTCCACCGGCGCACCCCGACCAAGCTGGTCTTCCCCTCCCTGTACGACATGTTCGTCGGCGGGGTCGTCGGGGCGGGCGAGGGCTACGACGAGGCGGCCCTGCGGGAGGCCGGGGAGGAGCTGGGCGTGACCGGCCTGCCGCGCCCCGAGCGCCTCTTCAGGTTCCTGTACGACGACGGCGCCGGACGGACCTGGTGGTCGGCGGTGTACACGGTCCGCTGCGACCTGCCCGTGCGGCCGCAGGCCGAGGAGGTGGCCTGGCACGCCTTCCTGACGGAGAGCGAGCTGGAGCGGCGCCTGGGCGAGTGGGAGTGGGTCCCGGACGGGCGGGCGGCGTACGAGCGGCTCAGGGCGTACCGGTCGGACCGGCCGGGTCCGCCGGGTCTGCCGGGTCCGTCGGAGAGGCCGGGGGGCTGAGCAGGTGCTCGGCGGGCGCGATGCCGTGACCTGGCATCGCGTACCCGGCGGGCGACGGGGTGGGCCTCCGGTGGGCCTCCGTGGCCGAACGGTGGCGGGCCGCACCGACAGCACCCCCGGTCACCGGCCCCGGTAGGGTCGCCGGCGTGATCGAGTTCGTGCGGAACGTCCGGTTGTGGTTCGTGCCCGAGGACGTGCGGGAAGAGGGCGCGACGCCCGACTACCGGTTCTCGCTGGCGAACGAACGGACCTTTCTGGCCTGGCTGCGGACCGCCCTGGCGCTGATCGGCGGCGGCTTCGCCGTGGACCAGTTCCTGCCGGACCTGCGCTGGGGCTGGCGGGTCGGACTGGCGCTCGCGCTGCTCGTCGCGGGTGTGCTGTGCGCGCTGCGGGCGGTCAACCACTGGGTGCGCTGCGAGCGGGCCATGCGCCGCGGCGAGGACCTGCCGGTGTCGCGGTTCCCGGCGCTGCTGAGCCTCGTCGTCGCGGTCGTGGCCGTGGCGATGGTCGTCGTGGTGCTCGTGGGGTGGGAGGGGTGACCGGACCGGCGTCCCGGGTCCGGGACCCCGGGCTGCAGCCCGAGCGGACCCGGCTGGCGTGGCGGCGTACGACCCTTTCGGGCACCGTCGCGGGCGTGCTCGCCGGGAAGGCCGCGCTGACCGGCGGGGTGTCGACGGCCGGGATCGTCGCGTGCGCGCTGTGCTGCGCCTGCTGGCTGGGGCTCCTGGGCGTCGCCCACCGCCGCATCCGCGCCCTCGCGGCCACGAGCACGCCGGAGGTGCTCGCTCCCCGGTACGCGACCGCGGCGGTGCTCTGCACGGTGGCGCTGGCCGTGTGCGGGGCGGCCCTCGTCGCCCGGGGCTGACGGCGCTTCCCGCCTCGGGAGGCCGGGCGGGAAGCGCCGTCGGCCCCGGTCCGGGGCCGACCGGTCCGCCGGGCGGGCCCCGGCCCTCCTCCCCCTGCCCTTACTCCTTCCCGGCCACCGTCACCACGATCTTGCCCCGGGTCCGGCCCTCCTGGTTCAGCCGGTGGGCGTCCGCCGTGCGCTCCAGCGGGAACGTCTCCGAGACGTGCACGCTCACCACGCCCTGTTCCGCCAGTTCGGACAGGCGCCGCAGATCCTGCGGGTCGGGACGGACGAAGTGGTACCGGCCGCCGTAGTCCACCACCTCGTTGTCGGCGATCGACGCCAGACGGCCCTCGGGGGCGAGCAGGTTCGCGGAGACCTTCAGGGCGTCGCCGCCGACCGTGTCGAACACCGCGTCCACGCCCTCGGGGGCCAGCCCGCGCACCCGTTCGACCAGGCCCTCGCCGTAGCTCACCGGCTCCCCGCCCAGCCGGCGGACGAAGTCGTGGTTGCCCTCGCTCGCCGTACCGATGACCCGGGCGCCGAGGTGGGCGGCGAGCTGGACCGCGAGGGAGCCGACACCGCCGGCCGCGGCGTGCACCAGGACGGTCTCGCCGCGCCTGACCTCGAGGACCTTGTGCAGGACCTGGTACGCGGTGAGTCCCGCGAGGGGCAGGCCGGCCGCCTCCTCGAAGGTCAGGTTGCGCGGCTTGAGCGCCAGGGCGCGCACCGGGGCGGCCACGTACTCGGCGAAGGTGCCCCGGGAGAGGAAGTCCTCGCGCACGTAGCCGATCACCTCGTCGCCGACGGCGAACTCCGGGACGGCGACCCCGGGGCGGACGACCACGCCCGAGACGTCCCAGCCGGGGATCACCGGGAAGACGGCCTGGAGGATCGGATCGAGGTGGCCCTCACGGCACTTCCAGTCGACCGGGTTGACGGCCGCCGCCCGGACCTTCACGAGCACCGAGTCGGGGCCGACCACGGGATCGTCGACCTCCTCCAGTCCGAGCACCTCGGGGCCGCCGTACCGTGAGTACCTGATCGCCTTCATGCGTCCGACCCTCCGGGGTCGTCTCGCGCCGCGCAAGCCGAACGGAGCGATGTGCACCGTTCGCGTGACGCCGGAGGATGCCGGGCGACGGGGTCTATCGTGGCTCCGATCACGTTTCATCCCCGCTCTGGACTCCATACCGACCGGTCGGCATCATGAGGCGGTACGGTTCACCTTCCCGTAAGGAGCGACGATGAGCCCCGACCACCCGCCCGGACTCGACCTCGACCGGCTGCGCGGCCTGCTCGAACGGGAGCGGCCCGGCCTGGTGGGCGGTCCGCTCTCCGGTCGGCTGATCGAGGGCGGCAGGTCGAACCTCACGTACGCGGTCTCCGACGGCACCGCGCGGTGGGTCGTGCGCCGGCCCCCGCTCGGCCACGTCCTGGCCACCGCGCACGACATGCGGCGCGAGCACCGGGTGATCAGCGCGCTGCGGCCGACCGCCGTACCGGTGCCCCGCACCGTGCTGCTGTGCGAGGACGAGGAGGTGCTCGGGGCGCCCTTCTACGTCATGGAGTTCGTCGAGGGCACCCCCTACCGCACGGCGGACCAGCTCGCCCCGCTCGGTCCGGAGCGCACCCGGGACGCCGTGCTGAACCTGGTGGACACACTGGTCGCACTGCACGCGGTGGACCCGGACGAGGTGGGCCTGGCGGACTTCGGCCGGCCCGAGGGCTTCCTGGACCGGCAGCTGCGCCGCTGGGGCAAGCAACTGGACGCCTCCCGCGACCGGGAGCTGGCCGGGATCGACGAACTGCACGCCGCGCTCGGACGCGACCTGCCCCGCTCCCCCGCGCCGACCGTGGTGCACGGCGACTACCGCCTCGACAACGTCCTGATCGGTGAGGACGACCGGATCAGGGCGATCCTCGACTGGGAGATGTCCACCCTCGGCGATCCGCTGACCGACCTGGGCCTGCTGGTGATGTACGGCACGCCGCTGGACCTGCCGGACTCCCCGGTCTCCACGACCGCCGCGGCCCCCGGGCACCCCGCGCCCGCCGAGCTGGTCGAGCGGTACGCCGCCCGCTCGGGGCGCGACGTCTCCGCGGTCTCCTGGTACACGGCGTTCGCCTGGTTCAAGCTCGCCGTGATCCTCGAGGGCATCCACTACCGCTACACGCTGGGCCAGACGGTCGGGCGCGGTTTCGACCGCATCGGCGATCTGGTCCCCGTCTTCATCGAGCACGGTCTGACCACTCTCCAGGAAGGCTGACGGCACATGGACTTCGCGTTCGACGCGCGCACCGAGGAGCTGCGCGCCAGGCTCCTCGCCTTCATGGACGACCACGTCCACCCGGCCGAGCGGATCGTGCACGAGCAGCGCGCCGGGCTGGACTCGCCGTGGGAGAACGTCCCCGTCGTGGAGGAGCTGAAGGCCGAGGCCCGCAGGCAGGGACTGTGGAACCTGTTCCTGCCCGACTCGGAGTACGGCGCCGGGCTCACCAACCTCCAGTACGCCCCGCTCGCGGAGATCATGGGCCGTTCCCCGCAGCTTGCGCCCACGGTCACCAACTGCGCGGCGCCGGACACCGGGAACATGGAGGTGCTGGCGCAGTTCGGCGACGAACGGCAGCGGAAGCAGTGGCTGGAGCCGCTGCTGGCGGGCGAGATCCGCTCGGCGTTCGCGATGACCGAGCCGGAGGTGGCCTCCTCGGACGCCACCAACATCACCACGCACATCGAGCGGGACGGCGACGAGTACGTCGTCACCGGCCGCAAGTGGTACATCTCCGGGGCGATGCACCCGGACTGCAGGATCTTCATCGTGATGGGCAAGACCGACCCGGGCGGGGCGGACATCCGCCGCCAGCAGTCCATGGTCCTCGTGCCGCGCGACACCCCCGGCGTCACGATCACGCGCGCGATGCGGGTGTTCGGCTACGAGGACCACTACCACGGCGGTCACGCCGAGGTGGTCTTCGACCACGCGCGCGTGCCGGTGTCGAACCTGATCGGCGAGGAGGGCGGCGGCTTCGCCATCGCCCAGGCCCGGCTCGGTCCCGGCCGGATCCACCACTGCATGCGGCTGATCGGCATGGCCGAGCGGGCGATCGAGCTGATGTGCCGGCGGGCCGTGTCCCGGGACGCCTTCGGCAAGTCGCTGGCGCAGCAGGGCGTGGTGCAGAACTGGATCGCCGACGCGCGCGTCGCGGTCGAGCAGCTGCGGCTGCTGGTGCTGAAGACGGCCTGGATGATGGACACGGTCGGCAACAAGGGGGCCCACACCGAGATCCAGGCCATCAAGATCGCCACGCCGCGCACGGTCGTCGGCATCCTCGACCGGGCGATCCAGCTGTACGGCGCGGGCGGGGTCAGCCAGGACTTCCCGCTGGCCGAGCTGTACGCCGGGGCGCGCACGCTGATGATCGCCGACGGCCCGGACGAGGTGCACCAGAGGTCGCTGGCGCGGCGGGAGCTGAAGAAGTACCGGTAGGCGCCGTCCGGCGGCCGCCGGACGGAGAGCGCGGCCCGTCGGCGGGCCGCGCGAGACGTCCGGAAGCCGCCGGAGGGGCCGGAGGGGCACGCGGCCCGGCACGGGGAGCCGGTGCCGATCACCGCGCCGGGCCGTCGGCGCGCGGTGCCGGCCCCGGGGCGGTCGTGCGTCGGCCGGTGGTCCTCCCCCGCGCCCGGCTCCGCCCGGGCCGGGAGGCGCCCCGCGGACCTGCGGCGCCGCA
>NZ_MSGP01000472.1 GCF_002078235.1 Streptomyces viridosporus
CGCCGCCGGTACGGAACCGCGGCCCGCCCGCGGGGCGCGGTTCCGTACCGGCGGCGCGCCTCGAGCGGGCTTCGGCCGCCCCACGAGCCACCGGGCGCAGAGTCGGTTCCACCGACATCGCTGAGGAGGTCCGTCGATGGCACAAGGCACACATCCGGTCGCCCTGGTGACCGGGGGCACCCGGGGCATCGGGCTCGCCGTGGTCCGGGAGCTCGCCCGCCGGGGCCATCGCGTCTTCCTGTGCGCCCGCACCGGGCACGAGGTGAAGCAGACCGTGGAGGACCTGCGCGACGAAGGGCTCCAGGTGGAGGGGGCCGTCGCCGACGTCCGCTCCGCCCAGGAGGTGCGCGCCCTGGTGCGCACCGCCGTGGAGGTGTTCGGGCCGATCGGCGTCCTGGTCAACAACGCCGGCCGCAGCGGGGGCGGCCGTACGGCCGACATCCCCGACGAGCTCTGGTACGACGTCATCGACACCAACCTCAACGGTGTCTTCCTGGTGACCCGGGAGGTGCTCAAGAACGGCGGCCTCACCGACGGCGAGCACGGGCGGATCATCAACATCGCCTCCACCGCGGGCAAGCAGGGTGTGCTGCTGGGGGTCCCCTACACCGCGTCCAAGCACGGCGTGGTCGGCATCACCAAAGCGCTGGCCAAGGAGCTCGCCCCGTACGGCGTCACCGTCAACGCCGTGTGCCCCGGGTACGTGGAGACCCCGATGGCGGAGCGGGTCCGCCGGAGTTACGCCACCGCGTGGAACACCACGCAGGAGTACGTCCAGGAGCAGTTCGAGGCCAGGATCCCGCTCGGCCGCTACTCCACGCCCGAGGAGGTGGCCGGTCTGGTCGGCTACCTGACCACCGGTCAGGCGGCCTCCATCACGGGCCAGGCGCTGAACGTCTGCGGCGGCCTGGGCGCCTTCTGACCCCCGGGCGCCTCCCCGCCGACCGCGG
>NZ_MSGP01000473.1 GCF_002078235.1 Streptomyces viridosporus
CCGCCCCCCTCCCCTCCTCCGTCCTCGACCTCGCTCCCGTGGTGCCGGTCGTCGTCCTCGAGGACGCCGCCGACGCCGTACCGCTGGCCCGCGCGCTGGTGGCCGGCGGGCTGCCCGCGATCGAGGTGACCCTGCGGACGCCCGCCGCGCCCGACGCGATCCGGGCGATCGCCGACGGGGTGCCGGACGCGGTGGTCGGGGCCGGGACCGTGATCACCCCGGCGCAGGTGGACGAGGCGGTGGACGCCGGGGCGCGGTTCCTGGTCAGCCCGGGGTGGACGGAGGCGCTGCTGGCGGCGATGCGGGCGTCCGGGGTGCCGTTCCTGCCGGGGGTGTCGACCGTCTCGGAGGTGGTGGCGCTGCTGGAGCGCGGGGTGCGGGAGATGAAGTTCTTCCCGGCGCGGGCCGCGGGCGGGACGGCGTATCTGAAGGCGCTCGCCGGACCGCTCCCCCAGGCCCGTTTCTGCCCGACCGGGGGGATCGGGGCGGACTCCGCGCCGGACTACCTCGCGCTGCCCAACGTCGGCTGCGTGGGCGGGAGCTGGATGCTCCCGGCGGACGCGGTGGCGGCCCGGGACTGGGACCGGATCGAGCGGCTGGCCCGCGAGGCGGCGGGGCTCAGCGCAGGTGCGAGGTGTCGTTGAACAGGCGGACGCTGGCGTTGCCGTCGGCGTAGTACGCCACCGCCGAGAGCGAGGCCGCCGACAGTTCCATGCGGAACAGGGCCTCGGGCGGGGCGCCCAGGGCGAGCCGTACCAGCGTCTTGATCGGCGTCACGTGGGTGACGAGCAGGACCGTGCGGCCCGCGTACGCCGC
Organism: Streptomyces viridosporus; assembly: GCF_002078235.1. Taxonomy (GTDB): domain Bacteria; phylum Actinomycetota; class Actinomycetes; order Streptomycetales; family Streptomycetaceae; genus Streptomyces; species Streptomyces viridosporus. The sequence goes on from NZ_MSGP01000473.1 coordinate 817, forward strand.
GACCAGCTCGTCCCGGGCGGCGGCGACCCGGGCGGCGGTGGCCGCGAAGCTCTCGCCGCCGCCGGTGGGCTCGGCGTCCGGGGAGGTCAGCCAGGCGTTCAGGTCGTCCGGGTGGCGTTCGCGGACCTCGGCGAAGGTGAGGCCCTCCCAGGCGCCGAAGTCGGTCTCGCGCAGCCCTTCGTCCACGGCCACCTCGAGGCCGAGGCGGGCGGCGACGATGCCGGCGGTCTCGCGGGTGCGGGCGAGGGGGGAGGCGACGACCGCCTGGACGGTGCCGCGCCGGGCCAGGAGGGCGGCGACCCGCTCGGCCTGCTCCCGGCCGGTGTCGGAGAGGGAGGGGTCGCTGCCGCCGCTGCCGGAGAAGCGCTTCTGCGGGGTCAGCGGGGTCTCGCCGTGCCGGAGCAGGACGAAGGTGGCGGGCGGCCCCATGTCGGCGGGCGCCCAACCGGCGCTGGGCGTGGCCACGGCGCGCGCGGCACGGGCATCGGCGTCGGCGGCCCCGGCGGCGGTGTCCTCCTCGCGGCCGACGGCGGGGGAGGTCCCGGTCGCCCCGACGGCCTGCTCCGCCGTGGAGGCCGAAGCCTTCCACGGCTCCCCCCTCAGCCCCGCGTCCATCGCCTCGTTGGCCAGGCGGTCGGCGTGCTTGTTCCGCTCGCGGGGGATCCACTCGTACGTCACCCGTCCCGGCGGGAAGACCCGCGCCGCCTGGGCGGCGAGCGGTTTCATGTCGGGGTGCTTGATCTTCCAGCGGCCGGTCATCTGCTCGATGACGAGCTTGGAGTCCATCCGGACGTGGACCGTGGCCCGGGGGTCCAGTGCGTGGGCGGCGCGCAGGCCGGCCAGCAGGCCCCGGTACTCGGCGACGTTGTTGGTGGCGACGCCGAGGTACTCGGCCGTCTCCGCGAGGGTCTCCCCCGTCGCCGCGTCGCTCACCACGGCCCCGTAGCCCGCGGGCCCCGGGTTGCCCCGTGACCCGCCGTCCGCCTCGACGATGAACTCCCCCACCGAAGCAGCCCCCTACAGCCCCGACTCGGACGTGCGCACCAGGATGCGACGGCAGTTCTCGCAGCGCACCACCGTGTCGGGAGCGGCCTGGCGGATCTCGTTCAGCTCGGTGATGGCGAGCTCCTGGCGGCAGCCCTGGCAGGTGCGGGCGTAGAGCTTCGCGGCGCCGACGCCGCCCTGCTGCTCGCGCAGCTTCTCGTACAGCTTGAGCAGGTCGGCGGGGACGGATCCGGCGACGACCTCGCGCTCCCTGGTGACCGAGGCGGTCTCGCCGTCGATCTCCCCGAGGGCCGCGTCCCGGCGCGCGACGGCGTCGTCGATCTTCGCCTGGACGGAGGCGACGCGGTCGGTCAGTTCGGCGACCCGCCCCTGCGCGGACTCACGGCGTTCCATGATCTCCAGGACGATGTCCTCGAGGTCGCCCTGCCGCCTGGCGAGGGAGACGATCTCGTGCTGGAGGTTCTCCAGGTCCTTGGGCGAGGAGACGGCGCCGGAGTCGAGGCGCTTCTGGTCACGGGCGGCGCGCTGGCGCACCTGGTCCACGTCCTGCTCGGCCTTGGTCTGCTCGCGGGCGCAGTCGCTCTCCTCGGTCTGCGCGGCGACGAGCAGGTCGCGCAGCTGGGTGTGGTCCTTCGTCAGCGACTCGATCTCGGCGTGCTCGGGGAGCGACTTCCGCTTGTGCGCGAGCTGCTGGAGGCGGACGTCGAGGTTCTGGACGTCGAGGAGTCGGATCTGATCGGCGGGCGCGGCGTTCAGTTGGGGGCTCCAGAGGTGTCGGAGGGAGCGGGGGCGCGCGAGGCGCTCCTCGGAGGGGCGGTGGCGGGCGACGGGCCGTCGGAGGACGCCGCGTGGGCGGTCCAGGGGTCGGTGACCGTCTTCGAGACGTGGACCCGGAGGTTCCACCCATGGCGGTCGGAGATCTCGTCGAGCTGGGCTGCGGCCAGCTCGCACCAGGGCCACTCGGTGGCCCAGTGCGCCGCGTCGAGCAGCGCGAGGGGGCCGTGGGCGCGGTCCGCCATGAACTCGGAGGCCGGGTGGTGGCGCAGGTCCGCGGTGAGGAAGGCGTCCACGCCGGCGGCGCGGACGTGGTCGAAGAGGCTGTCGCCGGAGCCGCCGCTGACGGCGACCGTGCGGACGAGCGCCTCGGGGTCGCCGGCGACGCGGATGCCCTGCGCGGTGGCGGGGAGGCGTTCGGCGGCACGGGCGGCGAGCTCGCGGACGGTCAGCGGGTGGTCGAGTGCGCAGACGCGGCCCAGGCCCCGGCGGCCCTCGGGGTCGGTGGGGTCCGGCACGAGGGGCCGTACGACCCTGAGGTCCAGGGCGCCGGCCAGGGCGTCGGAGACACCCGGGTCGGCGGTGTCGGCGTTGGTGTGGGCGACGTGCAGCGCGATGTCGTTCTTGATGAGCGTGTGCACCACCCGGCCCTTGAAGGTGGAGGCCGCGACGGTGGTCGTCCCGCGCAGGTAGAGCGGGTGGTGGGTGACGAGCAGGTCGGCGCCCAGCCGCACCGCCTCGTCGACGGTCTCCTGGACCGGGTCCACGGCGAACAGGACCCGTACGACCTCCTGGTCGGGCTCGCCCACCACGGTGCCGACCGCGTCCCAGGACTCGGCCCGTTCGGCGGGCCACAGGCTCTCCAGCACGGCGATGACTTCAGACAGACGGGGCACGTGTGCAAGGCTACCTGGCCGTTTCGTGCCGCAGTACCGGCGCGGGCCCGCGGTAGGGCGTTCGGCCCGGCCAGCACATCCGTCCCCCTCTGCTCAGGAGAATCGTTCCTGGAGCACCCTTATGTGTGAAGTGCGGCCCCGTCGGCCCCCGCCCGTGCGTGCGATAACTACGGTCGTCGCCGGAGGTGACCGAACCATGACGGTCTGTGCCTTTCCCGGGCTCGGGACTTCGCTCGAGCACGGGGGAACCCCGTCACCCGCGACGGGACACGAGGACGGAGCCGGACGGCCGGGCTGCGCCATCACCGCGGACGGCTCCTACGCCGCGCGCCTCGCCCTGGCCGGCGACTCCCTCTTCCCCGAGCGCTGGACCCTGGACGGTCCCGAGCCCTACGCGGTGCCGCTGCCCGGCGACCAGCCCGAGGAACCCGGCACCGAGGTGCAGCCCCTGAGCGACGGACGGGTCCTCATCCACCGGCTGGTGGACGGGCGGCACGCCTTCTGCCTGCTGTACCCGACCGGACCCGGCACCGGCGAGCTGCCGCTGGGCACGGTCGAGTGCCCCGAGGAGGGCACCCGGCTGCGGCTGCTGCCGCCCGCCCCGGGCGGGGAGCGGGCGTATGCCCTGGCCGTGGGCCGGCGGTCGACGGCGGTGTGGCGGGTCGCGGGCGGCGCGTTCGGGCCCGAGCAGCTCGCCGAGGTCCCCGGCCGCTGCTCGGGCGGGGTGTGGCTGGACCACGAGGGACGGATGCTGGCCCTGGACCGGGAGACCGACGGGCGCACCAAGGCGGTGGTGGTGGACCTGGAGCGCGGCGGCGAGATGTCCCCGCTGCTCCAGATCGCCGCCGAGAGCGACGACCGGGTCCTGCTGGCCGACCCGGACAGCGGGCTGCTCCTGGTCCGCTCGGACGCGCCCTCACCGGGGCGGAGCCGACTGGGCTGGGGCGTGCTGGGCAGCACGCTGCCGGTGCGCTTCCCGGAGTGCCTGCGGGTGACGGACTGCGCCGTCACCCGCAGGCACTCCG